>JBFGNS010000115.1:0-13788 GCA_041574955.1 Thermoanaerobaculia bacterium | reverse complement strand
GAATTGGTCGGGACGGCGAGATTTGAACTCGCGACCCCCTGAACCCCATTCAGGTGCGCTACCAGGCTGCGCCACGTCCCGACTTGTTTGAGGGAACCGCTTCGCGGCGGGCTGTCTCCCTGGGGTGTTGGTCCCTGGGGGTGTGGGAGGTCAGTCCGCCGGCGACTTGGAATCCAGGATGGCGAGAATCGCCCGCGCCTCCTTGAGGGCGTCCCGGATGCCTTCTCGCAGCATCTTAGCGTCCGAAGGCCCGCTGTCAAGCGGCGCCGGCTCGGCCGCCCCGGGCTCGGGCTTCGCCTTGGAGCCCGCCTTGGACTTCGCCTTCTCGGCCCGGCTCGCCGGCTTGGCTTCCGCCTCCGCCTCGGGCTGCTCCTCGCCGTCGGCCTTGGCGGAGAGGCCGCCGGACTCGAGCTCGCCCTCCAGTTTCTTCTTGGCGCCGGCGATGGTGTAGCCCTCGTCGTAGAGCAGCTCCTTGATCCGCCGGATGATCGCCAGGTCCTCGCGGCTGTAGACCCGCTGGCCGGACTTGCTCTTGTCGGGGCTGAGCGCCGGGAACTCGGTCTCCCAGTAGCGCAGCACGTACGGCTGGATGTCGAGCCGCTTGCACGCCTCGCCGATCTTGAAGTAGAGCTTCTTGGCCATGGTGGGCGCGCCGAACCGCCGGCTCAGCTGCTCAGCTGCTTGCGAATCTCCTCCTCGAGCCGCTCGCGCGAGCGCCGCTCGAGGACGTCCTTGAGCCGCGGCGACGGCCGGAAGCTCAGACCGCGGTGCTCGGGGATGTAGATCCGGTCGCCGCTCGACGGGTCGACGCCGGTGCGACCCTGCCGGTCGGTCACCTCGAGGACGCCGAAGTTCTGGATCTTGACCGAGCGCCCGTCGAGCAGGCTGGTCTTCATCGCGTCGAAGATGGAGTCGACGATCTCAGCCGCCTCCGCCTGGGTCAGGCCGCCGTGCAGCTGGTAGATGCGGCGCACCAGCTCGGCCTTGGTCAGCCCCTTGCGTCGGCCTTTGCTGTTGATGCGGCGGGCGGGCATGGGTCGGAGGTGGGCTGGGCTCGCAAGGCGAGCTTAGTTCAAGTGAATTCTCTGAGAATTTACATGAACTAGCAGCTGCTAAGCAAGCGCCGTATCGAGCTTTTTCGATCGTCCGACCGGGGCGGTGACGGCCGGCGACGGCGCGACCGGGTGCCGCGACCGGGTGCGCCGACCGGGTGCCGACCGGGTGCCGGCCACTTCGGGATCGCCACCTCCGGGTCGGCCCTCGGCCCTCGACACGGCAGTAGACCCACCACCCCTCAACGCCGCCGGACGGTGAGCCGGATTGGAACCCCCGGCAGCCCGCCTAGCTCGCTCCTCAGCGCGTTCTCCAGGTAGCGGCGGTAGCTCGCGCCGCGCTTGAGGGTGCGGTTGGCGAACAGCAGGAACGACGGCGGCGCCACCCCCACCTGGGTGGCGTAGAGCAGCTTCCACGGCTTGCCGGCGAGGGTCGGCGGGCGGTGGCGGGAGGTGATTCTGTCGAGCAGCCGGTTGACCTCCGCCGTGGGCAGGCGGTGGTGGTAGTCGGCGAGCACCGCCTCGGCTGCCGGAAACAGCTTTTCGAGGCCGCGGCCCGTCTCGGCCGACACGTTGACCCGGCGGGGCGCGGCCAGCAGCTGCTCGAGCCGCGGCCAGCTGTCGTCCAGCCGGCGGCGGCTCGCCGGATCCAGCAGGTCCCACTTGTTGACCAGCACCAGCGCCGCCCGCCCCAGCTCCCACACCGCGCCGGCGATCGCCAGGTCACCGCTGGTCACGCCGAGCGGCGCCTCGACCACCAGCACGGCCAGCTCGGCCTGCTCGATCTGGCGCCGCGCCATCATCACCGCCAGCTCCTCGGGCGCGTCCTGCAGCCGGGAGCGGCGGCGGATGCCGGCGGTGTCGACCAGCAGGTAGCGCTGGCCGCCCGCTTCGACCACCGAGTCGACCGGGTCGCGGGTGGTGCCGGGGGTGTCCGACACCAGGGCACGGCGGCGGCCGACCAGCCGGTTGAGCAGCGACGACTTGCCGACGTTGGGCCGCCCGACGATCGCCAGCCGCGGCAGCTCGCCGTCCGGCGACGGGCCGCCCGCCGGCAGCAGCTCGGCCAGCAGGTCGCGCAGCGCGCCGCTGCCGTCGCCGTGCTCGGCGGACAGCAACAGCTGGGGCTCGATGCCCAACCGATGGAACTCCGGAAACTGCTCGCGCGCCAGCCGGGTGTCGGCCTTGTTGACCACCAGCACCATCGGCTTGCCAAAGCGGCGCAGCTCGGCGACAATCGCCTCGTCGGCGGCCACCAGCCCCTCCTTGCCGTCCACCACCAGCACCAGCAGGTCGCTCTCCTCCACCGCCACGAAGACCTGCTCGTTGAGGCCGAGCGCCTGGTCGCCCGGCACCAGGCCGCCGGTGTCCACCAGCTGCACCGGGCGGTCCTCTCCCAGCTCGAGCGAGCCGGTGATCCGGTCGCGGGTCACGCCGGGCTGGTCGTGCACGATCGCCTGCCGCCGCCCGACCAGGCGGTTGAACAGCGTCGACTTGCCAACGTTGGGCCGGCCGACGATCGCCACGGTGGGGGTTACCGTCATGGCGGCAGTCTGCCACAGCGCTGCACCCGCGACGACACGCGACCGGCCCGCCGCGCGGGCTCCGGGGCTACTCCTGGATGGTGCGGAACAGCACGCGCCAGCCGTCGCCGTCGCGCTTGAGCTGGTACTTCACCCGGTTGCTCTGCTCGATCTCCTCGGCCAGCACCTCGCGCGAGCCGGGGGCCAGCGAGCGCAGGTCCCACACCTCGACGGTGGTGACGTAGGCGTTGGCGCGATTGAACACCGTCACGTCCTCGACCGTCACGTTGCGGAAGACCGGCTCCAGGACCCTCCCCTGGGCGTAGAGCTCCCGGATGCGCTTCTCGATGGCGGCGACCTCCTTCTCCGCCACGTACGGGCGCAACGGTTCCAGGTCGCCGGTCGAGTAAGCCTCGCCGAGCAGCGGCAGGTAGGTCTCGAGCGCGGCGCGGATCGACTCGGTGTCGGCTTCCACCTGCTCATCGGACGGCCCGCAGGCGGCGACCAGCACGAGCAGACAGCAGAGCAGCGCTCCTCGGGTCGGTGTCACGGTCCCCCAGTCTACCGCGCTACCGGCTCCGCCCGCCGCCTTTGCGGGAGCCTCCCCGACCCCCGCCACGCTCGCCGCCACGGCCCCCGCTGCGGCGGCCGTGGCGCTCCTTGTCGCGCCCGCGGCCTCGTTCTGTGTCGCGCTCCCGGCCGCGGCGCCCTCTCCCGCGTCCCGTGCGTTCCGCCGCCGGTCGGTCGTCCGGCCGCGACCGCCGCCCGCGTCCCTCGCGCGGCGGCGGCTCCGGCATGCCGACGATCTTCAGATCCAGACCGCGGTGACGCAGCGACACGCCGGTGAGCTCGACCTCGACCTCGTCGGCCAGGCGGAAGACCCGGCCGCCCTGGCTGCCGGTGAGAGTGTGCGCGGCCTCGTCGTAGACGTAGTAGTCGTCGGCCAGCGAGCGGACCAGGACCAGCCCGTCGACGTAGTAGCCGGCGAGCTGGACGAACAGCCCGAACGGCTGCACGCCGGTGATGCGGCCCTCGAACCGCTCCCCCACCCGGTCGGCCAGGAAGCGCACCAGCTTCCACTGCAGCAGCTGACGCTCGGCCTTCTCGGCCCGCCGCTCGGTGCGGCTGGCGTGGGCCGCAATGCCGGGCAGGCGGGCGGCCAGCGCCTCGGCCGCGTCGGCCTCGTCGCCACGGCCGAGCAGCGCTTTCAGCCGTCGATGGACCACCAGGTCCGGGTAGCGCCGGATCGGCGAGGTGAAGTGGGTGTAGTGGCGGCTGGCCAGGGCGTAGTGGCCCCGGCTCTCGGGCAGGTAGACGGCTCGCTGCATGGCGCGCAGCACCAGGCTGGCGACGAACGGCTCCTCGGGGCGCCCCTCGACCCGCCGCAGCACCGCTTGCAGCGCCGACGGCTGCGGATCGGCCAGGTCGCCGCGCAGCTCCAGCCCGAGCGGCGCCAGGATCAGCCGGAGCTCCTCGAGAGACTCCTCGGCCGGCGGCTCGTGCACCCGGTAGAGGCCGGGGCCGTCGGCCGCCCCGAGGCGGCGGGCCACCGCCTCGTTGGCGGCGATCATGAACTCCTCGATGATGCGGTGGGCCACTGTCCGCTCACCCGGCCGCACCCCGACGGTGAACCCCTCGGTGTCGAGGATGACGTCGCCCTCCGGCAGGTCGAAGTCGATCGAGCCGCGCGCCATCCGCCGCTCGAGCAGACGGCGCATCAGCCGCTCGGCCAGCCGCAGCATCGCGAGCACCTCGCCGTACTCGGCCGCATCGCCCTCCGCGGGCCGTTCGAGCAGCCGCGTCACCTCGCCGTAGGTCAGCCGCCGGTGGCTCTGGATCACCGACTCGGTGAACCGGCTGCGGGTCACCTTGCCGCGCTCGTCGAGAGAGAGAAAGGCGGACAGCGTCAGCCGCGGCACGTCGGGCCGCAGCGAGCACAGGCCGTTGGACAGCACCTCGGGCAGCATCGGCACCGCGCGGTCGGGGAAGTAGACGCTGGTTCCCCGCCGGTAGGCCTCGAGGTCCAGCTCGCTACCCTCGGGCACGTAGTGGGCGACATCGGCGATGTGGACGCCCAGCCGCCAGCCGCGCTCCGTCTTCTCGACCGAGATGGCGTCGTCGAAATCGCGCGACGTCTCGCCGTCGATGGTCACGATCACCTGGTTGCGCAGGTCCCGGCGGCCGCCGAAGTCGACACGCCTGGGCTCGTCGGGCAGCTCCGCCGCCGCCACCAGAACGGCCGGCGGGAACTCGTCGGGGATCTCGTGCTCGCGCAGCAGCACCTCGACGTCCACCCCGGGCTCGCTGGCCGGACCCAGCACCTCGATCACCCGCGCCCGGCCCGGCCCCTGGCGGCCGCCCTCGGCGGCCAGCTCGACCACCACGTAGCACTCCTCGTCCAGCTCGTCGCCACCCTCGACCCACGGATCCAGCCGCGACTGCGGGTCGAACGGGACCAGCCGCCGGCGGTCGCCGTCTGTTACCCGGGTGCCGACTACGGTGCGCCGGCGGCGCCCCAGCCGGCGCACAACGACCCCGCGCGGCGGGCGGCCCGCGCGGCGCCGCCGAGCACCCACCGGCCGTGCCAGCACCCGGTCGCCGCTGCGCGCACCCTTCAGGTCGGCCTGGCGCAGCCGCAGGTCCTGCCCACCCGGTCCCGTGCGCAGCCAGCTCTTGCCGTCGGCGCCCCGCTCGACCACCCCGACTACCCAGTCGGTGGCGGAGACCGCCAGCCAGCGCCGATTCCACACCGCTGCCTCGCCGTCGGCGGCCAGGGCGTCGAGCGCGCGGCGCACCGCCCGCTCCGACCAGTCGCCGCCCAGCCCGGCAACCAGATCGCCGGCGGCCACGCCGTCGGTGCCCGCCCGCGCCAGGCGCTCGGCCAGGGCGGCGCGCAGCACCGCCTCCTGTCCCGGTAGCGGGTGCCTGTCGCTCACCGGCGGCAGCTCCGCGAGCCGCCGCCCCGGGGGCTCGGCGTGGGGGTGTGGATGTGGTTTGACAGCCGCAAGGTCTGCTCCTAGAATCTCGGCGCCGCGAAAGTGGCGGAATTGGTAGACGCGCTAGGTTCAGGACCTAGTGGCCGCAAGGCCGTGGGGGTTCGAGTCCCCCCTTTCGCACCACCCCCTTCCACACATCCCGGCCCCGATCGGGCCGGCGCCCACTGAACGCTCTCGAGCCCTGGTCCCGGCCGGATGCCGGCTGGACCGGTCAGGCCCGGCGCAGCTTAGCAGCCTCGCCCGGCGGCAGCGTCGCCTTGTCACGCGCGGCGAGCTTGTGACATTCTTCACGAGCGGCCGCGGCGCCCGCCGCGGCCCATGGCGCCCCCAAGGAGGGGCCGGTGCCATACCGGCCGGGTCGCCCCCGAACCGTAAGCTCTCGATGCCTGCCGATCACTACCCGGTGTTGCTCGCGTTGGGCTTTGCGCTGCTGCTGGGAGGCGGCGTGGTCATGCTGTCGAGCTGGATCGGCAGCCGCGCGGGCGGCACGGTCAAGCTGTCGCCGTACGAGTCGGGCGAGCCGCTGCTGGACCGCTCCCGCAAGCGCATCTCGGTGCTGTTCTTCCTGGTGGCCATCGACTTCGTGATCTTCGACGTCGAGGCGGCGTTCCTCTATCCGTGGGTGCTGGTGCTGCGCGAGGGCGGCTGGCCCCTGTTCTGGGCGATGATGGTGTTCGTCGGCCTGATCCTGATCGGGCTGGTCTACGTCTGGCGCAAGGGCGGCCTCGAGCTCGATCCGCGCCGTCCCGCCGGCTCGGGGGTGACCGATGGCTGAGCCCCAGGCCCGCCGGCCGGCACCGACCCTGCCCGACGAGCTGCGCGCCGAGCTCGACGCCCTGAGGCCCGCCTACCCCACCAGCGAGGCGCTGCTGCTGCCGGCGCTCCACCTGGCGCAGAGGCACTGGGGCGGCTGGCTGCCCGACGAGGCGATCGAAGCGGTGGCCCGCGAGCTCGAGCTGCCGCCGGCGCGCGTCTACGGCGTGGTGACCTTCTACGACCTCTACCACCAGAAGCCGGTCGGGCGCCACCGGCTGCGGCTGTGCACCAACCTGTCGTGCGCGCTGCGCGGCGCCGGCGAGATTCTCGAACTGCTGCGCGAAGAGCTGGGGGTCGAGGAGGACGAGGTGACCGCCGACGGCCGCTGCTCCTACGTCCAGTTCGAGTGCCTCGGCGCGTGCGACTCGGCGCCGATGATGATGCTCGACGACGCCTACCACGGACCGCTGACGCCGGCGGCGGTGAAGAAGCTGCTGGCGGATCTCGACTGATGGGGTTCGAGCCGATCCTGACCCGCCACGTCGGCCAGCCGTCGGTGCTGACCGTCGAAGGCTACCGCGCCGCCGGCGGCTACGCCGCGCTCGAAAAGGCGCTCGCCATGGAGCCCGAGGCGGTGATCGAGGAGGTCAAGAGCTCCGGTCTGCGTGGCCGC
The DNA here is from genome assembly GCA_041574955.1 of Thermoanaerobaculia bacterium. Taxonomy (GTDB): domain Bacteria; phylum Acidobacteriota; class Thermoanaerobaculia; order Multivoradales; family JAHEKO01; genus CALZJC01. Next base: position 6,788 of record JBFGNS010000115.1, on the reverse strand, counting down.
GGCGGGGCCGGCTTCCCAGCCGGCGTCAAGTGGGGCTTCATCCCCAAGACCGACCAGCAGAAGTACCTGGTGTGCAACGCCGACGAATCCGAGCCCGGCACGTTCAAGGACCGGGTGCTGATGGAGCACGATCCGCACCAGCTGATCGAGGGCTGCGCCATCTGCTGCTGGGCGGTGGGCGCCTCGGTCTGCTACATCTACATCCGCGGCGAGTACGTGCGGCAAGCCGACGTCCTGGAGGCGGCGATCCGCGACGCCTACGACCACGGCATCCTGGGCTCGAGCGTGCTCGGGTCGGGCTTCGCGCTCGAGATGCGGGTCCACCGCGGCGCCGGCGCCTACATTTGCGGCGAGGAGACCGGCATGCTCGAGTCGCTCGAGGGCAAGCGCGGCCAGCCGCGGGTCAAGCCGCCGTTCCCGGCGTTGGTCGGCGCCTTCGGCCAGCCGACGGTGATCAACAACGTCGAGACGCTGTGCAACGTGCCCCACATCATCGAGCGCGGCGCCGCCTGGTTCCGCTCGATCGGCACCGACGAGCGCAACACCGGTCCCAAGCTGTACTGCATGTCGGGCCACGTCGAGCGCCCCGGCGTCTACGAGCACCCGATCGGCGCCACGCTCGACACCCTGATCGACGACGCCGGCGGCATGCTCGGGGGCAAACCGCTCAAGGCGTTCATCCCCGGCGGCGCGTCGGCCGCGATCCTCGACGCCTCGCACAGCGGGCTGCCGATGGACTTCGACTCGCTGGCCAAGGCCGGCAGCATGCTGGGCTCGGCGGCGGTCATCGTGATGGACGAGGACACCTGCTTGGTGCGCTCGACGCTCAGGCTGGCCCGCTTCTTCGAGCACGAGTCGTGCGGCCAGTGCACGCCGTGCCGCGAGGGCACCCATTGGGCGGCGATGGTGCTCGAGCGCATCGAGGCCGGCTCGGCCTCGGCCGCCGAGGCCGAGCTGCTGCTGCGCATGACCGGCAACATGAGCGGCACCGCGCTCTGCGCGCTGGCCGACGCCGCGGTCGGCCCGATCCGCTCGCTGGCCACCAGCTTCCGCTCCGAGATCGACAGCCACCTGGACGGCGCCGGCTGCCCCTATCCGGCGCGTCGCTACTTCACCGCAGGAGCCACCGCCTGATGCCCACCGTCACCATCGACGGCCGCACCATCGAGGTCGAGCGCGGCACCAACCTGATCGAGGCGGCCAAGCAGGTCGGCGTGCAGATCCCGCACTACTGCTACCACCCGCGGCTGTCGGTGGTCGGCCAGTGCCGCATGTGCCTGGTCAAGGTGGAGGGCATGCCCAAGCTGCAGGCCGGCTGCACTACCCAGGTGATGAAGGACGGCATGGTCGTCAAGGTCGACGACCCCGAGGTGGCGGCCTCGCAGGAAGGCATCATGGAGTTCCTGCTGATCAACCACCCGCTCGACTGCCCGATCTGCGACCAGGCCGGCGAGTGCGGGCTGCAGGACTACTCGTTCAAGCACGGCCAGGCGTTCTCGCGCTTCCGCTACGAGGAGAAGCGGACCTACCCCGGCCGTGAGCGGATTCCGCTGGGGCCGCACGTGGTGCTCAACATGAACCGCTGCATCCAGTGCACGCGCTGCATCCGGTTCACCGAGGAGATCAGCGGCACCGGCGAGCTCGGCTTCTTCCAGCGCGGCGCGCGCACCGAGATCGGGGTGTTCCCGGGCAAGGTGCTGGACAACCCGCTGTCGACCTGCGTGGTCGACGTCTGCCCGGTGGGCGCGCTCACCTCGACCCGCTTCCGGTTCGCCGAGCGGGTCTGGTACCTGGACAAGAAGCCGTCGATCTGCACCGGCTGCGACGCCGGCTGCAACATCACCCTCGAGCACCGCCGTGGCCTTATCCGGCGCTACAAGCCGCGCTACAACCCCGAGGTCAACGACTCCTGGATGTGTGACTACGGCCGCACCACCTTCGAGCCGTACGAGCAGGAGCGGCTGACCTCCCCGCGGCTGCGCGCCGAGGGCGACGAGCAGGCGCCCGCCGACTGGCGGAGCGCGCTCGACGCCGCCCACCAGGCGCTCCTGGCGGCCGGCGGCGACAGCCCGGTGGCGCTGCTGGCCAGCGGCTCGCTGAGCACCGAGGAGGCGTTCCTGCTGGCGCGGCTGGCGGAGGTCCTGCAGACGCCGCACCGCGCCGTCTGGGCCGGCCAGGGGCCGACCCGCACCGTGCCCAACCTGCACGGTGGAGTGAGCGGCAGCGAGACGGTGCCCAACCGCCGCGGCGCCGAGCTCGCCGGCCTGACCCCGGGCGACGGCGGGCTCACCGCCGCCGACCTGCTGGGCGGTGGCGGCGGCGCGCGCTGCGGCACCCTGCTGGTGGCGGGCGATCTGGGCGGGCTGGCCTCCGACCCCGAGGCGGTCGAGCAGCTGCGCGCCGCCGAGCGGCTGCTGGTGCTGGGCTGGCACGATTCGCCGCTGACGCGGGCGGCCGACGTCGCCCTGCCGCTGGCCACCCACGCCGAGACCGAGGGCAGCTACGTCAACAGCCAGGGACGGCTGCAGCGGTTCGAGCGCGCCTTCCCGCCGGCCGGCGAGGCGCTGCCGGGTGTCGAGGTGCTGGCCGCGCTGCTGCGCCGCTTCGACGGCGACTGGCCGGAGCCGGTGACCGCGGGCCAGGTGTTCCGGCGCTTCGCCGGCGGGCTGCCGGCGCTGGCCGGCGCCAGCCTGGCCGGTCTGCCGGCCGAGGGCGTCGCCCTGGACTCCCCCACCGCCCCGCCGCCGGCGGCGGGCGACGCGGACGCGGCGGCCGCCGGCTGAGATCCGACGAGCGAGTTCGAACGATGAGCTTCGCCTTCGCCGCCACCCTCGCCAAGATGGGCGCCTGGCTCGCCGTGCTGCTCAACGCTGCGCCGGTGATGCTGTGGGTCGAGCGCCGTGGCTCGGCGCTGATGCAGGACCGGCGCGGGCCCAATCGGGTGGGACCGATGGGCATCTTCCAGGGCCTGGCCGACGCGGTGAAGTTCCTGTTCAAGGAGGACATCGTGCCGAGCGGCGCCGACCGACCGCTCTACCTGCTGGCGCCGATGCTGGCGCTGGTGCCGGCACTGACTACCTTCGTGGTGATCCCGTTCGGTCCGACGGTCGAGGTGGCCGGCCGCAGTGTTGCGCTGGTGGTGGCGGACGTCGACACCGGCGCCCTGTTGCTGCTGGCGCTCGCCAGCCTGGGCGTGTACGCCCTGGTGATGGCGGGCTACAGCTCGAACAACAAGTACTCGCTGCTCGGCTCGGTGCGCGCCTCGGCGCAGATGATCAGCTACGAGCTGGCGCTGACCCTGTCGGTGGTGGCGACGCTGGTACCCGCAGGATCGTTCCGCCTCGACCGGGTGGTCGAGGCGCAGCAGGGGCTGTGGCTCGGCTTCGTGCCGCAGTGGAACATCTTCCCGCAGATCATCGGCTTCGTGGTGTTCCTGGTCGCCGCCTTCGCCGAGACCAACCGGCTGCCGTTCGACCTGCCGGAGGCCGAGTCGGAGCTGGTGGCCGGCTACCACACCGAGTACAGCTCGATGAAGTTCGCGCTGTTCTTCATGGGCGAGTACATGAGCATGACCACCCTGTCGGCGCTCGCCGCCACCCTCTACCTGGGCGGCTGGCACCTGCCGGGCCTCGACTACACCGGCGCCTGGTGGCTGGTAGCGCTCAAGGGGATGGGGGTGCTGGTCGGCAAGATCGCCCTGTTCATGATGTTCTTCGTCTGGGTGCGGTGGAGCTTCCCGCGCTTCCGCTTCGACCAGCTGATGCGGCTGGGCTGGAAGGTGCTGTTGCCGCTGGCGATCCTCAACTTCATCGGCGTGGCGGCGTTCACCGTCGCCGGAGCGAGCTGAGCCGTGGAGCTGGCGATCTTCGCGCTGTTCTCGGTGCTGGCGCTGGCGTCGGCGGTGGTGGTCATCTCCCACCGCAACCCGGTCTACTCGGTGATGAGCCTGGTGGTGACGCTGATCTCGCTGGCGGTGCTGTTCGTGCTGCTGGGAGCGCCGTTCCTGGCCGCCCTGCAGGTGCTGGTCTACACCGGCGCGATTCTGGTGCTGTTCCTGTTCGTGATCATGCTGCTCAACGTCGAGCGCGAGGAGCCGGCCGGCGGCCACCGAGTCCACAAGCTGATCGCCGCACTGGCGGCGGTGGTGTTCGCGGCCATCCTGGGTAGCCAGTTCTTCGCCGCGCAGGGCTCTGCCCACACCGCCGAGCTGACGCCCGATGCGGTCGCCCTGGTGCCGCTGGCCCGCAAGCTCTTCACCACCTACCTGCTGCCGTTCGAGATCGTCGGACTGCTGCTGCTGGCGGCGGTGGTCGCCGCCACCGCCCTGGCCCGCCGCTCGGCACCGCGCGACCGCGAGGAGAAGGCGTGACGGTCCCGGCGGTCTGGTACCTGCTGCTGTCGGCCGCGCTGTTCTCGATCGGCACGATCGGCGCCCTGTGGCGCCGCAACGCCATCACCATCTTCCTGTCGATCGAGCTGATGCTCAACTCGGTCAACCTGTCGCTGGTGGCCTACGCCCGCATCCTCGCGGAGCGCTCCCCCGAGCTGGCCCTCGACGGCCAGGCGATCGTGTTCTTCGTGCTGGCGGTGGCGGCGGCCGAGGCCGCGGTGGGACTGGCGCTGTTCATCGCCGTCTACCGCAACCGCCGGACGATCGACGTCAACCGGCTCGACCTGATGCGCTGGTAGCCCTGCGATGAGCCCGCTCGAACTGCTCTGGCTGGTGGCGCTCCTGCCGTTCCTGGGGGCGGCCGCCAACGCCGCCCTGGGGCCCCGCGTCGCCCGCCACTGGACGACCGCGGTGGGGGTCGGGGCGCCGGGGCTGTCGCTGCTGATCGCTCTCGGCTGCCTGGTCGAGTACGCCGGCCGGATGGCGCCCGAGCCGTTCCAGCGCTCCTTCTACACCTGGACCGCGGGCGGCCTCGAGATCGAGGCGGCGCTGCTGCTCGACCCGCTCTCCGCGGTGATGCTGTTCGTGGTGACCTTCGTGGGTTTCTGGATCCACGTCTACTCGGTGGGGTACATGGGGCACGAGGAGGGGTACCAGCGTTACTTCGTGTACCTGAACCTCTTCATGGGCGCCATGCTCCTGCTGGTGCTCGGCGCCAACTTCCTGGTCACCTTCGTGGGCTGGGAGGGGGTCGGCCTGTGCTCGTACCTGCTGATCGGCTTCTACTACGAGCAGAGGTTCCCGCCGTACGCCGGGCGCAAGGCGTTCATCGTCAACCGGATCGGGGACTTCGCCTTCCTGGTGGGTCTGTTTGCGCTGGTGGCCAAGTTCGGGAGCCTCGACTACCAGACGGTGTTCTCGGCGGTGGCCGCCGACCCCGAGGGGGTCCAGGGGAGCTATCTGCTGGGCCTCTCCTTCGCCGGCTTCGTCTGCCTGTGCCTGTTCGTGGGCGCGATGGGCAAGAGCGCCCAGATCCCGCTCTACGTCTGGCTGCCCGACGCGATGGCCGGCCCGACCCCGGTGTCGGCCCTGATCCACGCCGCCACCATGGTGACGGCGGGGGTCTACATGGTGGCGCGGTCGAACGCGCTCTACCAGCTGGCGCCGGGGATCGGCGGCTTCGTGGCGGTGATCGGGGCGCTGACCGCGATCTTCGCCGCCACCATCGGTCTGGCGCAGACCGACATCAAGAAGGTGCTGGCCTACTCGACGGTGTCGCAGCTCGGCTACATGTTCCTGGCGGCGGGGGTGGGGGCCTACGGCGCGGCGATCTTCCACCTCGGCACCCACGCCTTCTTCAAGGCGCTCTTGTTCCTCGGCTCGGGCTCGGTGATCCACGCCATGGGCGGCGAGCAGGACCTGACCAAGATGGGGGGTCTCAAGAGCAAGCTGCCGGTGACCTACCGGACGATGCTGGTGGGGACGCTGGCGATCTCGGGCGTGCCGCTCCTCTCAGGGTTTTTCTCCAAGGACCAGATCCTGGCGGCGGCGTTCGAGGGCAGCCCGATCCTGTGGGTGGTGGGGATCGTGACCGCGGGGCTCACGGCCTGCTACATGTTCCGGCTGCTGTTCCTGTGCTTCCACGGCGAGTTCCGGGGGACCGAGGAGCAGCGCTCGCACCTGCACGAATCGCCCCCCGTGATGACCTGGCCGCTGGTGGTGCTGGCGGTGGGGGCGGTTCTGGCGGGCTATGTCGGGATCCCGAAGCTGGGGCATTTCGACGTCAACGTGTTCGCCAAGTTCCTGAAGCCGGTCTTTGCCGACGTCACCGGCCACGGCGAGGCGCACCACCTGAGCCTGGGGCTCGAGCTGGCGCTGATGGGCCTCTCGGTGGTGGTGGCGGGTCTCGGCATCTGGGCGGCGTGGAAGATCTACGGCCCGGGCAAGGAGCTCGAGGGCGGCAAGGCGTGGGCGGCCCGCTTCCCGGCACTCCACCGCGTCCTGGTCCACAAGTACTTCGTCGACGAGGCCTACGACCGCCTGCTGGTCGCTCCGGCGGCGGCGCTGGCGCGCGGCTTCTGGCGGATCGCCGACGGCATCCTGATCGAGGGCGCGGTCCACGCCGGGCCGGCGGTCTCGCGCCTCGCCGGTGAGCTGATCCGGATGACCACGACCGGCAACGTGCGCAACTACGCGCTCTACTTCCTGGTGGGCGTGCTCGTGCTGCTCGCCTGGCTGATCGGCGGATGAGCGAGTTCCTGCAGCTGCTGATCGGCGACTCGCTGACGCGGGTGGTGTTCTTCCCCGCCTTGGCCTGCCTGCCGCTGCTGTTCTTCGGCCGCGGCCGGCAGGCGGCGGTGCGCCGCTACACGCTGGCGGTGTCCCTGGTCGAGCTGGG
>JBFGNS010000114.1:0-13836 GCA_041574955.1 Thermoanaerobaculia bacterium | reverse complement strand
GCTGCTCGGCATCCCCGAGGACAGCGAGTGGATGGTCGCCGAGATGGGGATGTCGACGCCGGGCGAGCTGGGGCGGCTGAGCCGGCTGGCGCGTCCCGAGGTGGCGGTCTACACCAACGTGCGGCCGGCCCATCTGGTCAACTTCGGCTCGGTGGAGGCGATCGCGCGCGCCAAGGCCGAGCTGCTCGAGGGCCTGGTCGAGGGCGGGCTGGTGGTCGCCAACCGCGACGACCCGCGGGTGGCGGCGATCGCCGAGGCGCACCCCGGGCCGGTGGCCTGGTACGCCATCGACCGCGACGCCGACTACCGCGCCCGCCGGCTGAGCACCACCCCCGGGCGTCCCGGCTCCCGTTTCGAGCTGGCGGTGGGCGGCCGCAGCGTGACGGTCGAGCTGGCGCTCATCGGGCGCTACAACGTCGAGAACTTCCTCGCCGCCGCGGCCTGCGCCCACCGCCTCGGCATCGCACTCGAGGAGGTCGCGGCGGCGGCCGCAACGGTGGCGCCCGAGGCGATGCGCGGCGTCGTCCATCGGCTGGCGAGCGGCGCCCTGCTGGTCGACGACAGCTACAACTCGAGCCCCTCGGCGCTCGCCGGCGCGCTCGCCGGCGCCCGCCAGCTGGCGGCCGGCGCGCGATCGTGGTGCGTGCTGGGCGACATGCTGGAGCTCGGCACGAGCGCCGCCGAGCTGCACCGGGCAGCCGGTGCGGAGGCGGCGCGGCTCGGCTTCTCGCCGGTGGTGGGAGTGGGCGAGCAGGCGCGCGAGCTGGTGGCGGCAGCGGCAGCGGCGGGCGCCGAGACCCGCTGGTGCGCCGACGCGGCCGCGGCCGCCGAGCTGGCTCCCGGTCTGCTGGCCGCCGAGGACCTGCTGCTGGTCAAGGGGTCGCGCGGCGTCGGGCTGGAAGCGGTGGTGGCGGCGGTGCTGGCGGCGGAGGAGGCGGACTGATGCTCTACCACCTGCTGTTCCCGCTGCGCGACCAGATTGCCGGCTTCAACGTCTTCCGCTACATCACTTTCCGTACCGCCGGCGCGGTGATCACCGCCTTCCTGCTGTGCGTCTTGCTCGGGCCGTGGTTCATCGCCCAGCTGCGCCGGCGCTCGATCGGCCAGAGCATCCGAGAGGTCGGCCCCGAGCGCCACCAGGTCAAGGCCGGCACCCCGACGATGGGCGGGCTGCTGGTGCTGTTCGCGGTGCTGGTGCCGACGCTGCTGTGGGCCAACCTCACCAACCCGTTCGTCTGGCTGGCGGTGGTGGTGACGGCGGCGTTCGGCGCCGTCGGCTTCGCCGACGATTACCTCAAGCTGAGGCGCGGCCGCAACCTGGGCCTGTCGGCACGCGGCAAGCTGGCGCTCCAGATGCTGGTCGCCCTCGGTGCCGGGCTGGCGCTGCTGGCGCTGCCCGAGCCGTTCGCGCTGGAGCCGACGGTGGCGCTGCCGTTCTTCAAGCGGGCGGTCTACAACTTGGGCGTGCTGTACCTGCCGTTCGTGATGCTGGTGCTGGTCAGCTCGTCGAACGCCGTCAACCTGACCGACGGGCTCGACGGTCTGGCGATCGGCGCCACCCTGATCGCGGCGGCCACCTACGCGGTGTTCACCTACGTCGCCGGCAACTCGGTGGTGGCCGGTTACCTGCAGGTGCCGTACGTGCGCGGCGCCGGCGAGGTGGCGATCTTCTGCGGCGCGCTGGTGGGGGCCAGCCTCGGCTTTCTGTGGTTCAACGCCCATCCCGCCGAGGTGTTCATGGGCGACGTCGGCTCGCTGGCGATCGGCGGCGCCATCGGCATGGTGGCGGTGATGTCCAAGCAGGAGATCGTGCTGCTGCTGGTCGGCGGTCTGTTCGTAGCCGAGCTGCTGTCGGTGGTGCTGCAGGTGGCGTCGTTCAAGCTCACCGGCCGGCGGGTGCTCAAGATGGCACCGCTGCACCACCACTTCGAGCTGTCCGGATGGGCCGAGCCCAAGATCATCGTGCGGTTCTGGATCGCCGCCATCCTGTTCGCCCTGCTCAGCCTGTCGACCCTGAAGCTGCGATGAGCGCCCCGCTGCCATCCCCGGCCCTGCCGTGGCGCCGTGCCGTGGTCTACGGGCTCGGCGTTTCCGGCCGCGCGCTGGCGCGGCTGCTGAGGGCGCGCGGCGTCGAGGTGGTGGCCGTCGACCGGCGGTCGGAGGCGGAGCTGGAGCTCGGGCCGCTGGCCGTCGACGGCGGTGTCGAGCTGGTGCTTGGAGGCGAGCCCGAGGTGCTGCCGGCGCGCACCGAGCTGCTCGCCTTGAGCCCCGGCGTGCCGCTCGACCGGCCGCTGGTGGCGGCGGCGCGGCGGCGCGGTCTGCCGGTGCTGTCGGAGGTCGAGATCGCCTTCCGCTGCCTCGACGGCCCGGTCGTCGGCATCACCGGCAGCAACGGCAAGAGCACCACCACCGCGCTCACCGGTGCGCTGCTCGCCGCCTGCGGCTACGCCGTCGAGGTGTGCGGCAACATCGGCCGGCCGATCAGCGACTGCGTCGAGGGCCCGGCCGACCGGCTGTTCGTGGCCGAGCTGTCGAGCTTCCAGCTCGAGGCGGTCGAGCGGTTCCGGCCGGTGGCCGGAGCGCTGCTCAACCTGAGCGCCGACCACCTCGACCGGCACGCCGATCCGGCGCTCTACGCCGCCGCCAAGCGCGCCCTGTTCGCGCGCCAGACGGCGGCCGACGTGGCGGTGCTCAACGCCGACGATCCGCAGGTGGCGGCGGTGGCGGTGGCCGCCCGCCGGCGGTACTTCTCGCGCCTGGGGCCGGTTGCGGACGGTTGCTTCCTGGACGGCGAACGGGTGGTGGAGGTGGCCCCCGGCGCGCCGCCGGTGGAGCTGTTCCGGCGCGACGATCTGCCGCTGGCCGGCGAGCACAACCTGGAGAACGCCATGGCGGCGGCGCTGCTGGCGCGCGCCGCCGGCGCCGGCGTCGACGGGGTGCGCCGCGGCCTTGCCGGGTTCGCCGGCCTGCCGCACCGCCTCGAGAAGATCACCTCCCTGGGCGGCGTCGACTGGTACAACGACTCCAAGGGCACCAACCTGGCGGCCACCGCGCGCTCGCTCGAGGGTTTCGCCGACCGCTCGGTGCACCTCATCCTGGGCGGCCGGCACAAGGGCGCCGACCCGGCCGCGCTACGCCCGCTGGTGGCGCGCAAGGCGGTGCGGCTGTACCTGATCGGCGAAGCCGCCGGTCTGTTCCATGCCGCGCTCGGCGACCTGGCGCCCGTCGAGCTGAGCGGCGAGCTGGCCTCGGCGGTGGCGGCGGCGGCGGCGCACGCCGGGAGCGGCGAGGTGGTGCTGCTGTCACCGGCCTGCTCGAGCTTCGACCAGTTCCGCAACTTCGAGGAGCGCGGCAAGCGGTTCCGGGCGCTGGTCGAGCAGCTGGAGGAGAGCGTCGATGGCTAAGAAGCTGGCCTACGACAAGGTGCTGTTCTCGGCGGTGGTGGTGCTGGTGGCGTTCGGTCTGGCGATGGTGTACTCGGCCAGCGCGGTGCAGGACCCCGAGGCCGCGGGCGTCGGGGTCAACCGGTTCCTGCTCAAGCAGAGCCTGGCGGCGGTGCTCGGCCTGGTGGTGATGTGGATCGCGATGCACGTCGACACCCGGCAGTGGCTGCGGCGGCCGGCAGTGGTCTACGCAGCGGTGCTCGGGGTGCTGGCGCTCCTGGTGGCGACCCTGATGGGGCCGGAGCGCAACGAGGTCAACCGCTGGCTGATGCTCGGCGGCGTTTCGGTCCAGCCCTCCGAGATGGCCAAGCTGGCGACCGTGCTGTTCATCGCCTACCAGATCCACCGCCAGACCGAGCGCGAGGGCGACAACGGGCTGCTGCTGCCGTGCGGGCTGGTGCTCACCGCCACGGTGACGCTGATCCTGCTCCAGCCCGACATGGGTACCGCGGCCCTGGTGTGCGCGATGGCGGTGCTGATGCTGTTTCTGGCCGGCGTGCGCTGGAGCTTCTTCGTCAAAGGCGCGATGGCTCTGCTGCCGGTGCTGGCGTTCCTGATCCTGGCGGTCGACTACCGGCGCGCCCGGCTGCTGGGCTTTCTCAACCCCGAGCTCGAGCCGCTCGGCATCAACTGGCAGGCCCGCCAGTCGCTGATCGCCGTCGGCTCGGGCGGCCTCGCCGGGCTGGGACTGGGCAACGGGGTGCAGAAGCTGCACTACCTGCCCCACCCGCACTCCGACTTCGTCTACGCCGTGGTCGCCGAAGAGCTCGGTTTCCTCGGCTCGGTAGCGGTGCTGGCGCTGTTCGCGCTGGTCGTCTGGCGCGGTGCGCTGGCCGGGCTGCGCGCCCCGGACGTGTTCAGCCGCTTCCTTGCTTGGGGCTGCACCGGAATGATAGCGCTGCAGGCGGTGATCCACATCGGGGTGGTGCTGACCCTGCTACCCACCAAGGGGATCCCGCTGCCGTTTGTCTCCTACGGCGGCTCGTCGCTGGTGGTGTCGATGGCGGCCGCCGGCCTGATGCTCAACGTCTCCCAGCATGGATAACCGGCGATGGCAGAGCGCAGCGACCCGATGGCGCCGGAGCGCGCCCTGGTGGTGGCCGGTGGCGGCAGCGGCGGCCACGTCTTCCCCGGCCTGGCGGTCGCCGACGAGCTCGAGCGCAGGGGGTGGCGGGTGAGCTGGATGGGCCGTCCCGAGGGCATGGAGCGCCGGCTGGTGAGCGGGCGGGGCATGGAGTACGAGGCGGTGGTCGCGCGGCCGCTGGTCGGGCGCGGCGCCGCCGGCCGTCTGCGCGCCCTGGCGACCGTCGGCCGCTCGGCGCTCGGTGCTCGGCGGCTGCTGCGGCGCCGCGGAGCGCGCGCGGTGCTCGGCACCGGCGGCTACGTCTCGGCGCCGGCGGTGGTCGGAGCCTGGCTGGCGCGCCGGCCGGCGGTGCTGCTCGAGCCGAACGCCGAGGCCGGCACCGCCAACCGCCTGCTGTCGCGCTTCGCGCGCGCCGCCGCCGTCGGCTGGCAGCAGAGCGCCGCCGGGCTGGCCTGCGCCGCGCGCGTCACCGGGGTGCCGGTGCGCGCCGCCTTCTGGCAGCTGCCGGAGGTGGTGCCGGCGGCGCGTCGCCGGCTGCTGGTGCTCGGCGGCAGCCAGGGAGCGGCGCAGATCAACGAGCTGGTGCCGCCGGCGGTGGCCCGGCTGGCGGCCGGCGGCATGCGGCTGCGGGTGGTCCACCAGGTGGGCGCCGCCCATCTCGCGTCGGCGCGGCAGGCGTGGCGGGCGGCCGGCGGCGAGGGTGTCGAGTTCGAGCTGGTGGAGTTTCTCGACGACGTGCCGCGGGCGATGGCCGGCGCCGACGCCGTGGTGTCGCGTGCCGGCGCCGTGACGCTGGCCGAGATCTGCGCTGCTGGCCGGCCGGCGCTGCTCGTCCCCTACGGTTTCGCGGGCGGCCACCAGGCGCGCAACGCGGCGCCGCTGGTGGCGGCGGGCGGCGCCCGCGCGCTGGCGGGCGAGGCGGCGACGCCCGAAGCCTGCGCCGCGGAGCTCGAGCGGATGCTGGGCGACGCGGCCGGTCTGGTGGCGATGGGACGCGCGCTGCGTGGGCTGGCGCGGCCGGAGGCGGCGAGCCGGATCGCCGACCTGGTGGAGGAGGTCGCGGCATGATGTTCCGCCGGTTCGCGAACCTCAAGCGCATCCACTTCGTGGGCGTCGGCGGCGCCGGCATGAGCGGCATCGCCGAGGTGTTGAGCGACTACGACCTGGAGGTCAGCGGCTGCGACCTGGCGAGAAGCGAGGTCACCGACCGGCTCGAGCGGCTGGGGGTACGGTTCGCCGAGGGTCATTCGGTCGAGCACCTGGCCGATGTCGACCTGGTGGTCAAGTCGTCGGCGGTGCCGCTCGACAACCCCGAGCTGGTGGCGGCGCGCGAGCGCAAGATCACCGTCGTGCGCCGCGCCGAGATGCTCGGCGAGCTGATGCGGCTCAAGTACGGCATCGCAGTGGCCGGCACGCACGGCAAGACCACCACCACCTCGCTGATCGGCACCGTGCTGACCGCCGCCGGCCTCGATCCGACGGTGATCGTCGGCGGCCGGCTGCGGGTCAGCGGCACCGGCGCGCGCCTCGGGCGCAGCGACTACCTGGTCGCCGAGGCCGACGAGTACGACCGCAGCTTCCTGCGCCTGCAGCCGATCATCGCGGTGGTCACCTCGATCGAGCGCGAGCACCTCGACACCTACCTCGACCTGGACGAGATCCGCGCTGCCTTCCACGACTTCGCCAGCCGGGTGCCGTTCTTCGGCGAGGTGATCGTCTGCCTCGACGACGCCAACATCCAGCAGATGCTGCCCGAGCTGGCCGAGCACCGGGTGGTGACCTACGGCTTCTCGCCGCAGGCCGACCTGACGGCGGTGGAGGCGCGCACCGAAGGCGGCGGCAGCCGCTTCGCCGTCGAGGGACCGGAGGGCGAACCGCTGGGCGAGATCGTGCTGCCGATGCCCGGCGACCACAACGTGCGCAACGCCCTGGCCGCCGTAGCCGTCGGCCGCGCCCTGGGCATCGAGCTCGCCACGGTGGCCGAGGCGCTGGCCGACTTCAAGGGTGTTCACCGCCGGTTCGAGCGGCTCGGGCGATGGCGCGGCGCGGTGGTTGTGGACGACTACGCCCACCACCCGACCGAGGTGTCGGCCACCTTGCGCGCCGCTCGCCAGGTGTACCCCAAGGGACGCCTGCTGGCGGTGTTCCAGCCCCACCTGTACAGCCGCACGCGCGATCAGGCGGAGGAGTTCGGACGCGCCCTGCTGGGCGCCGACGAGGCGCTGGTGACCCCCGTCTACCCGTCGCGCGAGGCGCCGATCGAGGGGGTGGGCTCGGAGCTGATCGTCGCCGCGGCGAGGCGCAGCGGACACCGCCACGTCACCCTGTGCGACGGCTGGCCGGAGGTCCGGCGGCGGCTGACCGAGAGGGTGCGCGAAGGCGACGTGGTGCTGACGATGGGCGCCGGCGACGTCTACCGCCTGGCCGCCGAGTTGGCGGAGGAGGGGTCGTGAATCCGCAGACCGGGCGCCCCGAGCAGCTGAGCGGCCTGCGCCGCCGGCGCTTCACCGCGCCCCACCGGCGGCGCAGCCTGGCCGTCCGGCTGCTCAGACCGTTCGCCGCCGCCCTGGCGCTGGTGGTGGCGCCGCTTTCGGTGGCGGCGTGGGTGCTGCACGCGCCGCAGTTCCGGCTGCGCGAGATCGCGGTGAGCGGCACCGAGCAGGTACCGCAGCAGTGGCTGAGCGCCCGGCTCGAGCCGCTCGTCGGCCGCCACCTGCTGCGGCTGTCGCTGGCCGACCTGGAGGCCGGCCTCGCCGGCCACCCCTGGGTCGCAGGCGTCGAGATGCACAAGCGCCTGCCCGACGGGCTGTCGGTGCGCGTCATCGAGCGCCGGCCGGCCGCCCTGCTGCGCCGCAGCGGTGGGCTTTTCTACGTCGACGCTGCCGGCGAGGTGATCGTGCCCTACAATCCGGGAAACGGTCCGGCCGATCTGCTGCTGGTGAGCGGCGGCGCGGAACAGGGTGCGCAGGTCGCGGCGGCGCTGGCCGCGGCGCGCGAGTTCGTGCGCGTCGCGCCGGCCTGGGGAGTTGAGTTGTCGGAGATCGAGGTCCTCGGAGAGGACGACATGCACTTCTACACCGCGGCGCTGCCGTTCGCCCTGCTGCTCGGGGCGACCGGCATCGAGGCGGGCTTGCGTCGACTGCGTCACTATCTGCCGGAGATCCGGCAGCGCTTCGCGGGCGCGGCGGTGCTGGACCTGAGGTTTCGCGGCCGGATCGTGGCGCTTCCCGCCACCGGGCCGCAGCGCGAGGAAAGGTGAATCGGATGGCCAAAGCGGACCGCAATCTGGTAGCGATCGACATCGGCTCCTCCAAGGTGGCGGTGCTGATCGCCAAACGGGAGGAAGACGGCACCCTGGAGGTCGTCGGCAAGGGGCGCGCTCCCAACCGGGGTACCCGCAAGGGCAACATCGTCAACATCGAGGCGACGGTGGAGGCGCTCAAGCAGGCGGTCGAGGAGGCCGAGGTGATGGCCGGCGTCGAGATCGCCAGCGCCTACGTCGGCGTCGCCGGCACCGACGTGCGGAGCGTCAATTCGCGCGGCATGGTGTCGGTGGCGCGCCGTGACCGCGAGATCACTGCGCACGACGTCGGCCGCGTGTTGGAAGCGGCGCAGTCGGCGGCGCTGCCGTCGGACCGCGAGATCCTGCACGCCATCGCCCAGGAGTTCCTGGTCGACGAGCAGGGCGGCATCGGCGAGCCGCTCGGCATGCTGGGCAACCGGCTGGAGGTGGCGGTGCACCTGGTGACCGGCAACGTCACCCGCCGCCGCACGCTGCTGACCTGCGTCAACCGCGCCGGCATCGAGGTGGTCGAGACGGTCTTCGAGCCGCTGGCGGTGGCCGAGGCGGTGCTGAGCCATGACGAGCGCGAGCTGGGGGTGCTGCTGATCGACGTCGGCGCCGGCACCACCGAGTACGCGCTCTACGCCGACGGCGAGGTGCAGCACAGCGCGGTGCTGCCGATCGGCGCGGGCCATTTCACCAACGACATCGCCATGGTGCTGCGCACGCCGTTCGCCGAGGCCGAGAGGATCAAGCTGCGCTACGGCTGCTGCCTCGACGGCATGGTGGGCGACGACGAGGGGATCTCGGTGCCGACGGTGGCCGGCGGACCGGCGCGAGTGGTCCCCAAGCGGCAGCTGTGCGACATCCTGCAGCCGCGCGCCCAGGAGCTGCTGCAGCTGGTGCGCGACGACCTGGAGAAAAACGGCCTGGACGAGTCGCCGCGCGGCGGGGTGGTGCTGACCGGCGGCGGCTCACAGCTCGACGGGTTGCTCGAGCTGGCCGAGCAGCTGTTCAACTCCGGCGTCCGCTACGGGCTGCCGCAGGGGCTGGGCGGCCTGGCCGACGTCATCCGCTGCCCCACCTGGTGCGCCGCCTCGGGACTGATCCTGTACGGCAACGCCGCCGACGCCGACCGGCTCAAGTCGGCCCGCCGCCAGGGGTTCAGCATGCGTGGGATGATGGGAAGCCTGCGCGAAAAGTTCTCGGATCTGCTGTAATCGGGAGCATCGACTCCCAAGGGAGAGCCCGCTCATGATTCTTTTTGAAGACCACGAAGGCGACAGCAAGTTGCCGATCACGCTCGAGGACGGCGCCGACATGGTGCCCGCCAGGATCAAGGTCATCGGCATCGGCGGAGGCGGCGGCAACGCGGTGAACCGCATGATCGACGTCCGCATGCGGGGCATCGAGTTCCTCGCCGCCAACACCGACCTGCAGGCACTGCGCAAGTGCCGGGCCACCGCCAAGCTGCAGCTCGGCGAGGCGCTGACCCGCGGGTTGGGGGCCGGCGGCGACCCCGAGGTCGGCCGCAAGTCGGCGCTCGAGGACACCGAGCGCATGCTCGAGCTGCTCGAGGGCTCGGACATGGTGTTCCTCACGGCCGGGCTGGGCGGCGGCACGGGAACCGGCGCGGCGCCGATCATCGCCTCGCTGGCGGCCGAGATCGGCGCCCTGACGGTGGCGGTGGTGACCAAGCCGTTCGCCTTCGAGGGCCGGCGCCGCATGGAGCTGGCGGATCGCGGGCTGGAGGAGCTGCGCGGCGCGGTCGACACCCTGATCACCATCCCCAACGAGCGGCTGCTCAACTTCGTCGAGCGGGGTACGCCGCTGTCGGAAGCGTTCCGCATCGCCGACGACGTGCTGCGCCAGGCGGTGCAGGGCATCAGCGACCTGATCACGGTGCCGGGCGAGGTCAACGTCGACTTCGCCGACGTCAAGACCATCATGACCGGCATGGGTATGGCGCTGATGGGCAGCGGTCTGGCCAAGGGTGAAGGGCGAGCGCTCGAGGCGGCTCAGCGGGCGATCTCGTCGCCGCTGCTCGAGGAGACCTCGATCGACGGCGCCAAGGGCGTGCTGATCAACATCTCGGGCGGTGCCGACCTGACGCTGCACGAGGTGGCCGAGGCCGCGCAGGTGATCGCTGCGGCGGTCGACCCGGCGGCCAACATCATCTCCGGCATGGTCATCGACGAGTCGATGGAGGAGGAGATGAAGGTGACGGTGATCGCCACCGGCTTCAACATGCCGCCGTCACGGCCGGTCGCGGTCGAGCGGCGGGTGCCGCTGCCCGCGAGCGAGGCCGAGCCGCAGCCGCAGCCGGCGGCCGAACCGCCGGCCGAGGACGCGGAGGACATCCCGTTCTACCGCAAGGTGATCGCGCAGTCGCAAAGCGACGACCCCAACGGCTTCGGACCCAACTGGTCGAACGTCGACGACTTCGACATCCCGACCGTGCTGCGCAAGCAGATGGATTAGGGAGCTCGACCGCCGAAGGGCAGTGACCCGCAGGGCGGTGACAGGATACTCAGCTCGGCGGCATGGCTGCTTCGGGGCGATGGCGCCCTGAGTATCCTGTCACCGTTGTTCGTCACCCTGTCACCGTTGTTCATTGCCGTTGTTTCTTCGCGAACGGCCGCTCTAGCGCGATCCGGTGGAGCATCTCGGTGACGTCGATCTTGTCGGCCACCAGCCGCCGGCCGCGCTCGCGCCAGCCGGCCTCGTCGCGGGCGGCCAGGATCTGCTCGCCGCGCTCGACCGCCGCCTCGAACTGCTGTGGCCGGAAGTTGAACACCAGCCCGTAGTCGCGCTCCTGCTCCTCGAGGTAGCCCAGCCGTAGCGGGTTGACGTAGACGCCGGGGACCCCCATCACCGCGCCCTCCGACGGCATGGTGCCGCTCTCGCCGAAGATCAGGGCGGCGCGCGCCATCATGTGGTGCAGACGGTCGACCGGCAGCCGCAGCCGCGCCGGCTCGAGCTCGGCGGGCAGCTCGCCCTCGGCCGAGATCAGCACCCGGGCGTGGCGGCCGAGCCGCTCGACGGCGGCCAGCTTCTGCTCGAGCCCGAGGCCCCGCTGGCCGAGATCGTGGGCGGCCTGCCAGCTCACGAAACGCACGATGACGAACCGTTCGCCCGCTTCGAGGCCGGCCTCCGCCACCACCGCCGGATCGGGCGTGAAGTAATCGGGGTGGAGGTAGGCCAGCTCGTGGTACCCGTCGTAGCGCTGGTGGCGCCAGCGGATCGAGCCGAGGTAGCAGCGCGGCACGTAGACGCAGGTGGCGAACGGGTAGGACAGCAGGTTCGACACCGTGGCGTGCTCGGTGTCGTAGAACACGTAGGTCGGCACGCCGAGCAGCCGGCCGAGCGAGCTGACGAAGGTGCCGGCGATCGCCATGATCGCCTGCGGCCGGAAGCGGCGGACGATGCCGGCCAGCCGTCGCTGGCGGTGGAGCATCTCGCCGGCCAGGGCCAGCAGCCCCGGGCGCGCGGTGCCGAAGGCGTCGAGCTGCAGGCCGTAGCGCCCGGCTAGCTCGAGCAGGATGTCCTTGTCGCGGCCGGCGAGGTAGACCTCGTGCCCTTCGCGCCGCAGGCGCGCCACCAGGTTGCGGAAGAAGTGGAGGTGGGCGGGGTGGGTGATGTCGACCAGCAGCCGCACGCCGGGCAGTGTAACGGTACGCCGCCGCGCCGGCCGCGGTGCCGTTAGACTGCGGCCATGCCGCCCGCCTTCGCCAGCGCTCGCGAGAAACGGCTCTGGCTGTGGTCCGTTGTCTGCACGCTGGCGATCTACCTGTCGCTCTACCCGGTGCGGCCCCTGGCCGACTGGCTGCGCGAGCGCAACCTGCTGCGGCTGACCATCGGCCTGCTGTTCCTGGCGGTGGCGGTGGCGGTGGTTTCGTGGGTGGCGCGGCGCGGCACCGGCCGGCGCGAGCTGACGGTGCTGGCGGCGGTGGCGGTGGTCTACCTGGCGGTGCTGTGGCCGATCCGAATGCCCGAGGAGCGGTTCCACCTGATCGAGTACGGCGTGCTGGGCGGGCTGCTCTATGGCGCGCTGCTCGAACGGCGGCGGCCCGGTGCGGCAGTGGGGTGGGCGGCGGCGCCGGCGGTGACCGCGACCGCCCTGGCCGGCCTCGCCGGCTGGCTCGACGAGGGCATCCAGCGGCTGCTGCCGAACCGCCACTACGACTGGTCGGACGTTGCGCTCAACCTGCTGGCCGCCGCGCTCGCCGTCGCGGCGCTGGCGGCCGCCGGTGAGGCGCGCTTCGCCGATCGCGCCGGCCTGCGATCGGTCGCCGGCCGGTGATATCTTGGTCGCTGCGGGCCGGCGCACGCCCGGCGCGCGAGAGAGGAGGGCATCGGCCATCATGAGTGGAGGATTCGAAGAAGCCAAAGAGCGGCGCAGCTGGCTCGAGCGGCTGGTGGACAAGATCCCCGGCTTCCGTGGTTTCCAGGACCGCGAGCTGCGGCGCGACGTCGACAAGATGCAGCGCGAGCATCTGGCCAAGGAGCTCGAGCAGCTCAAGGCAGCCTCGCGCGGCAAGGCGCAGGCCTACACCGACGCCGGCCAGATCGGCGTGCTGCACCTGTTCGACCGCATCGACCGTCGCCTCGACGGCCTGAGCCAGGCGATCCGCTTCGCCGACTACGGCCAGAGCGGGTTTTTCGACGTGGTCAAGATCAACGAGCCGGAGCTCGAGAGCCTGTACCAGTTCGATCTGTCGGTGGTCGAGGACGTCGGCCGGCTGGCCGGCGATCTGGCGGCGGTTCCGCTGCCGGGCCAGGGCGACCCGAAAGAGGCCTGCGAGCAGGCGCTGAGCCGCATCGGCACGCTCAGCGACAAGTGGGCCGAACGCAAGAACGTCGTCAGCGGCGTGGTCAAGACGAGCGGCTAGGGCCGCCGGGAGAAGGAGAATCATGGAAGTCATCCAGTACGTCGATCCCACCGGGCAAACCATGGTGGCGCGGGTGCCGCAGCAGGGCACCAAGGCCATCCAGCTGGGCAGCCAGCTGGTGGTCGAGGAGAGCCAGCAGGCGGTGTTTCTGCGCGACGGCAAGGCGCTCGACACCTTCGGGCCGGGCCGCCACACCCTGGCGACCCAGAACCTGCCGTTCCTGACCAAGATCCTGGGCCTGCCGTTCGAGGGCAAGTCGCCGTTCCAGGCGGCTGTGATCTTCACCTCAACCAAGACCTTCATCGACCTGAAGTGGGGCACCAAGGAGCCGGTGGTCTACCGCGACGCGGAGCTGGCGATGGTGCGGCTGCGCGCCTTCGGCAAGTTCGCGGTGCGCATCGTCAACACCCAGCTGTTCGTCAACACGGTGGTCGGCACGCAGGGCCTGTACACCACCGACGGCGTCGAGACCTACTTCAAAGACGTCATCGTGGCCCGGCTGACCGACATCCTGGGCGAGAACCTGCAGTCGATCTTCGATCTGCCCAAGCTGTCCGACGAGCTCGGCATGGGGCTCAAGTCGCGGGTGTCCGACGACTTCACCAAGTACGGCATCGAGCTGGTCGACTTCTACCTCGGCGCCATCACGCCGCCGGAAGAAGTGCAGAAGTTGATCGACGAGCGCACCGGCATGGCGGCGGTGGGCGACATGAACGCCTACCTCAAGTTCAAGGCGGCGCGCGCGATGGGCGACGCGGCCCAGCAGTCGGGCGGCGAGACCGGCAGCGGCGTCGGCGCCGGCCTGGGCGTCGGCATGGGCGCCGGCATGGGCATGATGCTGCCGCAGATGATGAAGGAGGCGATGCAGGGCGGCGGCGGCCAGGCCCCCCAGGGCGGGACGCCGGCGGCCGGACAGCCGGCGGCCGGGCAGCCGGCGGGCGAGCAGGCGGCCGCAGCGGCCGGTGCCGGCGCGGCGGCTGCTGCCGGCGAGGGCGGCGGCGCGGCCGCCACGCCCGCCGCGGAGGAGGGGGCCGGCGAGGCCGCGGCCTTCTGTCACGAGTGCGGCAACAAGCTGCCGAGCGGAGCCAAGTTCTGCCCCGGCTGCGGCACCAAGGCGGCGCGCTAGCCGGGCGG
>JBFGNS010000113.1:0-14321 GCA_041574955.1 Thermoanaerobaculia bacterium | reverse complement strand
TCGTCTTGGAGCGCAGCCCGGGCCACCGCCGGCCAAGCGACCGGGCCCCATCTCCGACGCACCTCCCACGCTTCCCAACCACCGGTGCAGAGATCCCTCGCTCCGCTCGGAACAGGGGCCTCCTCGGCAGCTCATCGCCTGTCCGCGGCCAGCTCCACCAACCGCCAGTCGCCGGCCGACAGCTCGCGGGTGGCGAACTGGTAGACCACGGCGCGCTTGCCGGCCAGCTGCTTGCGGCCGGCGGCCAGCTCGCGGGCCAGCGCCTGGCGGGTGGCGTAGGCGCCGCCGGCGTTGAGCGCCAGCTTGTCGAGCGGCCGGCCGAGCCGCCAGGCCAGCTGCTCGGCCAGGCCGGCGCCGGCTCCCCAGCCGAGCTGCGGATCGGAGTAGATGTTGGTGAAGCTGTCACCGAGCAGGAGAACCTCGGCCGCCGGATCCGGGCGCCAGAACCGGCCGGCGACGTCGAGCACCGCGCGCACGGTGACGCGCTCCGGCCTGTACAGCCGCTGCCCCTCGGGCAGCCGGAGCATCACCGCGACGTCGCCAAGCCCTTCGACCGCCACCTCCCGGCGGCGGTAGCCGGCGGCCGAGCCGGGCGGGCCGAGGAGCGGCTCGAGCGCCGCCGCCACCAGCTCGGCGGCGCGCTCGACCGCCTCCGGCCGCCAGTGGGTATCGGCCTTCAAGTAGCGCTCGCCGGGCAGCGCCGCCAGCGCCGGCGCCGGGTCCACCACCGCGATCCCCGCCGCCTCGAGCCGCCGCACCAGCTCGCCGTGAGACGGGTTCGACAGCGGCGGCACGGGCGTCTCGCGGCGGGCCAGCGGTCCCGGCTGGACCGTCGGCTTGACCGGCGTCGGCACAACCACCAGGCGCGCTCCCCGCTCGCCGAGCTGGCGCGCCCGGTGGACCAGCGCGACCACCCGGTCGGGCTGCGGCGGCTCCTCCCATGCATCGCCGCCGCGCGCCCGGCGCGCCAGCTCGGCCGGCTCGAGGAAGCCCGGTCCGGTGACGTGATCGACGTCGGGGCGGTAGAAGAGCCAGCCGTCGCGCCCCGGGTAGGCCTGCTCGTTGCCGGCGCCCAGCCAGCCGGTGAGGGCGAGCTGGAGCGGCCCCAGCAGCCGCCGGCGCGGCCAGGAGCCGCGCTCGAGGTGGTCCTCGAAGCCGCGCAGGGCGGCGATCAGCCGCCGGTTGGCGGCGAGCAGGCCGTCGCTCGCCAACGGCTGGTCGAGGCCGGCCACGGCGGCGGCAAGCTCTCGCACCGGCGCCAGCGCCGGCTCGTCGCTGCCCGACCACGGCCGCAACAGCGGCACCACCACCAGGGTGGCGAGAAACCCCGCCACCAGCAGCGCCGCCGTCGGTCGCGAGACGCGGGTGCGGCCGGCCTCGCGCAGGGCCTGGAGCTCGCGCTCCGGCCGGCCGTCGGCCGCCGGCGTGGGCTCGCGCTCGCGGCGCACGGTGTCGTCGGAGCTCATGTCAGAAGATGAAGTAGATGAACGGGTTGTAGGCCTGGGTGGTGAGGGCGGCCAGGGCGGTCCACAGCAGCAAGGCGCAGGCCGCCGCCTTCCATGCCGGCAGCGAGCGCGTCCAGTCCCAGGTCTGGGGTGCCACCCACACCACCACCGCCGCCACCGCCATGGTGATCAGGTAGTACGGCTGGTAGACGATGCCACCCACGAGCCACGCCCCCGGCTGCGCCGTGCCCAGCCCCAGCATCGAGCCCAGGTAGCGCCCGGCCTCGCCCAGACCGGCGGCGCGGAAGGGCACCCACGCCACCAGCACCAGCAGGAAGGTGCCCGCCGTCGCCAGCGGCCGCGGCAGGGCCGCGAACAGGCCGCGCTTGCCGCGCGCCCGCTCGGCAGCCAGCAGCAGGCCGTGCAGGCCCCCCCAGGCGACGAAGTTCCAGGCGGCGCCGTGCCACAGCCCGCCGAGCAGCATCACCAGCGCCAGGTTGACGTAGGTTCGCCGCCGGCCGCGGCGGCTGCCGCCGAGCGGGATGTAGAGGTAGTCGCGCAGCCAGCTCGACAGCGAAATGTGCCAGCGCCGCCAGAAGTCGGTGATCGAAGTCGCGCGGTAGGGCGAGTCGAAGTTCTTGGGAAAGACGAAGCCCAGCATCAGCCCCAGGCCGATGGCCATGTCGGAGTAGCCCGAGAAGTCGAAGTAGATCTGGAAGGCGTAGGCCAGAACGCCGTACCAGGCGTCGAGCGGCAGCACCGAGCCGGCGTCGAACAGGCTGTCGGCCACCTTGCCGCACGGGTTGGCGAGCAGCACCTTCTTGGCCATGCCGAGGCTGAAGAAGGCGGCGCCGCGCGCGAACTTCTCGAGCGTGTGGGTGCGGCCGCGGAGCTGGTCGGCGATCTCCGAGAAACGGATGATCGGACCCGCCACCAGCTGCGGAAACAGCGACACGTAGCAGGCGAAGTCGACGAAGCTGCTGAGCGCGCGCGTCTCGCCGCGGTAGACGTCGATCGAGTAGCTCATCGACTGGAAGGTGTAGAAGCTGATGCCGAGCGGCAGCGCAACCCGCAGCAGCGTGTCGAACCGCGCCGCGTCCAGACCGAGCGTCGCCACCAGCGCGTTGTAGCTGTCGACGCCGAAGTTGAAGTACTTGAAGAAGCCGAGCAGCGACAGGTTGGCGACGATCGACACCGTCACCGCCAGCCGCTGCCCGCGGCTGCGCGGCCCGCCGGCCGGCAGCGGCTCGATCGGCTCGCGCCACCGCCGCCCGAGCCGCCCCGCCATCGCCAGGCCGCAGAAGTAGTCGATCACCGTCGAGCTGAGCATCAACGGCATGAACAGCGGGTTGGTCCAGCCGTAGAACAGGTAGCTCGCCACCGTCAGCCCCAGGTGACGGCCGCGGCGCGGCAGCAGGTAGTAGACCGCCAGCGCCGCCGGCAGGAACCAGAAGACGAAAACGTGCGAGCTGAAGACCATTCAGGCCGCCCGGCGCCGGCTCAATCGAGCGGCTCGGCCTCCACCAGGTACTGCAGCTCGCCGGCGGCGGGCGGCAGGCCGTCGGCCTGGTAGACCGACTCGAGTTGGGGTTGGCGGGCGAACGGCTCGAGAGTCAGCCGGTGGCGGCTACCCACCGGCGCCTGGTCGAGCGCCAGCCGGCGGCCGTCGAGCAGCGCCCACTGGGCGACCTTGAGCTCGCCGCCGAGCGGCGAGCCGGCGAGCGTCTCCTCGACCGCGTAGCGGGCGGTCACCAGCGCCTCACGGTAAGGCGAGATCTGCTCGAGCGTCGGCGGCGCCGAGCGCGCCAGCAGCCGCGCCACCACCCGGCTGCGGGGCACCGGCCGGCGCGCCTCGGTGAGCCGCCGGTACAGCCGGTGGTGCTCGGCCACCGCCTCGGCGGGCAGCACCCGGTTGTAGATCGCCACCCCTTCGATCCGGCCGCTCCAGCCGCCGTCGCCGAACACCAGCGGCGCCGCCCGCCAGTGGAAGAAGTCGTTCTGGATCGCCTCGCTCGACAGCCGCTGCTCGCCGTCGACCCACACCGTCAGCCGCCCTGGCTCGTAGCTCACCACCAGGTGGCTCGGCCGGCGCGGCGGCAGCTCGACCAGGGGGGCCTCGGCGTACGCCCAGCGCGGGCCGGTGCGCAGCCCGAGAACCAGTCGCTCACCCTGCTGCTTGAGCAGAAACGCGTAGCCGCGGTGGCTGGCGGCGGCCACCACCACGCCGTCGCCGCCGAGCGGCGTCACGGTGGCCTCGATCGTCAGCTCGTTGGTGGCCTGGATGGCGGCCACCAGCGGCGCCGCCTCGGCCTCCTCGAGCCGGAAGCTGCCGCCCGCCGGCAGCATCGCGAAGTCGGCGTCGAGACGGGCCTCACCGGTGGCTGTCAGGGTGTAGGCGCGGTCGGCGCCGATCGCCGGGTCGTGCACCAGGTTGGCGGCGTCCGCGGTCTGCCACAGGAAGACCAGGCCATCCCGCCGCGCCGGCCAGGCCGGCGGCTCGAGCTCCACGGTGGCCGAAGGCATCGGGTTGGGACGCTGGGCACGGTCGCGGATGCCGGCCAGCCGCAGCCGGTCGCCGCCGGTCAGCGGCTCCGCCAGCCGCACCACGATGCCGAGGCCGTCGGCGGCCGGCTGCCAGCCGGCGATCGGCCGGCCCGAGGCCAGCGACAGCTCGGCGCCGTCGGCCGCGATCGGCTCGTCGAACCGCACCACCACCTGCTCGCCGCCGGCCCGCGTCTCGGCCGACACCACCCGTGGCGGCGCCGGCGAGCGCACCACCACCAGGCCGCGCAACGTCTCGCCGTCGCGGCTGGCGGTCACCGGGTACCGGCCGGGCGCGCTCCAGGTGCGCTCGGCGGAGGGTCCGGGTGGCGCCGCTTCCTCTGCCAGCCGCCACTGCCAGTCGCCGCCGCCGGGGGCGTTGAAGGTGGTGGTGAGTGGCGCTTCGCCGCTGCGCCTGCCTAGCGCCAGCGGCGGCTGCCAGGCGTCGGGGAAGCGGTCGGTCGCCCGGTGGTGGGTGACGCGCAAAGGCGACCCGGTGAGCTCCAGCGTGTCGGGGTCGGCCTCGGCCACGAACACCTCGTAGTCGGAGCGGAAGTGGTCGTGCTCGCCGCGCGACGCCGCCCAGGCGAACAGCCGGCCGTCGCGCGACAGCATCGGGAAGTAGGCGTAGCCCCAGCCGCCCGCAACGCGAGCGTCGTTCTTGTCGAGGATGCGGCCGACGCTGCGGCTGGCCAGCTCGACGCGGTTCATCGGGCCGCCGGCGCCGGCGGTCCAGTAACCCCAGCGGCCGTCCTGTGAGAAGTACGGCTGGCAGCCGCCGAACTGCTGGCGGGCCGCGATCGCGCCGCGGCGGCGGTCGTAGGGCGAGAAGGTCGGGCTGCCGCTGGTGGCCCACGACAGGCTGGCGTCGATCAGCCAACCGGCGTCGGCACCCGCGCCACCCATCGGCGCGGCCAGCCGCCGGCTGGCGCCGCCGTCGACGTCGAGCTCCACCGTGGCGCCGTCGCCGTCGATGTGGATCAGCCGGCCGGAGTCCCGCCAGACGGCGGCCCGGTTCTCGAAGTAGTTGCGCGCCCGGCCGGCGAGCGTCCGCTGGCCTTCGCCGTCGGTGCCGATCAGCCGCAGCTCCCCCACCAGGCCGCCCGCCGGGTAGTCGCGCTGCCGGCCGGGCGCCGACAGGTAGACCAGCCGGCGGCCGTCGGGCGCGATGTGCGGGCAGCAGTGGCTGCGGCCGGGCTCGTCGGGGGTGAGCCGGCGCGGCTCGGAGCCGTCCAGATCCCGCCGCCAGATCCGCCAGTCGCCGCCGCGGTTGGACTCCCAGACCACGAACCCCTCGCCCAGGGCGGGCGCTGCCGCCGCCTCGCCGGCGACCCCGTCGACCGGCGGCGCCGCCTCGGGAGCCGCCTCGCCGGGCGCCGCCGCCGGACCGCCGCCGCACGCCGCCAGGGCGCCGGCCGCCGCCAGGGCGAGGCGCGGCAACGAGCGGGCGAGAGGCGAGAACCGGTCCATGGGGCGCAGTGTAGAGGATCAGGAGGCCCGCTTCAGGGCTCGAAGGCCCAGGGCCCCGCGGTGCCGCTCCAGGCACCGGCGGCTCGCCACCTCCACTCCCTTCGAAGCGAGGAGGGCCCCGAGGCCACCAGCGGAGGGTGCGCCCGCCGGTCGGGGCTCGGGGCGGAGCGACATCACCCTCGCCTTTGGAGCGCAGCCCCGGGTCCCCGACCGGCCAGCGCACCGGGCCGAAGCCCCCAGACCCTCGAGCCCCCTCCCCCCCGTGCTACAGTTTTTCGCGCCGGCTGGCGGCCCGCTTCGCCCGCCGGCCTTTCCCATGCCCAGCGAGCGCCCCTCCAAGGAACGGATGCCGGTGGTGATCCTGTGCGGCGGCCAGGGCACGCGGCTGCGCGAGGAGACCGAGTACCGGCCGAAGCCGATGGTCGAGATCGGCGGCAAACCGATCCTGTGGCACATCATGAAGATCTACGGCCACTACGGCCTCGAGCGGTTCGTGCTCTGCCTGGGCTACAAGGGCTGGGCGATCAAGCAGTACTTCCTGCGCTACCACGAGATGATGCGCGACTTCACCATCTCGATGGACGGCACCGCCGATCCGGTGTGGCACAACCGCGTGGGCTCGGAGGCGTGGCAGGTCACCTGCGCCGAGACCGGCGCCGAGACCGGCACCGGGGCCCGCCTGTGGCGGGTGCGCGACTACATCGACGCCGACACCTTCCTGTTCACCTACGGCGACGCGGTGGCACGCATCGACCTCGACCGGCTGCTCGAGCGGCACTTCGAGGCCGGCCGCATCGCCACCGTGACAGGCATCCACCCCACCTCACGCTACGGCGAGATGACGGTGCGCGACGGCCGGGCGGTGGAGTTCAACGAGAAGCCGACGGTGGCCGAGGGCGTGGTCAACGGCGGCTTCTTCGTCTTCCAGCGCCAGGTGTTCGACTACCTCGATGACGACCCGGGTCTGTTCCTCGAGGCCGAGCCGCTGCAGCGGCTGGCGCGCGACGGCGAGCTGGCCGTCTACCTGCACGAGGACCACTGGGACTCGATGGACACCTACCGCGACTACATGCACCTCAACGCGCTGTGGCGCGAGGGCGACCCGCCGTGGAAGGTGTGGGAGGAGTAGGGAGCCGGCGAGCCCGATCAGGGAGAGAAGGGAAACGACCAGGTGACGACGACCGAGTTGCTGCCCGGGTTGTCTGCGTAGAGGCCGGCGTTGGACAGGTGGTGGGCGGTGAGGCCGAGGGTCGAGCCACCGGCGAAGCGGTAGCCGAGCGCCAGGCTCGAGCGGAACTCGACCACCCCGCCCAGGTCCTTGCCGTCGCTGCCGGCCTCGTAGAGCGCCACCGCGAAGCCGGGTGTCAGCCGCCAGCGGGTGCCGAGGCGGAACGGCCGCTGCAGGCCGCCGTAGGCCCAGAAGGCGCCGTCCCCGTTCCCAGCCACACCCGCCACCGGCACCAGATCGTAGGCGCGCGACGCCAGCCGGTACTCGACGCCCGCCTCCGCGACGCCGCTCCGTTTGCCGACGTCGTACCGGCCCGCGGCGAGCGCCAGGCTGGGCCCCTCGGCGCCCGCGGCCGCGGTCGCCGCCAGCATCAGGCTCAGGCTCACGGCGCCGGCGGCGGCCGCCTGTCTCCCTCTCCTCATGGCTCTCCTCCCGGTGGCGGCGCGCGCCTGGCGGCCGCGGAACTCGGGTATTCTAGCGGCATCCCGGTCCCCTCATGCCCGCCCCCAGTCTGTCGATCGTCATCCCGCTGTACAACGAGGCGGACAACCTCGAGCAGCTCGCCGACGAGCTCGCGGCGGCGCTCGCCGGCCAGCCGCACGACTACGAGGTGCTGTTCGTCGACGACGGCAGCACCGACCGTAGCGCCGAGGTGCTGGCCCGCCTGGCGGCCGCCGACCGCCGGCTCAGGGTGCTGCGGCTGGCGCGCAACAGCGGCCAGTCGGCAGCGTTCGCCGCCGGCTTCCGGCTCGCCCGCGGCGAGCTGATCGCCACCCTCGACGCCGACCTGCAGAACGACCCGGCCGACCTGCCGCGGCTGCTCGAAGCGCTCGACGGCTGCGACGTGGTGTGCGGCGTGCGCCGGCGGCGCCACGACTCGTGGCTGCGCCGCGTCTCCTCCCGCATCGCCAACGCGGTGCGCAACCGGCTGACCCGCGAGTCGATCACCGACGTCGGCTGCTCGCTGCGCGTGATGCGCGCCCGCTTCACTCGCGACATCCCGGTGTTCGACGGCATGCACCGGTTCCTGCCGACCCTGCTGCGGCTCGCCGGGGCGCGGGTGCGCGAGCTGCCGGTGGGGCACCGCGAGCGGCTGCACGGCGAGTCCAAGTACGGCATCCACAACCGGTTGTGGCGCGGCATCGCCGACCTGCTGGCGGTGCGCTGGCTGCAGCGGCGCTGGATCGACCAACGGGCGGTCGAGGAGGTGAGACCTGGCGCCGGTGCGGCCGAGCCGCCCACCGCCGCCGCCCCGGCCGGCCAGGCGCCGGCGGCCGAGCGGTGAGACCCGCGCGGCGATGAGCGAGCGCCCGCCCGAGCAGTCGGTCCGGCCGCGGCCGGACCCCGGCCGCGAGCCGGTGCTCTACGTGGTCGCCACCGTCCACCTGGACACCCAGTGGCGATGGACGGTGCGCGACGCCATCCGCGACTTCCTGCCCGCCACCCTGGAGCAGAACTTCGCCCACTTCGCCGCCCACCCGCGCTTCGTGGTGAGCTTCGAGGGCGCCTTCCGCTACCGGCTGATGGCCGAGTACTACCCGGCCGACTACGAGCGGCTCAAGCGGTGGGTGGCGCGCGGCCGCTGGCACCCGGCCGGCAGCATGCTCGACGCGCCGGACGTCAACCTGGCTTCGCCCGAGGCGCTCGTCCGGCACATCCTGTACGCCAACCGGTTCTTCGAGCGAGAGCTGGGGCGACGCTCGGCCGACCTGTTCCTGCCCGACTGCTTCGGCTTCGGCTGGGCGCTGCCGTCGATCGCCGCCCACTGCGGCGTCAAGGGCTTCTCCGCCCAGAAGTTCGGCAACTGGCAGGGCGAGACGCCGTTCGCCATCGGCGTCTGGCGCGGCCCGGACGGCCGCGGGGTGGTGGCGGCGCTGCGTCCCGAGGGCTACGGCGAGGGCCTCGACGAGGACCTGTCGCAGGCCGCCCGCTGGCGGCAGAACCTGGCCGAGCAGAAGCGGATCTCGGGCCTCGAGCTGGGCTACAAGTACGTCGGCATCGGCGACCGCGGCGGCGCCCTCGACGAGGAGTCGGTGCGCTGGCTCGAGCGCAGCCTGGATGGCGAGGGGCCGGTGCGGGTCGTGCACGACGCCTCCGACCGCATGTACCGCGACCTCACCGAAGAGCAGGTCGCCGCCCTGCCGCGCTACGACGGCGAGCTGCTGCTGCCGGTGCACGGCACCGGCTGTCTGACCTCGCAGGCGGCGATGAAGCGCTGGAACCGCAAGAACGAGCTGCTCGCCGACGCCGCCGAGCGGGCGGCGGCGGCGGCCGCGGTGCTGGCCGGCGAACGGTATCCGCACGGCCAGCTCACCGACGCCTGGCAGCGGTTCCTGTGGCACCAGATGCACGACGACCTGACCGGCACCAGCATCCCGGCGGCGTACGAGATCTCGTGGAACGACGAGCTGCTGGCCCTCAACCGCTTCGCCACCGTGCTGACCGACGCGGTGGCGGCGGTCGGCCGCTGCCTCGACACGCGCGGCGAAGGCCGGCCGCTGGTGGTCTACAACCCGCTGTCGGTGGAGCGCGAGGACCTGGTCGAGGTCGCGCTCGAGGGCGACGCGCCGGCGGCGCGCATCACCGGACCCGACGGCGAGGGCGTGCCGTGCCAGGTGGTGACCGGCGCCGGCGGCGGCCGCCGAGTGGTCTTTCTCGCCCGCCTGCCGCCGGTCGGCTTCGCGGTCTTCCACCTGCTGCCGGCGGCCGAGCCCAAGCCGGCCGATGTCGAGCTCAAGGTCAGCCCGGCCGGCCTCGAGAACCGGCGCTACCGGGTGGGGGTCGACCGGCGCGGCGACGTGCGCTCGGTGGTCGACAAGCGGCTCGGGCGCGAGCTGCTGTCGGCGCCGGTGCGGCTGGCGCTGCTCGCCGACCGCTCGCCGCGCTGGCCGGCGTGGGAGGTCCACTGGCGCGACCTGTCGAGCCCGCCGCGCGAGTGGGTCGGCGAGCCGGCCGAGGTGCGGGTGGCCGAGCGCGGGCCGGCGCGGGTGGCGCTCGAGATCGTGCGCCGGGCGGGCCGCTCGACCTTCGTCCAGCGGCTGAGCCTGGCGGCCGGCGACGCCGGCGACCGGCTGGAGTGGGGCTGCGAGATCCGCTGGCGCAGCCGCGGCCGGCTGCTCAAGGCGGTCTTTCCGCTCGCCGCCGCCAACCCGCGAGCCGCTTTCGATCTCGGACTGGGCGTCATCGAGCGCGGCAACGCCCGGCCCGGCAAGTACGAGGTTCCCGCCCAGCAGTGGGCCGACCTGAGCGACGCCGGCGGCGAGTTCGGCGTGTCGGTCCTCACCGACTCACGCTACGGCTGGGACAAGCCCGACGACTCGACCCTGCGCTTGAGCCTGCTGCGCTCGCCGTGGACCTGGCGCAAGTTCCTCCACCAGGCGAGCCAGGATCACGGCCTGCACCGCACCCGCTTCGCGCTCGCCGGTCACGCTGGCGGCTGGGCCGACGGCGACACCGCCTGGCAGGCGGCGCGCTTCAACCAGCCGCCGCTGGCGTTCGCGGTCGAGGCGGGAGCGGGGCCGCTCGGCTGCCGCCTGTCGCTGCTATCGGTGAGCCACCGCGCGGTGGCGGTGCGGGCGCTCAAGCGGGCCGAGGACGACGACGGCTGGATCGTCCGCCTGCAGGAGCTGAGCGGCCGGCCGGCCACCGCCAGGGTCGAGGCGGCGGCGCCGATCACCACGGTGACGCCGGTCGACGGCATGGAGGACGCGCGGGCACCGGCGCGGCTCGGCGGGCCGCTGCGCGCCGAGCTGGGGGCTTTCGAGCCGGCCGCCTTCAAGCTCGAGCTGGGGCCGACGGTGCACCGGGTCGAGCCGCCGGCGATGCGGCCGGTCGAGCTGCCTCGCAACCGGCCGGCGGCCAGCCGCCAGGGCCAGGCGGTGGACTTCGACGGCGGCGGCCAGAGCTTCCCGGCCGAGCTGGTGCCGGCGGTGGTCGAGAGCGGCGGCCTCGAGTTCCATCTCGCACCGGGCGGCGCCTGCTGCCACTGCCACGGCCAGCGCATCGAGCTGCCGGAGGGCGACTGGGACCGGCTGTGGCTGCTGGCCTGCGCGGTGGGCGGCGACCGCACCGCCGGCTTCCGGGTCGGCGACCGGGAGCGGGAGGTGAACGTCGCCGACTGGAGCGAGCCGCTGGGCTGCTGGCGGCAGAAGCGCTGGGGGCGGATCCTGCCGGGCACGCTCAAGCGCGACGCGGTCGCCTACTACGCCAGCCACCGCCACGACGCCGCCGGCGCCGACCAGCCGTACGTCTTCTGCTACCTGTTCCGCTACCGGCTGGCGCTGCCCGCCGGCGCCGCCAGCCTGACGTTGCCCGACGAGCCGCGCATCCGCCTGTTCGCCGCGCTGGCGGAACGCGGCGGCCCGGACGCGCGGCCGGCCGCCCCGCTCTACGACTGACCGCCGGCTGGCGGGCGGGCCGCGAGCTCGGCCTGGTCGTCCGGCCGCTGCCGGCTCCCCGCTGCGAGCGCCGCCAGCAGCTCGCTGGCGTCGGGCTCGCGCCGCCGCCGCTCGCGCCGGGCGCGCACCACCAGCCACACGGCCGCCAGCAGCATGCCGCCGAACAGCAGGCCGCTGGTGGCGAGCAGCGCGCCGCCGCCCTCGGGCAGGCCGCTCCCCTCCCCCAGCAGCCGGCCGTAGGCGAGCGCGCCGCCGGCCAGCGCCGCCACCGCCACGGCGCCGAGCACCAGGAGCAGCGCCGCGACGCCGCGCCAGCTCAACTCTCGTCCGACTCCTGCGGGTACGGCTTGCCCTCGCCGCTCTCGAGCAGCGCGCGCAGGCTGTCGCCGAGGTAGAACGACCAGGCGCTCGAGCACACCTCGGCGCACTCGAGCGGCACCAGCCCGACGTGGGTGAATCGCAGCCGCGAGCCGCCGTCACCGGCCCCCTCGATCTCGAAGCGCAGGGTCGTACCGATCCAGTCGTGCAGGTCGACGAAGCCCGAATCCTCCGGGTGCTTCGAGTCCAGGCAGTCCCACTCCACCAGCCGCGGCGGCTCGAGCCTGGCGACCCGCATGCGGGCGTAGAAGTCGGCGTCGGGGAAGCGAAACGAGCCCTCACCGCCCTCCTCCTCGTCCAGCTCGCACAGCCGCGTCCACCAGCCGCGCACACCCTGCTCGGTGGCCAGGGCGCGGTACAGCTCGCCGGGCGGAGCGTCGTAGGTCAGGTCGAGCTTGAAGTCGGCGTCACTCATCGGGCCCTCCTGGTCTGGCTCAGCGGCCCCCCGACGGCACGCGGGCGGCGCGCGCCGCGCGGCGTCCCCGCCACCAGCGCACGTCGTCCCACACCGCCGCCGCCGCGTACAGCGCCAGCGCCGCGAAGGCGACCCAGGCGCCGATCTCCCGCCGCTCGGTGAGGAAGGTGGCGAGAAACTCGATCAGGAAGAACGACCCCGCCACCAGCGGCAGCTCGAGCAGCCGCACCGTGCCGGCCACGAAGCCGCTGTGCCGGAGCCGGCGCGCCGCCAACGCGGCCAGCGGCCAGGTGAACGCCGCCAGCACCAGCCACGACTCGAGCTCGAGCGGGTCGAACCCCTCGAGCGCGTAGGTGCGCTCGACCACCCGGTGGACGCCCGCCGGCGGCTCCTCGCCTTCGGCCACCCGCACCCGGTTGCCCTCGGCGTCCTCGTACCGGCTGCAGCTCGCCAGCGGCAGCGCGAGGCTCGCCAGGAGCAGCAAGGCGGCGACCAGCTTGAGCCGCGTCGGGGTCATCGGATGGCGCCATCTTACCCCCGCCGCCTCCGGCCACGCCGCTCTGATACCGTGCCGGCTCGCCGGAGGTACCGCCCATGCGCCGCTCGAAGCTCGTCCCGGGGCTCGTCGCCCTGCTCGTCTCGCTGCTGCCGCCCGCCCTGGCGGCGTCCCCGCCGCCGCCCGCGGCCGCCGGCGACGGCGAGGCCCGCAGCCGCTGGCAGCGGATGGCCCAGATCCGCCGCGACAAGTTCGACCTGGTGCTGCCCGGAGCGATGCGCGACAACGGCATCGACATGTGGATCACCATGATCCGCGAGGCCAACTACGGCTCGTTCTGGGCCGACCTCGGGCACGGTTACGCCTCGACCGACGGCTTCTACATCTTCACCGACCGTGGCGGCGAGCGCGTCGAGCGGGCGGCGCTCGGCATCGGCGGCTACTGGATCGAGAGAAGCGGCGCCTACGACCTGTTCCTGCCGGCCTCGGCGCTCGCCGAGTTCGTGCGCGAGCGCGACCCCCGGCGTATCGGGATCAACGTGTCGCGCGCCATCGGCCCGGCCGACGACCTGTCGCACGCCGGCTACCAGCAGCTGGTCGAGACGCTCGGCGAGCCGTGGGCCTCGCGGCTGGTGCCGGCCGAGAAGCTCGCGTCCGACTTCCGCTCGCGGCGGGTGGCCTCCGAGATCGCAGCCTTCGCCGAGGCCGGCGAGATCTCCCGGCGGTTGGCCGAGCGGGCGCTGTCCGACGAGGTCATCCGACCGGGCGTCACCCGGCTCGAGGAGGTCGCCTGGTGGCTCATGGACCGGCTGCTCGAGCGCGGGCTGGACAGCTCGTTCGGCATGCCGTCGGTCTACGTCACCGGCCCGGGCGGCATCGAGGCGATCTCGGACGAGCGGGTCATCCAGCCGGGCGACCTGGTGATGCTCGACTGGGGAGTCGGCTACCTGAACCTCTACACCGACATGAAGCGGGTCGCCTACGTGCTGCGGCCGGGCGAGACGGCGGCGCCGGCCGGGCTCGAGCGAGCGTTCGAGCGCGCCGTCGAGGCGCGCGGCATCGTGCGCGGCGCGATCCGCGCCGGCGTCACTGCGGCGGACGCCCAGGAGGCCGTCTACCAGGCGCTCGAGGCCGCCGGCTTCCGCCGCATCGAGTTCAACCAGCCGACCGACGACCCGCGGTCGACCGACGTGGTCATCGGCTGCCACTCGGTGGGCAACACCGGCCACGGCATCGGTCCCTCGATCGCCTTCTTCAACCCGGTGCGGCTCGGCTACCAGCTGCGCCCGACCAACCTGCTGTCGATCGAGCTGTTCGCCTACACCGCCATGCCCGAGTGGGACGGCGCCAAGGTGCGCATCCCACTCGAGGACGACGCGGTGCTGACCGAGCGCGGCGTCGAGTGGCTCTACCCGCCGGCCGACCGGCTGCTGCTGGTCGGCGGCGGCTAGGCAGAGCCGGCTCCCGGGCGGCCGGCGGACGGGCCCGAGGCGAATGCCGCCCCCCTACCGCATCTGCCTACACTCTCTAGGATCCAGGATCTACGCCCGAGTCTCGGCACGGGGCGGGCAGGACGCGACGCGGAAGCCCAGGTGGCCGACCCGATAGCCAGGCTCGAACCTGAAGCGGTTCGACGGTGGCTGCCCCGGCGGCCCGGTCAGACGGCGACCGCTTCGCCCCGCCGGGCGGCCTCGAGCAGCGCGTCGCAGACGCGCTGGATCGCCGCCGCCTCGGCCGGCCAGCGCTCGTCCAGCTCGCCGTCGGCGACCAGCGCCGAGAAGCGCTCGATCATCGCGACCTCCTGGACCACCGGCGGCGCCAGGTGCTCGCGGCCGTTGCCGTCGGCGTCGTGCAGCCAGTAGCGGGCCTTGTCGAGCCGCTGCGGCCGCACGAAGTCGTCGCACACGATCGAGCCGCGGGTGCCGGCGATCTCGAACCAGCGCCGCGCCAC
>JBFGNS010000112.1:0-14543 GCA_041574955.1 Thermoanaerobaculia bacterium | reverse complement strand
TCCAGGTGCGCATCGCCGACTACGACATCCACACCCCCGGCGACGCCCCCGACGTGCTGGTGGCGATGAACCCGGCGGCGCTCAAGCAGTCGCTGGGCGACCTGCGGCCGAACGGCATCGTCATCGTCAACACCGACGAGTTCAACGCCCGCAACCTCAAGAAGGCCGGCTACGAGACCAACCCGCTCGAGGACGGCAGCCTGGAGGGCTTCCGGGTGTTCACCGCCGACATCTCGACGATGACCCGGCGCGCGCTGGAAGACAGTCCGCTCGACTTCAAGAGCCGCGACCGGTGCAAGAACTTCTTCGCGTTGGGGATGGTGTACTGGCTCTTCAGCCGGCCGCTCGACACCAGCATCGCGTGGCTCGAGAGCAAGTTCAAGCGTCGCCCCGAGGTCGCCGAGGCCAACATCGTGGCGCTCAAGGCGGGCTACAACTTCTGCGACATCACCAACCTGTTCCAGGTGCGCTACGAGGTGGAGCCGGCGCACCTGGCGCCGGGCACCTACCGCAACATCATGGGCAACAGCGCGCTGGCGATGGGGCTGGTTGCCGCCAGCCGGCGCAGCGGCCTGCCGCTGTTCCTGGGCTCCTACCCGATCACCCCGGCGAGCGACATCCTGCACGAGCTGGCGCGCTACAAGCAGTTCGGCGTGACCACATTCCAGGCGGAGGACGAGATCGCCGCCGTCTGCGCCGCCATCGGCGCCTCGTTCGGCGGCGCGCTGGGGGTCACCACCACCTCGGGGCCCGGGCTGGCGCTCAAGTCGGAGGCGATCAACCTGGCGATGATGGTGGAGCTGCCGCTGATCGTCTGCAACGTCCAGCGCGGCGGGCCCTCCACCGGCCTGCCGACCAAGACCGAGCAGTCCGACCTGCTGCAGGCGATGTTCGGGCGCAACGGTGAGTCGCCTCTGCCGGTGGTGGCGGCGGCGTCACCGGCCGACTGCTTCGACATCATGATCGAGGCGGTCCGCATCGCCACCCGCTACATGGTGCCGGTGGTGGTGCTGTCGGACGGCTACATCGCCAACGGCTCCGAGCCGTGGCGGCTGCCCAAGGTCGAGGAGCTGCCCGACCTGCGGCTCGAGTTCCACACCGATGCCGAGGACTTCGCCCCCTACCGTCGCGACCCCGAGACGCTGGCGCGGCCGTGGGCGCTGCCCGGCACCGCCGGCCTCGAGCACCGCATCGGCGGTCTCGAGAAGGAGGACGTCACCGGCAACGTCTCCTACGACCCGGACAACCACGAGAAGATGACCCGGCTGCGCGCCGAGAAGGTCGAGCGGATCGCCGACACCATCCCCGAGCTGGAGGTGGAGGGCGATGCCGACGCCGACCTGCTGGTGCTCGGCTGGGGCAGCACCCTGGGTTCGATCACCGGCGCCGTGTCGATGGCGCGCGAGGAGGGCCTGAAGGTGGCCCGCACCCACCTGCGCCACATCAACCCGTTCCCGCGCAACCTGGGCGAGGTGCTGGCGAGGTTCGACAAGGTGCTGATTCCCGAGATGAACTGCGGCCAGCTGGCCCTGCTGGTGCGGGCGCGCTACCTGGTGGACGCCATCACGCTCAGCAAGGTGCGCGGCCGGCCGTTTTTCCGTGTCGAGATCTACCGCAAGATCCGCGAGATCCTGGAGGCTGGCGATGGCGACTGAGCTGCCGGTTCTGACCAAGAAGGACTTCCAGTCCGATCAGGAGGTGCGCTGGTGCCCCGGATGCGGCGACTACGCCGTGTTGTCGGCGGTGCAGACCGTGTTCCCCAAGCTCGAGATCCCCAAGGAGCGTTTCGTGGTGGTGTCGGGGATCGGCTGCTCGAGCCGCTTCCCGTACTACATGAACACCTTCGGCTTCCACTCGATCCACGGCCGCGCGCCGGCCATCGCCACCGGGCTCAAGACCGCCCGTCCCGACCTCGAGGTGTGGGTGGCCACCGGCGACGGCGACGCGATGTCGATCGGTGGCAACCACCTGATCCACGTCCTGCGGCGCAACGTCAACGTCAAGATCCTGATGTTCAACAACCGGATCTACGGTCTGACCAAGGGGCAGTACTCGCCGACCAGCGAGCTCGGCAAGAAGACCAAGTCGACGCCGGTGGGCTCGGTCGACTACCCGTTCAACCCGCTGGCGCTGGCGCTCGGCTCGGGCGCCACCTTCGTCGCCCGCACCGTCGACATCTTCCAGCCCCACTTGCGCGACGTGCTCGAGCAGGCGCACCGCCACCAGGGCGCCGCCTTCATCGAGATCTACCAGAACTGCAACATCTTCAACGACAAGGCGTTCGCCTACATGACCGAGAAGGACGTGCGGGAGGAAGAGACCCTCTACCTCGAGCACGGCAAGCCGCTGGTCTTCGGCCGGGAGAAGAACCGCGGTATCCGCATGGTCGAGCGCAAGCTGGAGGTTGTCGAGCTGGGCGACGGCATCGGACCGGAGGACTGCCTGGTGTGGGACGAGAAGGACCCCGACCCGACCATGGCGTTCCGCCTGGCCCACACACTGCCGCCCGACTTCCCGACGCCGATCGGGGTCCTGCGGTCGGTCGAGATGCCGACCTACGACGGCGCCTCGGTGGCGCAGATCGAGAGCGAGATCGACAGCCGCGGTCAGGGCTCGCTCGAGCAGCTGATCTACTCCGGCGAGCTGTGGTCGGTGGGTGAGGACGGCAGCGTCACCGGCGGCCGCCAGGCCTCCTGACCGCTAGTCCGAGCGCTGGGCCGGCCGCCGCACCAGGAAGGTCGCCTCGCCGACGACCTGCGGGTCGAGCGCGAACTCGTACAGCGCCAGACCGCCGAACAGCGCCCGGACCCGGCCGTGGCCGGCGCCCTGCAGCCGCGCGGCCAGCTCCACCGCGCTCGCCCCGTCGTCGTCGAACAGCACCACGTCACGGTCGGCCGGCGGCTGCCAGTCGCCCGCCGGCAGTGGCTCGGCGCCTTCCAACGTCAGCCGGCCGCGCCCCTCCCGCACGTCCACCAGCAGCGGCGGCACCTGCTGCTTGAGCCGCCGGAAGAGCGCGAACGGCGAGACCTCGAGGCGCGGATCGAACTGCACGACCGGCGTGTCGTCGGGACGGCGGGAGAACGGCACGGGGCGATGATACCGCCGCGCCGCGGCGCCTCGGTGAGACGGTCAGGCTAGCCGAGCGCGATCTCGTGCTCGGCCCACACCAGCCCGGACTCGAGCTTGGGCAGGAAGCGGGTCGACTTGGGCGGCAGCAGGCCGCCGGCGGCCAGCGCGGCGCCGAAGGCGGTCGGGCTCATCGGCGGCAGGAAGAAGCCGGTGGCCAGGCCGCCGGCGGAGAGCTCCCGCCACAGCTCGTCGGGGTCGGAGCGGTAGGCCACGCTGCCGTCGGTGGCAGAGCTCTCCGCCAGGCCGAGGCGCGGCAGCAGCTCGTCGTGCAGCCGGCAGACGGCCAGCGCGGCGCGCGCCGCGGGCAGCTCGGAGCCGCCGTCGAAGTGCAGCAGCTCGCACCGCCCGCCGGGCCCCACCCACCCCACGGTGGGCTGCGGCGCGGCTGCCACGGCGGCGGCCAGCTGCCGGCCGCCGTCACCGCTCCACGGCGTCCGCTCGACGCCGGCCACCGCCGAGGGGCTGAGCGCGCCCGCCAGCCCGCGGTGGATCGGGTCGATGCCGACGCCCGGCGAGGTCAGGCTGGTGAGCACCGTCAGCTTGGTGGCGGCGGGGCTGCCGGCGGCGGGCCGCACCTCGGCGGCGTAGCTGCGGGCGACCTGCCAGCGGTGGTGGCCGTCGGCGATGATCGCGCGCCGCTCGGCCAGCAGCTTCTGCCAGCGGTCGAGGGTCGCCGGCTCGTCGACCCGGTAGAGCCGGTGCCGGTTACCGTCACGATCGCGGTGCTCGGCGAGCGGCGTCGTCGCGTCGCAGACCGGCGCCAGCTCGCGGTCGAGCTCGCCGTCGTCGTCGGCCAGCATCAGGATCGGCTCGAGGTCGCAGCGCGTGGCGCGCAGCAGCTCGAGCCGCTCGGCGACGGTGCGCTCCACCGTCTGCTCGTGCGGCACGACGATGCCTGCCTCCGGCGGCTCGAGCCCCACCAGTCCGCACACCCCGAGACGGCGCCCGCCGGCCGCCAGCAGGATCTCGTAAGGGTAGAGCGCCGGCCGCGGGTCGCGGGCGATCGAGCCGTCGGCCAGCCAGCGGCGCTGGAGCGCGGCGGCGTGCGCGGCCGGACCGCCCGCCGCCTGCGGATCGGGCCGGGTGAGATGGGCGAACTGCAGCGGCTCGGTGTGCAGCCGGGAGCGCAGCTCGGGGCCGATCTGGTCGAACGGCGGTGCCGCCAGCCGGGCCACGTCGCCGGCCGAGGGCGAGTAGCGGGTTCCGATGAAAGGCAGCAGACGCATCGCCGGCGATCCTACCGCCTTGATAGGCTGTCCGGGTAGGTCGGCCCTCCGCCACGCCAGGCGGCGGGCCACCACCGATGACCGAGCCTCCGTCCAGCGAGCCGCAGGGGAGCCTGCTGCAGGAGGTCGTCGCCGACGTCCGCGAGCGGTTCGAGAACCACCGCATCGGCGCCGAGTCGGCGCGCATCGCCTACTACCTGTTCCTGTCGGTGTTTCCTTTTCTGCTCGCGCTGTTCGCGGTCACCGGCTTCCTGGGCCGCGAGCCGGCGTTCAACTGGATCATGCAGCAGCTGCTGGCGGCGGTGCCGCCGCAGGCGGCGGCGGCGCTCGAGGACTCGGTACGGCAGGTCACCCACGTGCGCCGTCCGGGGACGCTGTCGCTGGCGCTGCTGCTGACCGTCTGGTCGGCTTCGCACGCTGTGGCGGCGTTGTCCGATGGTCTCAACGCCGCCTTCCGAGTGCGCCGCCGCCGCCGCTGGTGGCGCAAGCGGATGGTCGGGCTGGCGGTCATCGCCGCCGGCTGCTTGGCGGTCCTGATCGGCGCCTTGACGGTGCTTGCCGGGCCCGAGCTCGGCCGGCTGCTGGGCCTGCCGCAGCTCGGCAGCCTGGTGCGCTGGCCGGTGGTCATCGGCGTGGTGGTGGGGATGACCTGGCTGGTGTACTACCTGCTTCCCAACCGCGATCTGAGCCACGGCCGGTGGCATCTGCTGGGCGGCGCGACCGTCGGCACCCTGCTGTGGGCGGTGTTCACTCTGCTGTTCCGGCTTTACCTGTCGAGCTTCGGCCGCCTGGACGTGGTCTACGGCGTCCTCGGCGGCGTCGTGGTGCTGATGGTCTGGTTCTACTTCGTCGCCCTCTCGGTGCTGCTGGGCGGCGAGGTGGCGGCGGCGCTCGAGCGGCTCGGGCGAGCGCGGGTCGGGGCGGCGGGCCGCGACGAGCTGCCCCGCCGGCCCCGCCGGCCGGCGGTCTCCCGCCCATGAGCCGCGGCCGGACCGCGCGCTCAGGGACCGTCCGGTGCCAGCTGCCGCAGCCGTCGCTCGAGCTCGCGTAGCCGTCGCTCGAGCTCCTCGATGCGGCGCTCGAACGTCAGCCGCTCGCGCTCGTGGAGGACTGCCGGCGGCGGCAGCTCGCCGCTCTCGATCCTCTCGATCAGCCGCTGCATCGACTCGGCGACTGCGCTGCGGTCGATGGTGACCAGCTCGCCCAGCTCGCTCGAGTCGACCTTGACCACGACGCGCTCGCCGCCGCCACCCTGCCACAGCAGCTCCCCGACTTCGATCTGCGGCCGGTCGCTCTCCGCCAGGCTGGCGGTCAGGGTGCGGGGGCGGCGCTCGCGCAGCAGATCGATCACCGCCTGGTCGCCCTGCCGCCGGCTGCCGATCTGCTCGCCCACCTGGCGCGAGCCGGACACCGGCTGGCCGTCGATCGCCACGATCAGGTCGCCGACCTGGATGCCGCAGGCGGCGGCCGGGCCGTTCTCGACCACCCGCGACACCAGCACGCCACGCTCCTCGCTGCCGCCGAAGAAGCGGCGCAGCTCCGGAGTCAGGTCCAGCAGCTGGACGCCCAGCAGGCCGCGACGGGCGAAGGTGTGCACGATGCGCGGCTCACCGGTCTCGGGCTCGACCACCACCACCTTGTGACGCTCGACCCGCTGGCCGGCTGCGGACTGCGAGCTGGCGGGCGGCGCGGCGGCGAGCAGACTAGCGGCCGCCAGTACCGCGGTGCCGGCGGCGTGAGAGATGCGCAGGCTCATCGTCGACGTCCCTCCTCGCGGGGTTGCGTGACCGGGCGGGCGCCGGCCGGCGGGCCGAGCGCCGCCGGCACGGTGCGCGACGCCGGCCGTTGCTGCCAGGCCTGTCCGAGGTCCAGCACCAGATCGACCCGTTCGTCGCCACCGAGGTAGACCACCGGCCCGGTGGGCTGACGCAGCGCCGCCTTGAGCTGTTCGAGCTCGCGCATCAGCTCCTGCTGCTCGGCCAGCAGCTGCTGGCGGTCCGCCGGCGGCGCGGCCGGCGGCGGGCGCAGCCACACCGCCAGCGCCAGCGCCACCGCCACCGCGGCGGCGGCGATCCAGGCGACCGCCGGTCGCCGTGGCGCGTGCCCGGGCCTGGCGGCGGCCAAGACTCGCGGCGCGAAGCCGGTCGAGGCGCGCGAGCGCGGTAGCTGCCGCAGCAGCCGATCGATGTCGCCGTCGGTGAGCCGAGGCATCAGCCGGCCTCCTCCGCCCAGTACGGTTGCAGCTCGCGCCGCAGCAGCCGGCGAGCGCGGTGGATGCGCGACTTGACGGTGCCTTCGCGGCAGCCGAGAGCCTCCGCGATCTCGCGGTACGACCAGCCCTCGACGTTGAACAGCACGATCGGCGCGCGGAAGCGGTGGGGCAGACGCGCCACCGCCGCCGCTACCAGCCGGTCGCGCTCCCGCTCCAGCATCTCGCCGCCGGGCGGTGGCGGCGGCTCGCCGGTGGGCGGCACGAAGCGGGCCGACAGCAGCTGCCAGCGGCGCTGCCG
Organism: Thermoanaerobaculia bacterium; assembly: GCA_041574955.1. GTDB lineage: Bacteria > Acidobacteriota > Thermoanaerobaculia > Multivoradales > JAHEKO01 > CALZJC01. The sequence goes on along the minus strand of JBFGNS010000112.1, from coordinate 7,678 downwards.
GCGCTGCTGGCTGCGCAGCAGGTTGGAGGCGATGCGGAACAGGTAGGCGCGCAGCTTGCCGCGCGGCCGGTAGCGGTCGGCCTTCTGGAAGAAGCGCAGGAACGCCTCCTGGGCCAGGTCCTCGGCCACCGTGCGATCGGCGGTCATGCGCGTGAGGTAGTTCACCAGACAGTCCTTGTGCCGCTCGACGATCTCGCCCCAGGCGGCCGGATCGCCGCTCCGCCCACGCTCCACCAGGCGGTCGTCCGAGGCGGTCTTGTAGTCGTCCACAACGTGTCCGCCCACTGGTATAACGTTCCTGGCGGCGAGCGGTTCCCGCAGCCGACTCTAGCTCGTTGCCGGCCGGCGAGCGGTGGCCAGCGGCGGGCTCGTGCTAGCATTGCACTGTCCGTGAAGCGATCGACCGGCCGCTTTGTCGCGAACCCTCACCGTCCCCCGGGCAGCGCTCACCGTTCCATGACCGCCGGTTCCTGCTCCATCCAGCGCCGTGCCCTGTCGCTGTGGCTGGCCTTTACGGTGCTGGCCCTGGCGGCGGCCGTGGCCGCCAGCGAGGGCTGGCTGGAGCCGGTGCGCCGGCTCGACGCCCAGGGGCAGACCCGGGAGGCCCTGGCCGAGCTCGAGAGCGGTATGGCGCGGCGGTCGGCGGGTATCGAGGCCGAGCTGCTGCGTGGCGTGCTGCTTGCCAAGCTGGGCCGCACCGCCGAGGCGCGAGAGCTCTTCCAGCGGCTCATCCGGCAGCACCCGGAACGGCCCGAGGCGTACAACAACCTGGCTGTGATGTACGCCGCCGGCGGCGACTACGACACCGCGGTGGAGATCCTGAAGCAGGGCCTGGAGACCCACGCCAGCTACCGCACGACCTACGAGAACCTGTCGCGGGTCTACGGCAAGCTGGCGAGCGAGGCCTACAGCGAGGCGCTCGGCGACAAGCGCATCGACGCGGAACCGTTGCGTCTGGCGCTGATCAACTCGCTCGGCGAGGCGCCGGCGATCGCCGCCCCGCCGGTCCGCACGGCCGAAGCCCAGCCGGCCACGCCGCCGCCGGCCGCCCCGCCGGCGCCGGCCCGCTCTGCCCCGGCGCCGCCGGCCGAGACCGCCGCGCCGGTGCCCACCCCGGCGGCCGATCCGCAGGCGGTCTGGCGCACGGTCGAGGCGTGGGCCGCCGCCTGGGCCGGGCAGCGCCCGGACGAGTATCTGTCGTACTACGCGGCGCAGTTCCGGCCCGCCAACGGTTCCTCGCGGGCGGACTGGGAGCGGCTGCGGCGGCGGCGGCTCACCGCACCGGGGAACATCGACATCTCCCTGGCGCTGCTCGAGGTCGACCAGCCGGAGCCGGGTCGGGCGGTGGCGCGCTTTGTCCAGTCGTACCGCTCGGACCGCTTCAGCGACACCGTGACCAAGGCGCTCGAGCTGGTGGACGCCGGCGACGGGTGGAAGATCGTGAGCGAGGCGGTGGAGGAGGTGCGGGAGTGAGCCGGCGGCGGCGGGTCGCCGCGCCGGTGGCGGTCGCCGCAATCGCGGTCAGCCTGGGGGCCGGCGTGCTGGCCACCGCCGGCGGCGACGACGCCCTGGCGCCGGCGAGGCTCGACGCCTTGCACCCAGAGCAGCCGCTGGTGCAGAGCCTCTTCGACGTCAGCGGCGGACGGATCGACGACGCCCTCGGCAGCCTGTCCCGGCTGGTGCGGAGGCAGCCCGACTTCGCCCTGGCACGGGTGGTCTACGCCGATCTGCTGGCGGCCAAGTCGGGGCGTCTGGACGGACTCGGCCTGCTCGGCAGCGACAGCCAGGTCGCCGGCTTGCGCCACGAGGCGCTGGCGCGGCTGGGGCGCTACCTCGACGCCCCGCCCACCGCCGGCCAGCCGGCCGAGCTGCTGCAGCTGCCGGAGGGCGTAGGCACCGTGCTGCTGGTCGATCTGCGCGCTTTCCGCCTCTACCGGCTGGTCAACCGCGGCGGCCGGCCGGTGCGCCAGGACGACTACTACGTCTCGATCGGCAAGGGCGGCAGCGACAAGCGGCGCGAGGGTGACGAGAAGACCCCGGTGGGGGTCTACCGCGTGGACGACTATCTGCCGGGCAGCCGGCTGCCCGACATGTACGGCGAAGGCGCCTTTCCCATCGACTATCCGAACTCCTGGGACCGGCTGCGCGGCCGCACCGGCAGCGGCATCTGGATCCACGGCACAGAGAGCGACCGCTACAGCCGGGCGCCGCTGTCGAGCCTCGGCTGCGTGACGCTGAGCAACGCCGATTTCGTCGAGCTGCGGCGCCACGTCGAGGTCGACCGCACGCCGGTGGTGGTGGTCAACGGCGCCAGCTGGGCCTCGCCCGAGGCGGTGGCCGCCGAGCGGCGCGCGGTACTCGATTCGCTGGAGCGCTGGCGGCAGGACTGGGAGAGCCGCGAGACCGACCGCTACCTGGACCACTACGCGGCCGACTTCGAGACCGAGGGCATGAAGCTGGAGCGGTTCGCCGCCCACAAGCGGCGGGTGAACCAGGGCAAGCGGTTCATCCGGGTCGGGCTGTCGCAGATCGCGGTCTACGGCTATCCGGGCGAGGACGGGCTGGTGCTGGTCGAGTTCCTGCAGCGCTACGAGAGCGACAGCTTCCGCTCCGAGCGGCGCAAGCAGCAGTTTTGGCGACGCACCGGCGACCGCTGGCGGATCGTCTTCGAGGCCAAGGCCTAGGGCGGGGGGCGCGGCGCCGGCCGGTCGGGCTGCGCGGTCTCAGCGCGCCGTGGCGGCGGTGCTGGTCGGTAGCGCGGCCAGTCGCCGCTCGAGCCAGACTTCGAGATCCGACCAGATCTGCCGCTGCTCCTCGGGGCTGGGCATGATGCCGGCGTGCGGCAGCTCGATCGTCACCACCGGGATGCCGCGGTAGACGCCGGCGTACCGTCCCAGCGAGCCGGGGTAGGTGCCCAGCAGCTCGAGCCGCAGCGAGCCCAGCCGCTCGGGCGGCTCCGGCGGGCCGTCGAAGTCCAGCACCTCGAGCGGCGCGTGCACCGCCACGATCACGTGCGGCCGGAACTGGTCGATCTGCCGGCTCAGCCACAGGCTTTCCGGCTCGCTGAGCGGCGCCGGCCCCGGGTAGCGCCGCGGGTTGCCCCCGGTGCGATCGCGCCAGTAGCGGTGCGCCTGGTCGCGCCAGCCGGGGCTCGGAAAGTTGCGGTTGAGGTCGACACCGCGGGCGTTCATGCGGCTGGCGGGGCGCAGCACCAGGCCGTCCGGGTTGAGCGCCGGCACGATCCGCCAGTGGACGGCTCCGGCGCCGTAGCGGTCGATGCCCGCTATCCAGCCGAAGACCACGCTCACCGACGACAGCTCGTCGCCGTGGATACCGCCGAACAGCAGCACCCGTCCCAGCGCCCCGGGAGCCGCCGGCGGAACCTCCCGCATCAGGATGGCGCGCCCGCGCACCGACCGGCCGTCGGTGGCCTCGAGCCCGGCGCTCAGGCAATCGGAGAGCGACACGCTGGCCAGCCGCGCCGCAATCGGCCCGCACTCCAGGTGGGTCTCGACCAGGCCGCGGAAGACCGCGGAGTGGGGGGCCACCCACGCCGCGAGCGGCGCTGCCATCCAGGTCAACACGGCGGCGGCTGCCGAGGCGACGGCGCGATGACGGAGACCGGCGGACATGCTGCTCCTCGACGGCGGAGCGGTCATTGTGCCACAACCGGTGCCGCTGGAAGCGCCCCGGGCAACGGTCCGTGCGCTCCTTGCCAAGAATTCAAGTAGTACTTGAACTTTTTGGCTGAATCTGCGATGGTTGCTCAGCTTTTCGGTGCGGCACGCTGTCCGATCGCGGACCCTGCGGGCCGGTTCGGAGGGCTCGTGGGATGCGGGGGATTTCTGGCAGTGGTGTGACAGCCCACGGCGGTCTGCACATGCCCGGGCCGGCAGCGGTCCTGGGTCGGTTCTTGAAGGCTACTCCCAAGGTACTGAAGATACGAGACTTATGAGCCAACTTGCGATTCGGGTCGGAGAGCCCGGCGAAGGTCGACCTGGTACGCATCTTGCGCTAGGACGCGGCGTGCTCGAGGACCTGCTCCGGCGGCCCCGGCGCGGAGAGCCGTGCCTCCCCAGGCCGGCGCCGGCCGGCGCGTGGCCGGACGCTCACGCTGCGGAGGGAGAGGATCGATGACCCGAGGATCGAAGCGGACCTGGCGACGCGCTGGAATGTGGCTGCTGGTGGCTGTGGGCTCGCGGCTGGCCGCCGCCCAGTGCCCGGTGCCGGCTCCGATGCCGCCGGTGCTCGACGGCTCGCTGGAGGCGGTCTACGACCAGCGCGGCTTCACCACCGACTACATCGCCAACAACGTCAACGCCACCGCCAGGCTGCACCAGATCGACGACACCTGCGTCGACCCCAACTTCATCTATCTCGCCTGGGAGATCGAGCTCGGCTTCGTCGACAACAGCTACGGAGCCAACCGCAACAAGGGGACCAAGTTCCCCTGGCCGGCCGGTCACAGCTTCTTCGACCTGGCGGAGAGCGACGGCCAGCGGCTGCAGATCCTCAACGTGTGCGGCGAGGACGTGGTCGACCTGTTCATGGACTACATCGACGGCCCGCTCGGCGGTAGCCCGGCCTATGGCACGCCTTCGACCTACGAGGTCGCCCAGCCCGATTCCTGTGGCGCCGCGACCTGCGGTGAGACGACCAAGTTCCTGATCAACGGCGGCGACTGGAGCAAGTACCAGTACGACACCTCGCTGGGCTACAACCTGAACGACCTCGGCTTCTGCTCCGCCGGCGACTGCAGCGGCGCCGGCACCGACCTGCTGGTCGACTCGCCGCCGTGGGCCAACGAGGACGACTTCATCCCGCAGTCGCCGTACGACCCCTGGATCTACCGTCACATCTACGAGATCCGCATCGACCGTACGGTGTTCTCGACCGCCAGCTGTCCGCAGGGCACGCCGGCGCTGATCCGCACCGATCCGGTCGAGCTGCACGCCTCGCCCAGCAAGATCGGCGAGAGCCCGGTCGACCTGTTCCGCGCCTACAGCTCGCTCGGCGACTACGTCTGGCTCGACGCCGACCGCGACGGCATCCAGGATGCCGGCGAGTCCGGCATCGGCAACGTCACGGTCGATCTCTACCGCGACGATGGCGACGGCGTCTTCGAGCCCGACACGCCGGTCGTCGACGGCGCACTCGACGTCGATCTCGACGGCGATGTCGACTCGGCCGACGACGGCACGGTAGCGGGAGTGGCGGTGATCGACGGCCTGCTCGATCTCGACGGCGACGGCATCGGCGGCGAGACCAACGGCGACGACAGCGGCAGCCTGAACGGCATCACCGTGATCAACGGCCGGCTGGACATCAACGGCGACACCGTGGTCAACGCCGCCGACGACGGCCTTTTCGCCGGCGACGACGGCTCGGCCTCGCTGTCGACGGTCACCGATGCGCGCGGCGAGTACCTGTTCACGCGCATGAGCGAGGGCAGCTACTTCGTCGACGTCACCGACGAGTACGGCGTGCTGGCCAACTACGCCCTCACCAGCGGGCCCGAGACCGAGACCGATCCCAGCGGCCGCCTCGACCTGCCGCTCGACGACGAGTACCTGCTGGCCGACTTCGGCTACGCGCCGGGCGACCTGACGACGGCGGTGGTCGGCGACTACGTCTGGTCGGACGTCGACAACGATGGCATCCAGGACCTCGGCGAGGCGGGCATCGGCGGCGTCACCGTCGACCTGGTCGACGCCAACACGCTGTCGGTAGTGGCCACCACGGTCACCACCGCCGACGGCAAGTACCTTTTCACCGGCGTTGCGCCGGGCCAGTACGTCGTCGACGTCACCGACACCGGCGGCGTGCTGGCCGGCTACACGCTGTCGAGCTGCCCGCCGCTCGGCGCCCCCTGCCCGCAGAGCGAGACCGATCCGAGCACCGCGTTCCAGGTCGACGCTGGCGACGTCTACCTCAACGCCGACTTCGGCTACTTCAACCCGGCGCTGGGCTCGGTGGGCAACCAGGTCTGGTTCGACGTCGACGAGGACGCTGTCTTCGACGCTGGCGAGCCGGGTCTTGGCAACGTCACGCTGTCGCTGATCGACGACGCCGACGGCGACGGCCTCTGGGATCCGGGCGAGCTGATCATCGCCTCGACCGTCACCGCCAACGACGGCACCTACGCCTTCCCGGGGCTGCCGCTCGACGACGGCGGCGGCGACGCCGACGCCGACTACCTGGTGTGGGTGAGCGACACGCGCAACGTCCTCGGCCAGTTCCTGGAGTCGGTCTTCCTGCCGCTCGGCCCGACCGGCGACAACATCAGCAAGGTCGCGCCCTACGCGGTCGACCTCACCTCCGGCGGGCCGACCGACGTGACCGCCGACTTCGGCTACGTGATCGACAACCCCGAGGCGCTGATCGGCGACCGTGTCTGGTACGACGACGACGCCGACGGCGTGCAGGACCCGAACGAGCCGGGCATCGAGGGCGTGCGGCTGCTGCTCTACAACGACGCCAACAAGAACGGCCTGATCGACCCCTCCAAGGACAAGGTGATCGCCACCCGGCTGACCGACGTCAACGGCAACTACTACTTCCAGCGGCTGAAGTTCGACAACAACGGCGAAGGCTACATCGTGGTGGTCAGCCAGTTCAGCAGCTTCGACATCTTCGACGGCGCGCTGGATCTCGACGGCGACGGGGTGGCGGGGGAGACCAACGGCGACGACAACGGAACCGTGGACGGCGTCAGCGTGATCAACGGCCGGCTCGACCTGGACGGTGACGGGGTGCTCGAGACCAACGGCCAGGACAGCGGCACGGTCAGCGGCTTCAAGGTGATCAACGGCTACCTCGACCTCGACCGCGACGGCACCGGCAACGAGACCAACGGCGACGACAGCCGGTTCGCGCCGCTCGACGACTTCACCCAGACCGGCGACCCCGACGAGGCCGGTACCTGTACCGTGTGCGACGCCCGTAGCGCCACCATCGTCGACACCAACAACACGGTCGACCTGACCCTCGACTTCGGCTACGACGGGGTAGGCACCTTCTCGATCGGCGACACCGTCTACCACGACCTGGACGCCGACGGCACGCAGGACGCCGGCGAGCCGGGGCTCGAGCTGGTGACGCTGGACCTGTACCAGGATCTCGACGGCGACGGCGTGGTCGACTTCAACGAGCCGCTGATCGCGCAGAAGGTCACCGACGCCAACGGCAACTACCTGTTCAACGACGTCATCCTCGGCGACTACGTGGTGGTCATTTCCGACGACAACGGCATCCTGATCGGCTACACCCAGACCCAGGGCTCGCCGGCGGAGCCGGTGGACTCGACCGAGCTGTCGACGCTGGAGAAGGACTTCGGCTTCGTGCGCCGCCAGCCGGCGACGATCTCCAACTTCGTGTGGGAGGACCTCGACGGCGACGGCGTGCAGGACGCCGGCGAGCCGGGCATCCCCAACGTCACGGTCAACCTGTGGAGCCCGGGTGGCGACGGCATGCCGGGCGGCGGCGACGACGTGCTGGTGAAGACGGCGCTCACCGATGCCGCCGGCACCTACGGCTTCACGGTGCAGGCGGGGTCGTACTTCGTTGAGGTGCTGGCTCCGCCGGGCTACCTGTTCACCAGCCTCGATCAGGGCGGCGACGACACCGTCGACAGCGACATCTCGCCGCTCACCAGCCGCGGGGTGGTGACCAGCCTGGC
>JBFGNS010000111.1:0-14574 GCA_041574955.1 Thermoanaerobaculia bacterium | reverse complement strand
GCGCCGGCGCCTCGATGCACTTGCGGTAGCCGGCGTAGATCAGCAGCAGCCCGGCCAGCTCGGTCACGTAGAGCGCCTCGACCATCCCGGCGCGGGTCATGGTGCCGCCGATTCCGGGCAGCAGGGCGCCCACGGCGATCAAGATGTTGCCCACGTAGCGCGCCCGGTGCGCCGGCTCGCGGCGGAACCGCATCGCCGACACCACGGCGCCGCCGATCAGGAAGGCGGCGGCGTACAGGTTGATGAACGGGCTGATCAGCCGCAGCCACTCCCACTCGATGACCCGTCCCGACAGCCGCTGGGTCTCGACCAGCGACAGGTCGAGCGGCGTCAGGAAGACCAGAACGCCGGCGACGGCGATCAGGCTGCAGACGATCCACGCCGAGCGGTTGGCGAAGCGACGGCTCATCAGCAGGTAGATCGACCCCTGGGCCAGCGGATAGCCGCCCAGGAAGGCGCCCGCCACGTACCAGGCGCGGAACACCGTCGGATCCCAGCCGAACAGCGTGGTGTAGGCCTCGGTAAACGTGCCGATGCCGTAGGTGAGCATGCCGATGCCCCACCACAGCAGGTGCTTGCCACCGCCCTTGGCGCGGTAGCGGGTGAACAGGTGGAAGCAGAAAAAGGCCGCCACCAGGGTGGTTGCGACCGGCAGGTGCAGAACCAGCTGGTGGAGCGAGTACCAGGGAGTCTCAGTCATCTGTCGAACCTCTCGATCTCTCGTTCAGGTGGGGCTCACGGGGAGCCCCGCGTCGAGCCCCGGGGTGCCGGGCACCCCAGAGCGTTGCCGGAAAGGCGCACGCCGCGCCTCCACGGCGCCCCGAGGGGCGGGTGGCCTAGGAGAGCGAGAGGGCGGGCGGAGGCCGCGACAGCAGGCTGAGCGAGCCGTCGGCGGGCGTGCGCACCGGCGGTGCCGGCGGCAGGAAGCGGGCGCGCCGCGCCCGGCTACCGCCGACCGCGAGACGCCCGGCGAGCGCCAGCGCCAGCCACACCGCGGCCAGCGTAAGCGCCAGGACGGGCAGCTCGCCTTCGGCCGCCCCGAGGCCGCCGGCGGAGCCTGGCAGACCGGAGTGGAGGATCAGCACCACCAGCCAGAACACCAGCGCACGGCGGCCGCGCAGCAGCGACAGGCCGCTGGCCCGCAGCCGCAGCACGGCGGCCACCAGCAGCAGGCCGATCAGCCAGCGCAACCCCACCGCCGGCTCGAACAGGGTCAGGTCGGCGACCCGCTGCCACAGCAGGTAGCCGTGCAGCCCGACGACCAGCACGGCGAGGACGCCGCCGGCCCAACCGGCCAGCCGGTACCACAAGCTCGCCGGGGTGCGTCCGGCCGGGGTCCGTGCAGCCATCGTCGAAGATGCTAACCAGCGCTCAGCGAGGCGTCAACGAGCCGGCCTGCCCCCGGGGGTGGGCGGCGCGACCGCTCCGGCGCGGGCCGCCGCCGCCCCGCTGCGGGCGGGCGGTGGATGGTATCTTGCCCTGCCCGGCACCGGCGGCCTCCTGCCAGCCGGCAACCCGCTCCAAACCGCCGTTGAGACCGTCGCCGCACCGCATCCCTTCACGCAGGCGTCGGCCCGCGGTCCTCTGGCTGGCAGCGCTCGCCCTGCTCCCGGGCACCGGGGGGCCGGCGCTCGCCGACGCCGCGTCCGAGGCGCTGGCCCGAGCCCAGGCCGCGCTCGACGAAGCTGAGCCGGCCGCAGCGCCCCTGGAGCTCGGGGCGGTGCTCGAGCTGGCCGACGCGGCCGGCGCGACCCGCCCCGATCTCGCGCCGGCGACCGTCAGCGTGCTGCTGGCGCCGGCCGAGGTCGCCGGAGCGCTCGCCATCGCCGTCCTCGCGGCCGGCTTCGAGGGCGAGCCGCAGCGGTTCGAGCTGACCCTCGAGCCGCCGCCGGGCTGGTCCGAGCGGCAGCTCGAGATCCGCCTCGACCTCGAGCTGAGCGACGACGTCGACCGCGTGGCGGTGGGGGTAGCGGCGGCCGGCGGCGAGCTGTGGGGTGCCGCCGAGGCCGAGTGGGGCGAGCCGGACTGGCCCGCCGAAGGCACGCTGCGGATCACCCGCAACCTCCGACCCGCCGCCGCGCCGGTGGAGGCGGCGCCGGTGCTGCGACTGCTGCCGCCCCGCCAGGCGCCGGTGCGCGGCCCGACCCGGGTGCGGGTGCTCGTGAGCGAGCCGGCGATCGAGCGGGTGGTCTTCGAGCTCGACGGCCAGCCGGTCGCCGAGGAGACCGAGCCGCCGTTCACGGCGCTGATCGACTTCGGCGAGGGCGACCGGCCGCGCGTTCTGAGGGCCGTCGCTTTCGTCGCCGGCAGCGAGGCGGGCGAGGACCGGATCACCGTCAACGAGACGGCGATCGAGCGGCGGGTCCGCATCACCGGGGTCGACCCGGCCAACGGACGGCTGCGGGTGACCGCCAGCCTCGAGCTGCCCGCCGAGGACCGCGCCGAAGGGCTCGACTTCTATTTCAACGATCGGCTGCTGGTGGCGCGCGCCGAGCCGCCGTGGCAAGCCGAGCTGCCGGTGGCGACGGCCGGCCCACGCGATTTCGTGCGGGTGGTGGCCCGGCTGGCAGACGGCTCGACGATCGAGGACGCGCGGCTGGCGGCGGGCGGCAGCAGCGAGCGTATCGAGGTCAACCTGGTTCAGGTGTTCGCGGTGGTCACCGACCGCTCGGGCGAGCCGCAGCTCGGGCTGACACGCGACCGCTTCGCCCTGCGGCTCGCTGGCCGCCCGGTCGAGCTGCAGCGGTTCGCGCCGGCCACCGAGGTCTCGCTGGTGCTCGGCGTGGTGATCGACACCTCGGGCAGCATGTGGTCGCTGATGCCCGACACCCAGCGCGCCGGCTCGCAGTTCCTCGCCAGCACCCTGCGCCCGGGAGACCGCGCCTTCCTGGTCGACTTCGACACGAGGCCGCGGCTGGCGGCACCGACCACCGGCGACGTCGAGCTGCTGCTGCGCCGCTTCGCCGGCCTCGAGGCCGACGGCTTCACCGCCCTCTACGACGCGGTCATCTTCTCGATGCTCCAGTTCGAGCAGGAGCCGGGCCGCAAGGCGCTGGTGGTGCTGACCGACGGCGACGACTACCGCAGCCGGTTCACCTCCAGGCGCTGCATCCGCTACGGCCGGGAGCTGGGGGTACCGGTGTACATCATCGCCCTGGGCGGACTGTACGGCGAGCGGCGGGACGTGCGCCGGCTGCCGCTCGAGGCGCTGGCCCGCTCCACCGGCGGCCGGGTGTTCCACATCACCGGTATCGAGCAGCTCGCCGACGCCTACGCCCGCATCGAGCAGGAGCTGCGCAGCCAGTACCTGCTGGCCTTCTCGACCGAGCGGCCGCTGACCGGCGCCGAGCTGGCCGAGGTGAAGGTCGAGATCAGCGGCCGCGGTCTCGAGGTGCGTTCGGTGGCGGGCGTCGCCCGCCGCTGAGGCCGCTCGCCGTCCGGCTCAGCCGCGCGCCGCTCCGGCCGCCGGCATCTCGCCGGCGGCGCTGCGCACCCGGTTGCGGCCCGCCTTCTTGGCCTCGTAGAGCGCCGCGTCGGCCGCCCGCAGCAGGTCGGAGGCGGTGCCGGCGTTCTCGGGAAACGACGCCACGCCGCCGCTCACCGTCAGCTTGCCGAGCGGCTGCCACTCGCCGTACGGGAAGGTGTACTCCTCGATCTCGCGGCGCACCGCCTCGGCGAGCTGCACGCCCTGGGCGGCATCGCGGTCGGGCAGGATGATCAGGAACTCCTCGCCCCCGAAGCGGCCGAACACGTCGTCGGCGCGGATGTTGTCGGACACCAGATGCGCCAGCAGCCGCAGCAGGTGGTCGCCCGCGACGTGCCCGTTGACGTCGTTGTAGTTCTTGAAGTGGTCGATGTCGAACAGGAAGACGGCGAGGCGTCCGCCCGACTTCTCGCACCGCATCAGCAGCTGGCCGAGGCGGTAGTTGAGCACGCGCTTGTTGTAGATGCCGGTCAGCGGATCGACGTCCGCCGCCGACTTCATCTCGACGAAGGTGGCCATGTTGTTGAGAGTGAACGCGCCCATCTGGGCGATCAGCCGCAGCACAGCCTTGGCGCGCGCCTGGGTTTTTTGCGGCTTGGACAGCGCCACCACCCCCATCGACCGGTCGTCCTGCACCATCGCCGCCGCCAGGTCGACCGGGAAGCCGCGCAGGCCGTCGGCCCCGGGCTCCAGGTACTCCTCCAGATCGGCGCGGTCGTAGACCTCGACGCTCTCCGCCACCCGGCCGAGCGCGCCCTCGCCGAGGGCGATCTCCATGCCCGGCTTGTACGGCGAGTCCGAAGGCGTCACCGCCGCCACCACCAGCCGCCGGTCGCGCTCCGGCTCGGCCAGGGTGCGCTTGCGGCGGATCAGCACCAGCGCCTGCTCGGGCTGAAAGGTGCGGCGGATCATCTGCAGCAGCACCGCCGGCACCCGCCGCAGCTTGCGCTGGCTCTGCAGCTCCGCCGTCAGATGCGGGAACTCGTGGATGAACTGGGTGACGAAGCTCTGCTCGTTCTGCAACCGCTCGAGCTGCGCCTTGAGGTCGCCCAGCTCGGCGGCCTGGCGCGCGATCAGCCTGGAGCGTCCCTGCTCCGACACCAGCCGCGTCCAGAGCATCGCGATGGCGGCCAGACAGGCCACCACCACGCCGAGCAAGATGATCAGGTATTGCTGGGACACCCGCCGCCCTCCGACCGACCGGGAACGTGCGGAGTATCGCACACGGCCGGCGGCGCGACCAACCGGCCGGCTGCGGACGCTCCGGCGGGCAGGTGGCCCCAACCGAAAGAGGCCGGCGGGCCGACGGCCTCGAGCTCGGGGTTGCCGGTGCGCGCCGTTGTTCGGCCAGGAGCCCCGGATGCTGCGTGGCCGGCGCCGTCCGTGCCGGCCAGGCTGCGCTGAGGCCCGGTGCGGCCGGCGTTCATCACGGCTTTCGGTGCGAAATGGCCGGCTTCGATACGTCGTCGCCCCGCGCCGGTCGGCTGATGCTGGCCCGACCTGGCTGGCTGCCCGACGACTGCGAAACAGGACTCGGGATATACTGATTGCCTCCGCTGGAGGAGCCAAGAGTGTACGGCACGCGAGAAGAGATCAGCCTGGCCCGCGACATCACCGCCATCCAGATTCCGGACGGCACCCGGGTCAAGCTCGAGGAAGGCACCAAGGCGTTCATCACCCAGGAGCTGGGTGGCAGCTTCACGGTGATGACCGAGTTCGGGGCGATGTACCGCATCGATCCGTCCGACGCCGACGCGCTGGGCAAGGAGGCCACCGAGTCCGACCTGCCGGCCGCGGCGCCGGCCGACGACGCCGAGCTCGAAGAGCTGGTGTGGAGCCAGCTCAAGAAGTGCTACGACCCCGAGATCCCGGCCAACATCGTGGACCTCGGCCTGATCTACAACTGCGAGATCGGTCGCGTCGAGGACGGCTCGCGTCGGGTCGACATCAAGATGACCCTGACCGCTCCGGGCTGCGGCATGGGCCCGGTGCTGGCCGAGGACGTCCGGCAGCGGGTCGAGCAGATCCCGGGCGTCGGCGAGACCCGCGTCGAGGTCGTGTTCGACCCGCCGTGGAACCCGGGCATGATGACCGAGGCTGCCCGGCTCCAGCTCGGCTTCATGTGATCGGCGGGTAGCGGCGCGGATCGCACTCGGCCATCAGGCCGTAGACCGCGTCGAAGATCGACTCGCGGTTGGGTTTTGACCAGTAGTCGCCGTCCGAGCCGTAGGCCGGCCGGTGGGGCGCCGCGCTCACCGTGCGCGGCGGCGCGTCGAGCCACTGGTAGCCGCCCTGCTCCTCGAGCACCCGCTGCATCATGTAGGCCGTGCCGCCGCCGGGCACGTCCTCGTCGACGAAAACCACCCGGTTGGTGCGCTCGAGCGACTCGACGATCCGCCCGTCGCGGTCGAACGGCAGCAGCGTCTGCACGTCGAGCAGCTCGACCTCGACGCCGGCTCGCGCCAGCAGCTCGGCGGCGTCCTGGGCGATGCGGCAGCAGGCGCCGTAGGTGACAACGGTGACGTCGCCGCCCTGGCGCAGCCGCTCGGGCCGGCCGAGCGGTACCGTGAACTCGCCGATGTTGGCCGGTGGGCGCTCCTTGACCCGGTAGCCGTTGAGCACCTCGACCACCAGCGCCGGCTCCTGGCCGAGCAGCAGCGTGTTGTACATGCCGGCGGCCTGGGTCATGTTGCGCGGCACGCAGATGTGCACGCCGCGCAGCAGGTGGACCAGCGCCGCCATCGGCGAGCCGGAGTGCCAGACACCCTCCAACCGGTGTCCGCGGGTGCGCACGATGACCGGCGCGCGCTGGCCGCCGAGGCTGCGCCAGCCGAGCGTGGCCAGGTCGTCGGACAGGATCTGCAGCGCGTACAGCAGGTAGTCGAGGTACTGGACCTCTGCGATCGGTCGCAGACCGCGCATCGCCAGACCGATCGCCTGTCCGATGATCGTCGCCTCGCGAATGCCGGTGTCCGCCACCCGCTGGGCGCCGTAGCGCTGCTGCAGGCCGGCGAACCCCTGGTTGACGTCGCCGAGCTGCCCGACGTCCTGGCCGAACGCCAGCAGCTCGGGGTAGCGCTCGAGCGCCGCGTCGAAGCAGCGGTTGAGCAGCTCGAAACCGTTGACCAGCGGCGCCTCCTCGGCGTAGGCGGCCGGCACCTCGGGCACTGCCAGCGCCGACCCCTCGCCGTCGAGGTACAGATGGGAGCCGTACCGCTCGCCGCCCTTGCCCTCGAGCTCGCTACGCCACCGGGCCAGCTTGTCGCGGCCCGGCGAGCTCTCGCCGCGGCTGGTCACCAACAGCTCGTGGGCCGCCGCCGCCAGGTCGCGGCGCAGCGGGTTGGGGACCCGCGACAGGCCGGCGACCGCGGCCTCCGCCGCGTCGCGGTGCTCGATGCCGCCGGCCAGGTCGAGAAACGCCTGCTTCTCGGCCTCGATCGGCTGGCGGTAGCGCTGCCAGGCGAACTGCTGCATCTCCCGCACCAGCTCCTGGTCCTCCTGCTCGCAGCGAGCCAGCTCATCGGGCGCGGCGATCTCCTGCTCGACCATCCAGGTGCGCATCCGCCGCAGGCAGTCGTGATCCTGCTCCCACGCCAGCCGCTCGGGCGACTTGTACCGCTCGTGGCTGCCCGAGGTGGAGTGACCCTGCGGCTGGGTCAGCTCGGTGACGTGGACGATCGCCGGCACGTGCTCACGGCGGACGATGTCGGCGGCGGTGAGGTACGTCTCGCACAGCGCCGGGTAGTCCCAGCCCCGCACGGAGTACAGATCGTAGCCGTCACGCGAGCCCGGGGCGCGCTGGAAGCCGCGCAGCACCGCCGAGATGTCGCCCTTGGTCACCTGCATGCTGGTCGGCACCGAGATGCCGTAGCCGTCGTCCCAGATCGACAGCACCAGCGGCGCGCCGAGCACGCCGGCGGCGTTGAGCGACTCCCAGAAGAGGCCTTCGGCACAGCTGGCGTCGCCGATCGTGCCCCAGGCGATCTCGTTGCCGGAGTCGGAGAAGCCGCCGCGGCTGGCCAGCTCGGGTAGCTCGCGGTACAGCCGCGACGCCTGGGCGAGGCCCACCAGGCGGGGCATCTGGGAGGCCGTGGGCGACACGTCGGCCGACGTGTTGTAGGAGTCGACGTGGCGCAGCCAGGCGCCGTCCTCGCCCACCAGGCGGGTGGCGAAGTGGGCGGTCATCTGGCGCCCCGCCGAGCTCGGCTCGTGCCGCGGGTCGGCGTCGGCGTAGAGCTGGGCGAAGAGCTCTTCGATGCGCAAGCAGCCCAGCGCCATCAGCAGGGTCTGATCGCGGTAGTAGCCGGAGCGGAAGTCTCCCTTGCGGAACGCTCGCGCCAGCGCCACCTGGGCCACTTCCTTGCCGTCGCCGAAGATGCCGAACTTCGCCTTGCCGGTGAGCACCTCGCGCCGCCCCAGCAGACTGGCCTGCCGGCTCTGGTAGGCGATCCTGTAGTCGCGCAGGATGCTGTCGCGACTGAACTGGCCGGCAACGTCGCCGGCCACCGCTATCGGGGAGCTGGGTTCCATGGTCTGGGAGGGTAGCGTGCGGCCGTCTGCGGTCGGCTGGCCGCACGGAAAGGGTAGCACGATGAGCTCCCCCCAAGCCCCCAAGCCCTCCCCTCCTGCTACACTCCCCCGACCCCGGCGCGACCCACGCTCCCCAACCGGCCATGACCCTGCCGCAACTCACCATCGGGATCGAGGAGGAGTACCAGCTCATCGACCCCGGGAGCCGGGAGCTCAAGGCCTACCATCCGGAGTTCCTCGAGCAGGGCGAGCTGGTGCTCGACCAGCAGATCAAGCCCGAGCTGATGCGCTGTCAGATCGAGGTCGGCAGCCAGGTCTGCCGCTCGGTGCAGGAGGCGCGCGGCGAGGTCGCCCGGCTGCGCCGCTCGGTGGGCGAGCTGGCGGCCTCCCACGGCCTGGCGATCGCCGCCGCCAGCACTCACCCGTTCTCGAGCTGGAAGACGCAGGAGATCACCGGCCGCGAGCGCTACACCAAGCACCTCGAGGCGCTGGCCGACGTGGCGCGGCGCATGCTGATCTTCGGCATGCACGTGCACGTCGGCATCGACGACCGCGAGCTGCTGATCGACGTCATGGACCAGGCGCGCTACTTCCTGCCGCACATCCTGGCGCTGTCGACCAGCTCGCCGTTCTGGCACGGCCGCGAGACCGGCCTCAAGTCGTACCGCTCGATCGTCTTCGAAAGCCTGCCGCGCACCGGGCTCCCTCCCGACTTTCAGTCGTGGGCCGAGTACCAGCGGTTCATCGACATACTGCTGGCCACCGGCTCGATCGACGAGCCCACCAAGATCTGGTGGGACATGCGGCCCCACCCCACCTTCCCGACGCTCGAGTTCCGCATCCCCGACATCTGCACCCGGATCGACGAGACGGTCTGCATCGCCGCCCTGCTGCAGGCGATCGTCGCCAAGCTCATCCGCCTGCGCCAGCGCAACCAGTCGTGGCGCCGCTACCGCCACCACCTGGTGGACGAGAACAAGTGGCGGGCGGTTCGCTACGGCGCCGAGGGCGAGATGATCGACTTCGGCCGCGGCTCGGCCGTGCCGCTCTCGGTGCTCGTCGAGGAGCTGCTCGAGCTGCTCGACGACGTGGTCGACGAGCTCGGCTCGCGAGCCGAGGTCGAGTACGCCCGCACCATCCTGGCCGGCGGCACCAGCGCCGACCGCCAGCTGCGGGCGTTTCGCGAGGCCGACAGCCTCGAGGCGGTCGTCGACAGCGTGGTTGCCGAGACCCTGGCCGGCACCTGAGCCGCCGAGCTAGCCTGGCTAGGCGCCGGCGGCTGTCGCCACGCCGTTGGCCGCCAGGATCTCGCGCAGGATCGCGATGTTGAACCGGTGACCGCTCAGCTTGGCGGTCACCCGCCCGCGCAGCGGGTAGCCCATCAGGTAGAGGTCGCCGATGATGTCGAGGATCTTGTGGCGCACGAACTCGTCGGCAAACCTGAGCTCGGTGTTGATCACCTCGTCGTCACCGACCAGGATGCAGTTGTCGATGCGCCCGCCCGAGCCGAGGCCTAGCTCGCTCATCATCTGCACGTCCTTGAGGAAGCCGAAGGTGCGCGCCGGCGCGACCTCGTGCCGGTAGTGGGCGAAGTCGGTGAGCTCGAACTCGTAACGCTGCTCGCCCACCGGCGGCGGGTAGCGCAACAGGTACGACACCGCGAAGCCGTCGAACGGCTCGATGCGCAGCAGCTTGCCTTCCTCCCCGGTGACCTCGTAAGGCCGATCGATCACCACCTCCCGGCGCGCCGCCGGCTGGTCGACCACGCCCACCTCGTCGAGCGTGCGGCAGAACTCGAGCGCCGAGCCGTCCAGCACCGGGATCTCGCCGTGCACCTTGACCAGCAGGTTGGTGACGCCGGCGGCGTGCAGCGCCGACAGCAGGTGCTCGACGGTCGAGATGGTCGAGCCGTCCTCGCCCTCGAGCGTCGTGGCGTAGGTCGTCTCGCCCACCGACCCGACCCACGCCGGGATGTGGGTGTTGGTCGGCAGGGTGACGAAGTGGATGCCGTGGTCGGGCGGCAGCGGCTGCAGAGACATGCCCGTACGACGCCCCGAGTGCAGCCCCAGCCCGTACAGCACGGTCGCCTGGCCGATGGTGCGCTGCGGCTCGCGACCCTCGCGCACCAGCGCGAACGCCGGCGCCGGCTCGAGCTGGCGGTCGGTGTCGATCCGGTCCTTGGTCAGCTCGAGCGAGGTGAGCAGGCTGGAGTCTGCCTCCAGCGACTCGCGGTAACGCAGCCCGCCGTTGACCGCCTCCACCGCCTGGCCGTACGACAGCGGCTTCTCGAGGTAGTCGAGCGCCCCCATCTTGAGCGCCTTGACCGCGGTCGACGTGCTGCCGTGGCCCGACATCATCACCACCGCCACCGCCGGATCGATCTCGCGCATCGCCTGCAGCGTTTCGAGGCCGTCGCGGTCCGGCAGCCAGATGTCCAGGAACACCACGTCCGGCCGGCGCTCGGTGAAGAGCGTCAGAGCTTCCTCGCCGCTGCCGGTCTCGAGAGTGTCGAAGCCCTCGTCGGAAAGCACGCCGGACAGCGTCGCCAGGATACCCGGCTCATCGTCGACGATCAGTACGAGACCCTTGTCCCCCACGGCAACCTCCTCCGCGTCCGCAGTATGTCACGCGGCGGCGTCGCCCCGGTTGCGTGCAGCGGCCGCAGACCGGGGTTCTGGCGGCGCCGCCGGCGGGCTCCGATCCGCTAGGATGGCGGCCTCGAAAGGAGGCTTCCGATGGCAGTCGTCATTCTCCCGACGGCGCTCCAGGCTCGGGCCGGAGGCGCCGAGAAGATCGAGGTGGAGGGCGCCACTGCCGCCGAGGCGCTGCGCTGGCTCGAGCGGCGACACCCCGGGCTGAAGGGATGGATCCTCGACGAGCAGGGCGACCTCCGCCAGCACGTCAGCCTGTTCGTCGGCGACGAGCGGGCCGGCACCGGCCGCCCCCTGGCCCCGCACGAGGAGCTGTGGGTGGTGCAGGCGATCTCGGGCGGCGCCGGCGAGATCGAGCTGCTGGTAGGCACCAAGAAGGGCCTGCTGGTGCTGCGCGGCGAGCGCGGCGGTGCGCTCGGCGTGGCCCATCGCGCCTTCGTCGGACAGGTGGCCGAGTACGCCGTCCGGGATCGGCGCACCGGCACCTACTGGGCGGCGGTGACCCACGGCCAGTTCGGGCCCCACCTCTACTACGCCGACGACCCGACCGGTGAGTGGACCGAGGCGGACGGCCCGGCGTTCCCGGAGGAAGCCGGCGCCTCGGTCGACCGCATCTGGATCGTCCAACCGGGAGCGGCCGACGGCGAGCTGTGGGCCGGCGTGGCGCCGGCGGCGCTGTTCCACAGCCGCGACGACGGCAAGAGCTGGCAGCTCAACCGGGCGCTGTGGGACGATCCCACCCGGCCGCAGTGGGAGGGCGGCTTCGGCGGCCTCTGCCTGCACTCGATCTGCCCCTGGCCCGGCGAGCCGCGGCGGCTGGCGGTGGGCATCTCGGCGGCCGGCGTCTGGCTCACCGACGACGGCGGCGGCTCGTGGCGTCGAGGCGTCTCCGGTCTGGTGGCCGGCTACCTGCCCGAGGAGGCGCGCGAGGACGCCCTCATGCACTGCATCCACAAGATGCTGCGCTCGCCGGTCGAGCCCGACACTCTCTACATGCAGTACCACGGCGGCGTCTACCGGTCCGACGACGCCGGGGCGCACTGGCACGACATCGGGGTCTCGAGCGGCCTGCCGGCCGAGTTCGGCTTCCCGCTGGTGGTCCATCCGCGCGACCCCGACCGCGCCTGGGTGATCCCGCTGGTCGCCGACTACGACCGCGTCACCCCCGACGGCCGGCTGCGGGTGTGGGGCACCCGCGACCGCGGCGCCAGCTGGCAGCCGTCCGACACCGGGCTGCCGCAGCGCGACGCCTATCTGACCGTCCTGCGGCAGGCGTTCTGCGACGACGGCCGCGACCCGCTGGGCCTTTACTTCGGCACCGAGAGCGGCGCGGTGTTCGCCTCCGCCGACGGCAGCGAGAGCTGGGGCACGGCCGCCGAGCACCTGCCGCCGATCTGCTCGGTCCAGGCCTCCGGCTGAGGGGTGTCCGACCTCCTGGTGCCGCGGCCGCGGCGGCTCGAGCACGGTGACGGGGCGTTACGCTCGGCCCGGCTGGCGCTCTCCGACGGCAACGCCGAGCCGGCGGCCGACCTCGCCCGCGGCGCGCTCGAACGCGCCCTCCCGGGCCTCGGGTTCGCTCTCGCGCCGGCTTCCGAACCGTCAGCCGAGCGGTCGCCGCCGCTGCGGCTCACCGTCGACCCGGCGCTCGCCCGCGAGGAGTACCGGCTGGCGGTCGGCGCGGCGGGAATCGAGATCGCCGGCGGCAGCGCGGCCGGCCTCTACTGGGGCGCCCAGACCCTGGTCCAGTGGCTACGCCTGCACCGCCCGTCGCCGGGCGCCGAGCCGGCGGTGCCGGCGGTGCGGGTGACGGACCGGCCGAGCCTCCCCCACCGCGGCTTCCTGCTCGACGTCAGCCGCAACCGGGTGCCGACGATGCGATCGTTGTTCGCCCTGGTCGACCGCATCTCGGCGCTCAAGCTCAACCAGCTCCAGCTCTACACCGAGCACACCTTCGCCTACCGCGGGCACGAGCCGGTGTGGCGCGACGCCAGCCCGCTCACTCCGGAGGAGGTGCGCCGGCTCGATGACCACTGCCGCCAGCGCGCCGTCGAGCTGGTGCCCAACCAGAACAGCTTCGGCCACCTCCACCGCTGGCTGCGGCACGAGCCGTACCGGCGGCTGGCCGAGTGCCCCGAGGGCATAAAGCACCCGTTCGGTGACCGCCGCGAGCCGTTCAGCCTCTGCCCGATCGACCCCGGCAGCCTCGAGCTGCTGCGCGACCTCTACGCTCAGCTCCTGCCGTGTTTCGCCAGCCGGCAGGTCAACGTCGGGCTGGACGAGACTCTCGACCTCGGCCGGGGGCGGTCCGCCGAGGCCTGCCGCCAGCGCGGCACCGGCGCTGTCTGGGTCGAGTTCACCCGCCACATCCACGCCCTCGCCGCCGAGCACGGCCGGCGGATCCAGCTGTGGGGAGACATGCCGGCGGCGCACCCGGAGCTGCTCGCCGAGCTGCCCGGCGACGTGGTGGTCCTCGACTGGGGCTACGAGGCCGACCACCCGTTCGCCGAACGTGCCGCCCGGCTCGCCGCGGCCGGACTCGACTTCTACCTCTGCCCGGGCACCAGCAGCTGGAACAGCTTCGGCGGCCGGCTGCCCAACGCGCTCGCCAACCTGGCGTCGGCCGCGCGGGCGGGCGCCGCGAGCGGCGCCGCCGGCCTGCTGATCACCGACTGGGGCGACTTCGGCCACCTCCAGCCGCCGCCGGTGAGCTGGCTGCCGGTGCTCGCCGGTGCCGCCTTCGCCTGGCGCGCCGAGGACGCCGCCGATCCCGCGGAGCTGCCGCTGGCGCGCCTGCTCGAGACACACGACCGCGAGGCGCCGGCCGGCAGCGGGCGGCTGCTGACGGCGTTGGGGGGCCTGTACGAGCTGCCCCACCTGCCCACCGGCCGCCCGCCCATGAACTCGTCCGCTCTGTTCAAGCTGGTGGTCTTTCCCGAGCGCGGCCTGGACAAGCTGGGACCCGATCCGCTGACCCGGCCCGGGCTGGAGCAGGTTGCAGCCACGCTGGACGAGGTGTTGGGCGGCATCGGCGCACTCGCCCCCGCCGATGAGGCGAGTGCGCTGATGGCGCGCGAGCTCGCCTGGTGCGCGGCGGCGCTGGCGCTCGGCTGCCGGCTGGGCCGGGAGCGGCTGGCGGCCGGGGGCGGCTCCGTCGCCGAGCTGCCCGCCGCTCTCAGGCGCGAGCTGGCCGCCGAGGCCGGCAACCTCGCCGACGAGCTGGAGCCGCTGTGGCTGGCACGCAGCCGCCCGGGTGGGTTGACCGGTTCCCGCCGCCGGCTCGAGCGCCTCGGCGAGCAGCTGCGCGACGGCGCACGGCTGACGTAGGATCGCCGGGCTCCCCGATGACCGACCGCCGTCGGCGGCCAGGAAAGGACACTCCATGAGCGCCAGTCAAGTCGCCACCGAGCTCGAACAGTTCATGCAGGGGCTCGAGCGCCGCAACCCGGGCGAGACCGAGTTCCACCAGGCGGTCCACGAGCTGGCCGAGACCGTCATGCCGTTCATACTCGACAACCCGCGCTACCGCGAGGCCCGCATCCTCGAGCGCATGACCGAGCCCGACCGCATCGTCATCTTCCGGGTGACCTGGGAAGACGACCAAGGCAACGTGCGCGCCGACCGCGCCTGGCGGGTGCAGTTCAACAACTCCATCGGGCCCTACAAGGGCGGCCTGCGCTTCCACCCCTCGGTGACGCTCAGCGTGCTCAAGTTCCTCGGCTTCGAGCAGTGCTTCAAGAACGCTCTCACCACGCTGCCGATGGGCGGCGCCAAGGGCGGCGCCAACTTCAACCCCAAGGGCAAGTCCGACCGCGAGGTGATGCGCTTCTGCCAGTCGCTGATGATCGAGCTCCACCGGCACATCGGCGAGGACACCGACGTTCCCGCCGGCGACATCGGCGTCGGGCGGCG
>JBFGNS010000110.1:0-14642 GCA_041574955.1 Thermoanaerobaculia bacterium | reverse complement strand
CGGGCGATCGCCGACCAGTCGGCCTGGCCGGTGAACATCTGCTTGGCGGTGCGGCCGTGCATAGACACCGCCGCAACGCCCTGCGCCTCGCACAGCTTGCCGAGCTCTATGTAGTTTTGGCGTCTATGGTCGAGCCCGATCCGGAACTTGACCGTCAGCGGGATCGAGAGCCGTTTCTTGACGGCGGCGATCATCCGCTCGGCCAGCCCCAGATCGCCCATCAGGGCGGCCCCGGCGCAGCCCTTGAGCACCTTGTTGGCCGGGCAGCCCATGTTGATGTCGCAGACGTCGGCGCCCAGCTCCTCGACCACCTCGGCGGCGTGCGCCATGGTGTCGACGTCCGAGCCGTAGATCTGGATCGCCAGCGGCCGCTCCTCGTCGCTGAACTCCATCAGCTCGCGGGTCTTCTTGTTGCCGCTGGCGATCGCCTTCGACGAGATGAACTCCATCGACACCAGCCCGACGCCGCCGATGCGGCGCACGATCAGCCGGAAGTCGCGGTCGGTCACCCCGGCCATCGGGGCGAGGACGAGCGGCGGGTCGATGGTGAGCTCGCCGTAGCGCAGCATGGCGAGAGGAGTCTACAGGGTGTGGCGGCCGCGACGGCTCTGAGCCTTTCGACCCAGCGGCTGCCGTCAGCGGCCGGCGGCGGCTCTGAGCAGCGCGGCGACGCGCGGCGAGGCGTCGCCGAGCAGGCCGAGCAGGTAGGCGTCGCCCCCCGGGTCGTCGGGGTGGTCGAACCGGCAGCCGGCGGCGAGCAGCATCTCGACCACCTCGACGTAGGCATCCTGCCGCTCGTCGGCGTAGGCCGAGAAGCGCGAGCCGTGGGCGGCCCAGCCGATCGGCGAGCTGCGGTGGGTCGGCTCGAACTGCTCGAGCGGCGCTCCGGCGACGATCAGCTGGCGGGCGTTCTGCGGCTGCCCGAACCAGGCCGCCTGGTGGAGCGGCGTGCCGTCGTCGAGCCCCGGCGCGGTGAGATCGGCGCCGGCGGCGATGAGCAGCTCGACGCGCGCCGTGCCCTCGCGCCCGGCGACGTCGGCCAGCAGCCGGTCCTCCTCGGGGTTGCCGGTGCGGGCCAGCTCGGGCCGCTCGGCGAGCAGCGCCCGCGCCTCGTCCAGCCGGTCGTTGACCACCGCCACCGCCAGCCGGTCGGCCGCGGCGAGCCGGGTGTCGGCGCCGCGCGCGGCGAGCAGCTCGGCGATCTCGTCGAAGCCGCGGCGCACGGCGTGGGCGAAGGCGGTCTTGCCGCCCGCCGTGGTGGCGTCGATGTCGGCGCCGGCGTCGAGCAGCATCTCGACCGCCGCCAGGCGCCGCCGGCGTACCGCCACGTGCAGCGGCGTCTCCTCCCGCGCTCCGTGCCGCGCGGCGAGGTCCTCGCCGGCCGCCAGCCGCCGGCCCAGCAGCTCGTCTCCGCTCTCGCCGTACCGCCAGTCGAGCAGCTGGTGAAGGGTCATCGCGAGACGCCAGTCTAGCCTGACCTTACTCACCAAGCCGCTGCTACGCGTGCCGCGCCGCACCCCGCGGCCCCGGTATCATCGCCGCCGTGGCCTGGTACAAGGAGTGGTTCGGGGAGGAGTACCTCGAGCTCTACGCCCACCGCGACCGCGGCGAGGCCGAGCGCCACGTCGACTTCGTCGAGCGCCGTCTCGGGCCGCGCGCGCCACGCGCGTTGCTGGACCTGGCGTGCGGCGCAGGCCGCCACACCGAGGCGCTCCGGCGACGCGGCTACCGCGCGCTGGGCTTCGATCTGTCGCTGACCCTGCTGGCGCAGAACGCCGACCTGCCGCGGGTGGCGGGCGACATGCGGCGGCTGCCGTTCGCCGACCGCACCTTCGACTGGGTGCTCAACTTCTTCACCTCGTTCGGCTACTTCGACAGCGAGCGCGAGAACTTCCGCATCCTGGAGGAGATCGTGCGCGTGCTGGCCCCCGGCGGCGCCTTCCTGATCGACCTGTTCAACATCGACCGGGTGCTGGCGACGCTCGAGCCGCGCGAGACTCAGGAGATCCAGGGCCGGCCGGTCGAGATCGAGCGCTGGTACGATCCGCGCTCGAAGCGGATCAACAAGCAGATCCGGGTGACCGCGGCGGACCAGCCGGCCCGCACCTATCTCGAGAGCGTGCGCGCCTACCGCCGCGAGGAGGTGACGATCGGGCTGCGCTGGGCCGGCCTGGAGGTCGAGGATGTGTACGGGGACTTCAACGGCGAGCCGTTCGGCGGCCACAGCGAGCGGCTCATCCTGGTCGGCCGCCGTCCGGCCTGAGCCGGCGGCGATGCACGGCGACGGGGGCATGGCGGGTTGAGCGAGCGGCCGGAGGTCGACCTGGTCGCCGCGGGGCTCGTGCCGCCGCTGCCGGCGGCGCTGCTCGACGGGCGCGACCTCGACCTGCTGGCGCCGCTCGGCCTCGCCGGCGACGGTGCGCCGGCCGCCGGCGAGCCGCCGTCGGTCGACCGCCGCGAGCTGGCCGCCGCGCTCGCCGTGGCCAACGCCGGCTACGGCCACCCGGCGGCCGAGCGCGCCGCCGCCCGGCTCGCCGACCCGGCCACCCGGGTGGTGGTCACCGGCCAGCAGCCGGGGCTGTTCGGCGGGCCGCTCTACACCCTGTCGAAGGCGGTGGCGGCGGCGAAGTGGGCCGAGCGGCTCGAGGCCGCCGGCGAAAGCGCCGTGGCGGTCTTCTGGGTGGCGACCGAGGACCACGACTACCGCGAGGTGGCGCGCTCGGTGTTCCTGACCGCCGAAGGGCCGGAGCTGTTCGAGCTCGGCGACGACCCGGAGCCGCTCGTGCCGGTCGGCATGAGGAGCCTGGGGCCGGCCGTCGGCGAGCTGCTCGAGCGGCTGGCTGCGGCGGCGCCCGGCGACCGCTGGGCCGGCTGGGTCGAGCAGCTCGGCCGCTGGTACCGCCCCGACGCCCGCTTCGGCGAGGCGTTCTGCCGCCTGCTGGCCCACCTGCTGGGCGAGCGCTGCCCGCTGCTGCTCGACGCCATGCTGCCGGCGGTCAAGGCGGCCGAGCGGCCGCACTTGCGTCGTCTGGTCGAGGAGCGGGCCGGGCTCGAGGCCGCGCAGGCGGCGCGCGCCGAGGCGATCGCCGAGCGCGGCTACGAGCTCCAGATCCGGCCGCAGCCGGGGGCCAGCCCGCTGTTCCTGCTGCGCGGCTCGAGCCGGCGGCGGATCGAGTGGCGCGGCCAGGGGCGGTTCGGCCTGCGCGGCGACGACGGCTTCGAGCAGGACGTGGCGTGGCTGCTCGACGCGATCGAGGACAACCCCGGCGTGGTGAGCCCGGGGGTCAACGCCCGCGCCGCCATCCAGGACGCCATCCTCGGCAGCTCGGTGGTGGTGCTCGGCCCGGGCGAGATGTCCTACCTGCCGCAGGTGGCGCCGGTGCACGAGGCGCTCGGCGCCACTCGTGGCCGGCTGGCGATGCGGCCGCAGGGCCTGGTCCTCGGCGGCCACCAGCTCGACAAGCTGGCGGGGCTCGAGATCGGGCTGGCCGAGCTGGTGGCGCCGGAGCTCGACCTCGACCGGGCGCTGGCCGGCGGCCGCGAGCGCGACCTGGTCTCCCCTACCCGCCGCGCCGTCGCCGCCGCGCTCGACGAGCTCAGGACGGCGTCGGTGGCTCTCGATCCCAGCCTCGCCGGGCCGTGGAAGAAGACCCGCGGCCAGGTCGACAAGGCGCTGGGCATCTTCACCGGCAAGGTGGCGGCGGCGGTGGCGCGGCAGAGCGAGATCGCCCGCCAGCGCGCCGAGGACCTGCGCGCCGCCTGCCGCCCGCTCGGCGCCCTGCAGGAGCGGGTGGTGTCGACCGCCCACTTTCCCGGCAAGTACGGCGAGCGGCTGGTGGCGGCCTACTTCGAGCAGCTCGAGCTCGAGCCGCGGCGGCTGCAGGTCATCCGACCGTGACCGCCGGCCACCGGAACTCGCCGGGCCGGGCAACGTAGAAACAACCACGGGTACCCTGGAGCGAGACCGATGGCCGCGAGCGAGCACAAGCTGGACCTGCTGGCGGTGGGCGCCCACCCGGACGACGCCGAGCTGGGCTGCGGCGGCACCCTGGCGGCGGCCGCCGGCCGCGGCCGGCGCGTGGGGATCGTGCACCTGACGCGCGGCGAGGCCGGCACCCGCGGCACCGCCGAGGAGCGCCGGCGCGAGGCCGAGCGCGCCGCCGAGGCGCTCGGCGCGGTGGCGCTCGAGTTCCTCGACTGCGGCGACGGCGCGCTGCGCACCGGTAGCGCAGAGGAGGACGCCCTGATCGCGCTCGTCCGCCGCTTCCGTCCCGAGCTGGTGCTGGGCCCGCCAGCGGTCGACCGCCACCCCGACCACGCCCGCGCCCACCGGCTGGTGGCGGCGGCGGCGTTCTACAGCGGTCTGGCCCACCGCGGTGCCGGCGAGCCGTACAGGCCGGCGGCGGTGTGGAGCTACATGGGACACGACTCGTTCGAGCCCGACCTGGTGGTTGACGTGTCGGCCGGCTGGCCGGCCAAGCTGGCGGCGCTCGACGCCTACTCGAGCCAGCTCCACCGGCCGGGTGCCGAGCCCCAGGGACCGGCGACCAAGATCGCCTCGCCCGAGTTCCGGCTGGCCGTCGAGGGCCGCGCACGGCACTGGGGCCTCCTGGTCGGCGCCGCCTTCGGCGAGCCGTTCCTGAGCCGGTTGCCGCTGGCGGTGCGCGACCCGCTGGCGCTGCTGCCCGGGGGGGTGCGGTGAGGATCGGGATCAACTGCTACCCCACCCACGGCGGCTCGGGGGTGGTGGCGACCGAGCTGGCAATGGCGCTGGCGCGCGGCGGCGACGAGGTCCACGTCATCAGCTACGCGCTGCCGTTCCGGCTCGAGCTGGTCGACCCGCGGCTCACCTTCCACGAGGTGCAGGTGCCGCGCTACCCGCTGTTCGAGTACCCGCCGTACTCGCTCGCTCTGGCCACCAAGATCGTCGAGGTGGCGCGCCACCACAGCCTCGACCTGATCCACGTCCACTACGCGGTGCCCAACGCGGTGTCGGCGGTGCTGGCGCGCGAGATCCTCGAGCCGCAGCCGCTCAAGGTGGTGACCACGCTCCACGGCACCGACATCACGCTGGTGGGCAACGACCCCAACTACCTCGAGACGACACGCTGGGGGATCGCGCAGAGCGACGCCGTGACCGCGGTGTCGGAGGCGCTGCGCCGCTCCACCGTCGAGCAGCTCGGCGTGCCCAACCGGATCGAGGTGGTGCCCAACTTCATCGAGCCCGAGCGGTACGAGCGGGCGCGGCGCGGCCCGGGCGCGCGCCGCTGGACCGGGCCGGACGAGAAGATCCTGGTCCACGTGTCGAACTTCCGGCCGGTCAAGCGGGTGCTCGACGTGGTCGAGGTGTTCCACCGGGTGCGCCGCGAGCTTCCGGCCCGCCTGCTGCTGGTGGGTGACGGCCCCGACCGCGGCAAGATCGAGCAGCACTGCCGCGATCAGGGCGGCTGCGGCGACATCGTCTTCATCGGCAACCTGGCGCCGGTCGAGGACGTTCTGGCGGGCGCCGACCTGTTCCTGCTGCCGTCGGAGACCGAGTCGTTCGGGCTGGCGGCGCTCGAGGCGCTCTCCTGCGAGGTGCCTGTGATCGCCACCGACGTCGGCGGCCTGCCCGAGGTGGTGCGCCACGGCGAGCACGGCTACCTGCTGCCGGTGGGCGACGTCGAAGGGATGGCGGCGGCGGCGCTCGAGCTGCTGCGCGACGACGCCGGTCGCCGGCGGATGGGCGAGGCCGGCCGGCGCTGGGCGGTCGAGCGGTTCGGCGAGGACCGCATCCTCGAGCAGTACCGCGCCATCTACCAACAGGTCCTGGGTGGCTGAAGGCCGGGACGCGGCGGGCTCCGGCGAGTCGGGCCGCTACCGGGTGCCGGCTGCACCGGCCAGCGGCGAGCTGCGCGAGAGAGGCTCGCGCTTCCTCGCCGTGGTGTGGCCGGCGAGCTCCACCGCCCGGGCGCGCCGCGAGCTCGACGCTCTTGGCCGCGCGCACGCCGGCGCCACCCACCTGTGCTGGGCCTGGCGCATCGGCTGGCCGCCGAGCGAGCGCTGGTCGGACGCCGGCGAGCCGCACGGCACGGCCGGCATGCCGATCCTGCGGGCGCTGCGCGGCGCCGGGCTGTCCGACGTCGTGGCGGGAGTGGTGCGCTGGTACGGCGGCACCAAGCTCGGCAAGGGCGGGCTGGCGCGCGCCTACGCCGGCGCCGCCAGGGCGGCGATCGAGGGGCTTCCGACCGCCGACCGCCGGCCCACCGCACGGCTCGTCGTGGAAGCGGGCTTCGACCGGCTGGGGGCCGTGCAGCGCCTCGTCCAGCCGCCGGCGGTGCGGGTCGTCGAGGAGGAGTACGGCGCCACCGCCCGGCTGGTGCTCGAGGTCGAGCTGACCCGCCGGGACGCCCTGCTCGACGAGCTCGCCGGCCTCGGCGTCGGGTGCTCCCGAGAGGGAACGGACTCTTGAGCCACGCTGACCCTTCGGATAGACTCGCGTCCGGGTTCAGCCTCAAACCGTTGACCACAACTTCGTGAACAGAGACGCGAAGTCGCGAGGAGTCGTGACGTGGCGACGTCCACCTTCTAGGAGGAGAGTCTGATGAGCGAGAACGAAGCACCTGCCGCGCCTCCGCCTCCGCCGCCCGCCACGGGCTCGGGAGCCGGCGGCTCGTCCAACCGCACCCTGATGATCGTCCTGTCCTATCTCGGTCTGCTGGCGCTGATCCCGCTGCTGATGGAGAAGGACGACCAGGAGGTGCAGTGGCATGCCAAGCACGGCCTGGTTCTTTTCGGCGCCTGGGTGGTCCTCGGCATCGTGCTCGGCGTGCTGTCCGCCGTGCCGGTCCTGGGCTGCCTCAGCATGCTCGTGTCGGTGTTCCTGCCGCTGGTGGCGCTGGTCGTCCACATCATCTGCATCATCAAGGGCATCAACGGCGAGCGCTTCAAGATCCCCGGTCTGAGCGACTTCGCGGACAAGTTCTGAGCGCCGCCGGGAGCACGGCTCCGCGGCCGCGAGAGAGGGTCTCGAGATGAGCGAACCAACCACCCACGGTACCGCCGGAACCCACGATACGGGCGGCGGCGGCGGCAACGCGACGCTGATCCTGGTGCTGGGCATCCTCGGCGTTCTGTGCTGCAACCTGCTCGGCCCGGTGGCCTGGTACATGGGCAGGCAGGAGCTGGCAGCGATCGCCGCCGGCACCCTGCCCGCCACCAACGAGGGGACCGCCAAGGCGGGCATGATCCTGGGCATCATCGGCACGGCCTTTCTGGTGTTCGGCCTGCTCTGGATCTTCTTCTTCGGCGGCATGGCGGTGCTGGGCGCGGTGTTCGGGCAGCAGTAGTTGACACGCAAGGGCTGGTTCTGGCTGGCCGGCGCCGGCGCTGCCGGCGCGGCCGCCCTGCTCGCCGCTTGGCTGCCGGGCGACGACCCGAGCCGGACCCTGTGCTTCACCCGCAGGTTCCTCGGGGTCTCCTGTCCGGGCTGCGGCATGACCCGGGCGGTGGCCCAGCTGCTCCACGGCAACTTCGGGCAGGCGCTCGCGCTGCACCCGCTGGTGCCGCTGGCGGTGGCCGACGTGGTCGTTGGCTGGGGCGTCTGGGGGTTGTCGCTCTACGGCGTCGTCGCGCCGCCGTCGCGGCGGCTCATCGCCCAGCTGCTGCTGGCGCAGCTGGCGCTGCTGGTGGCGGTGTGGCTCGGTCGGGCGGCGAGCGGTACCCTGCCCTACTGAGGTGAGCGCGGACGACGCAGCCCGGCCCCGCGGCAGCCGCCGGCTCGTCTGGGTCGTGCTCGCCGCCCTGGTCGCCCTGCTGGGCGCCGACCTGGCGCGTCCGCCCGCGGCGCAGCTCTCGGCGCGCGCCATGCTGGCCACCATCGACCTCTACCAGCGCACTCTGTCGCCGCGCTTCGCCGCCGCCGGCGCGCGCTGCCGGTTCGAGCCCACCTGCAGCCACTACGGCGAAGCCGTGATCCGGCGCCACGGCGCCCTGGCCGGCAGCCTGAAGACCGCCTGGCGCATCCTCCGCTGCGGCCCCTGGACCCCCGCCGGCACCGTCGACCCGCCTTCCTGAGAGCGCGGGCCGAGGCCATGGACAGTGCTGCGCGCCGGGAGTGCCCTGCCGGAGTTGGTGCTGAGGTCCTTCGCTGCGCTCAGGATGGCAGCGGGCTGCGGGTCACGGAGTCGGAACCCGGGCCGCGATCGACCCATCGACACGACCCCCGAAGTGAGCCCGGCGCTGAGGCCACCGCCGGAGGGTGCGCCCGCCGTTTGGGGCCCGGGACGGAGCGACATCACCCTCGCCTTTGGAGCGCAGCCCTGGGCCCCACACGGCCAAGCACCCGTGCCGAAGCCTCCGTACCACCGCGCGGGCTAGAATCGCCGCCGGCATGGAGAGCCCCCACCTCACCGAGATCCGCCGCCTCCCCGAGCTCCGCAAGGCACGGCTGACCTGGAGCGACGGGCACAGCGCCGAGTTCGACTACGACTACCTGCGCGGCTTCTGCCCGTGCGCTGGCTGCCAGGGGCACGCCGTCGGCCCGGTGGTGTTCCACCGGCCGCAGGTCTCGGTCGAGCCCGCGACCATCACCCCGGTCGGCAACTACGCCATCGCCTTCGCCTGGACCGACGGCCACGCCACCGGCATCTACCGGTTCGACTTCCTGCGCCAGATCTGCCCGTGCGACGCCTGCCAGCGGGAGCGGGCGGCGGCCGGCGACGGCAGCGACGACGCAAACGTCCGCGAGGAGACGCCATGAGACGCCATTCGACCCCCCTTCCCCGTCTCGCCCTGGGCTTCGGCCTCTGCCTGCTGGCGGCGGTCGCCGCTCCTCTGGGCGCCGCCGAGGGCGCCGCCGCGCCACGCGTGGTGCTCGAGACCTCCAAGGGCACGATGGTGCTCGAGCTGGACGCGGCCGCGGCTCCCGCCACGGTCGAGAGCTTCCTGGCCTACGTCGAGTCCGGCTTCTACGACGGCACCGTCTTCCACCGGGTCATTCCCGGCTTCATGGTGCAGGGCGGCGGCTTCACGCCCGAGCTCGAGCGGAAAGCTACGCGGGCACCGGTCCAGAACGAGGCCGACAACGGTTTGAGCAACGTGCGCGGCTCGGTGGCGATGGCGCGCGGCGGAGACCCGCACTCGGCCACCGCCCAGTTCTTCGTCAACCTGGTCGACAACCGGCGGCTCGACCACACCGCCAAGACGCCGCGCGGCTGGGGCTACGCGGTCTTCGGACGAGTGGTCGAGGGGATGGAGGTAGCCGACGAGATCGCCAGGGTGCGCACCGTCCGGCGGGGCGGGATGTCCGACGTGCCGCTCGAGCCGGTGCGGATCGAGCGGGCCTACCGCGAGAAGCCGGCGGCGGCCGCGGGCGGGTGAGCGGCCGGCCGGCTCACGACGCGTCGTAGAGCTGCTCGACCCAGCGCTTGAACCACGGTGGGCGCGCCAGCAGGACGTAGGCGGCGGCCATCCCGGTCAGCGGCACGGCGAAGATCGCCAGGTCGATCACCACCAGCGCCACGGCCAGCAGCCAGCGGTCCGCTGTTCGTATCGTCAATCGCGTCTCCTCGTCGGGTGCTCCCAGGCTACCCCAGCGGAATGCGGCTGGCGGCGTCCACCGCCAGCGGATCGTCGCGCAAACCGCGGCGCTCCCGCACCAGCGCGGCGTGGGCGATCATCGCCGCGTTGTCGCCGGCGTAGACCAGCGGCACCAGCCTGAGGTCGACCGCCCGGCGCTCGGCCCACGCCGCCAGCTCGCGTCGCAGCAGCCGGTTGGCGGCGGCGCCGCCGGACACCGCGAGGAGCCCGATCGGGTGGCGGCGGTGGAGCCGGCGCAGCCGGTCGAGGAGCTGGCCGCAGGCGGCGGCGCGAAAGCCGGCCAGCAGGTCGAGCACCGGCTGAGGAGCGTCGCCCGCGGCGAGGTCGGTCTCGACGCCGTCGGCTTCGAGCCGCTCGATCTCGAGCAGGGCCTGGCTCTTGAGCCCCGAGTAGGAGAAGTCGAGCGAGCCGTCCGAGCAGCGCGCGATCGACATCGGGCAGGCCTCGGCGCGGCCGCGCTCGGCCAGCACGTCGACCTGCGGCCCCTGCGGGTACGGCAGCCCGAGCCGCTTGCCGACCTTGTCGAACACCTCGCCCAGGGCGTCGTCGCGGGTCTCGGCCAGCGTCTCGGTCCGGCTGTCGTCGATCCGGTAGAGCGCGGTGTGGCCGCCCGAGACGACCAGCGCGTGGAAAATCGCCGGCACCGCGACGGCGGGTCCGCCCGCGGGGTCGAGGAACGGCGAGTAGACGTGACCTTCGAGGTGATGGACGGCGTGGAACGGTCGCTCGAGCGCCCATGCCAGCGTGCGCCCGAGCGACAGCCCGACCAGCAGCGCCCCGATCAGACCCGGCCCGCGGGTGGCCGCCACAACGCCGATCCGGTCGAGGTCGACGGCCGCCAGCGCGAGTGCCTCGTCGCCCACCGCCGGCCAGTTGCGCAGGTGCTCGCGCGAGGCGATCTCGGGCACCACTCCGCCGAACGGGCGGTGGCTGGCGAGCTGGCTCGACACCACCGAGGAGAGCACCCTGCCGGCGCCGTCGACCACCGCGCAGGCGGTGTCGTCGCACGAGGTCTCGATCGCCAGCACGAGCGGCTGGCGGGGCTCGCCGGTGGTCACGGGGCGGATCATCCCACAGCGGCCGGTGCTAGAATCCGGCCGCAGGCTGGTCCCGCCCTGTCGCCCCTGGACCTTCTCGGAGTCGCTGGCGCGCGGTCTCGCGCCGCCGTTCACCATGCCGGTACGCTTTGCCATCAACGGTCTCGGCCGCATCGGCCGCGCGCTTTTCCGCGTTGCCCACCAGCGCCCGGCGCTCGAGGTGGTGGCGGTCAACGACCTCGGCACCGCCGAGCAGCTGGCCGGTCTGGTGGCGCGCGACAGCCTGCACGGCCCGTTCGCCGGCGCCGTCACCGCCGAGCCCGGCGCCCTGGTGGTGGACGGGCGCCGCATCGCGGTCTACAACGAGCCGGACCCGTCCGCCATCCCGTGGCACGGCGAGGAGCCCGCGCTGGTGGTGGACGCGACCGGCCGCTGCACCACCCGGCCGAAGGCCGAGGCCCACCTGCGGAGCGGCGTGCGCAAGGTGGTGGTGTCGGCCAACGCCGAGGGACTCGATCTGACCGTCTGCCGCGGCGTCAACGAAGCGGCGTACGACGCCGCCGAGCACCACCTGCTGAGCGGCGCCTCCTGCACCACCAACTGCCTGGCACCGGTGGTCCAGGTGCTCCACCGCGGTTTCGGCTTCGAGCGCGGCCTGCTCAACACCGTCCACAGCTACAACAACGACCAGCGGCTGCTGGGCTACCCGCATCCCGATCCGCGGCGGGCGCGCGCGGCGGCGCTCAACATGATCCCCACCACCACCAGCGCGGTGAGCGCGATCGACCGGGTGCTGCCGGAGCTGGCGGGCCGCATCCAGGGTTTCGCGGTGCGCGTGCCCACGCCCAACGTCTCGTTGATCGACCTGGTGGCGGAGCTGCGCGGACGACCGGCCGCGGACGAGGTCAACGACGCCTTCCGCCAGGCCGCCGCCGGCGAGCTGGCGGGTGTCCTGGCGGTGAGCGACGAGCCGCTGGTGTCGTCCGACTTCCTCGGCGACCCGCACTCGGCGATCATCGATCTGCCGCTGACCCAGACCGTGGACGGCCGGCTGCACCGCGTCGTGGCCTGGTACGACAACGAATGGGGCCATGCCAGCCGGCTCGCCGACCTGGTCGAGCTGGCCGGCGCCGGCCTCTAGAGGAGCGTGGCGATGAACCCTCTGCGGACTCTCGACGACCTCGGGCTCGACGGCCTGGCCGGCACCACCGTGCTGGTGCGGGTGGACTTCAACGTGCCGCTCGAGGACGGCCGCGTGACCGACAGCGCGCGGCTCGAGGCCGCCCTGCCCACCCTCGGCGAGCTGCGCCGCGCCGGCGCCCGCACCCTGGTGGCGTCGCACTGCGGCCGGCCCGACGGCGAGGTCGACCCGGCGTACAGCCTGCGGCCGGTGGCGACCGAGCTCGAACGGCTGCTCGGGGCGCCGGTGGCGTTCGCCGAGGACTGCGTCGGGCTGCCGGCCGAGGCCGCCGCGGCGGCGCTCGAGCCGGGTGGGGTCGCGCTGCTCGAGAACCTCCGTTTTCACCCGGGGGAGACCGCCAACGAGCCGGGTTTCGCCGGCCGGCTGGCGGCGCTGGCCGAGGTCTACGTCGGCGAGGCGTTCGGCGCCGCCCACCGGGCCCACGCCTCGACGGTGGGCGTGGCCGAGCGGCTCACGCGCCGCGCCGCCGGCCGGCTGATGGTGCGCGAGGTCGAGAGCCTGGAGCGGCTGCTGGCATCGCCCGAGCGGCCGTTCGCGTTGGTTTTGGGCGGCGCCAAGATCGCCGGCAAGGCCGACACGTTGCGCAACCTGCTGCCGCGGGTCGACCTGGTGGCGCTGGGCGGCGCGATGGCCAACACCTTCCTCGCCGCGCAGGGGCTCGACCTCGGCCGCTCGCTGGTGGAGCGCGACCGGCTCGAGCTGGCCGGCGAGATCCTGGCGGCCGCCGCCGAGCGCTCGGTGACGGTGCTGGTGCCGAGCGACCTGGTGGTCACCGACGATCTCAACGAGCCGGGGCGGGTCGAGACGGTGGCGGCGGGCGCCGTGCCGCCGGACATGCTGGCGGTGGACATCGGACCCCGGTCGCGGGCCGCCGTCGCCGAGGCGTTGGCCGGCACTCGCACGGTCTTCTGGAACGGCCCGATGGGTGTGTTCGAGCGGCCGCCGTTCGACGACGGCACCAACGCCGTGGCGCGGGCGGTGGCGGAATGCGGCGGCAGCACGGTGATCGGCGGCGGCGAGACCCTGGCGGCAGCGCGCCGCGCCGGCGTCGCCGAGCGGATCGGGCACGTGTCGACCGGCGGTGGCGCCTCGCTCGAGCTGCTCGCCGGCCGCCGGCTGCCCGGCGTCGAGATTCTGAGGGGGACGGCATGAGCGGATCCGGAGCGCGCCGCCCGCTGGTCGGCGGCAACTGGAAGATGCATTTCGTGCGGCAGGAGGCGGTGGAGCACTGCCGCCGGCTGGCCGCGGGCATCGCGGGGGCGGCGGCGGAGGTGGTGATGTTTCCCTCCCACCCGCTGCTGCCGGTGGTGGCGGCGGCGCTCGACGGCAGCCCGATCGCCTGCGGCGGCCAGGACCTGCACCCGGCGACCAAGGGGGCCCACACCGGCGACGTCTCGGGACCGCAGCTGGTCGACGCCGGCTGCAGCTGGGTGCTGTGCGGTCACAGCGAGCGGCGCCGCGACCACGGTGAGGGCGACGAGCTTGTGGGCGAGAAGGCGGTGGCCGCGCTGGCGCACGGGCTGGTGCCGATGGTGTGCGTCGGCGAGACCGCCGACGAGCGCGCTGCCGGCCGCACCTTCGAGGTGCTCGAGCGGCAGGTGAGCCGCGCCCTGGCCGAGCGCCCCGACCCGTTCGCGCTGGCCTACGAGCCGGTGTGGGCGATCGGCACCGGCCAGACCGCCACCCCGGAGACGGCCGGCGAGGCCCACCGCTTCCTGCGCGAGCTGCTCGCCGACCTGATCGGCGACGAGGCCGCCGCGGCGCGCCGCATCCTCTACGGTGGCTCGGTCAACCCCGACAACGCCGACGAGCTGTTCGCCCAGCCCGACATCGACGGCTTCCTGGTCGGCGGCGCCAGCCTTGACCCCGACCGCTTTCTCGCTATCATCCGGGCTTGCGGCGCTACCGCCGCGGGAGGTTGAAGTGCTTTATCTGCTCTATACGGTTCACGTCATCGTCTGCCTGTTCCTGATCCTGGTGGTCCTGCTGCAGCAGGGCAAGGGCGCCGACCTGTCGGTCTTCGGCGGCGGCGGCACGCAGACCGCCTTCGGCGCCCGCGGCGCCGCGACGCTGCTGCACAAGCTCACCGTGTTCTCGTTTGTCGCCTTCATCCTGACCACCATCGGCATCGGCTTCCTCAAGTCGGGCGGTGGCAGCGGGTCGGTGATGACGGCGGTCGAGGAGCCGGCCGAGGAGGCCACCGAGGCCACCGGCGAGGCCGCCAGTGAAGCGGCCAGTGAGGCGGCCAGCCAGGAGGGCGCTCCGGCCTCTGCCACCGAGCCGGGCGAGATGGGGCCCGCGCCAGGCGCCGAGGCCACCACGCCGGCCGAGTCCGACGCCCCGCCGGCCACCGGCTCGGGCGACGGCGGCGCGGCTCCGGACGGCGGCTAGGGTCGGGTCCGGCGGGGTCGCGGACAGGGGTTCGTTGATAGACTGCGCAGGCGTCGCAGGCGCGCCGAAGTGGCGGAATTGGTAGACGCGCACGCTTGAGGGGCGTGTGGGGCAACCCGTGCCGGTTCGAGTCCGGCCTTCGGCACCATCTCTCTTCCCGCTGCTCTCTTCCAGTTCATCAGTAGCTCGATCACGCGGCTGCTTGGCAGAGTTGCGCCGGCCCCGTCGCGGTGGGCTGGGATGGAGAGGCAACAGCGGCGTTCGTGCTGGCCCGGCCGGCTCGGAGTCGCGGGGGACAGGGTCCCAGGGTACCGGCTCGCGCGCGGTCGGACTTTCGGGCGGGGCGCTCGCCTGCACTCGGCTGGCGCGCGGCATCGGCGTCGGACTCCCGCTGGCGTTGCGCTGCGCTTGCCTCGAGCTACCCTGGGACCCTG
>JBFGNS010000109.1:0-14730 GCA_041574955.1 Thermoanaerobaculia bacterium | reverse complement strand
TTCACCACCCGCCGCATGAACCGGTCGAGCCGCCCAGCCAGCCGGTCGAGCGGCGGCCGGGCGGTCGAGAACAGCGTGGCATGCCCGGCCTCCCGGTCGGCGCGCACGTCCTGCAGGTCGTCGAGCAGCTGGAGAAAAACGCCGTAGCCGAAGCTGAAGTCGGCCTCGTCGTCCGCCAGCTCGCCCGCCACCAGGTAGCCGTCGGCCAGCACCGAGGCACCGCCCTTGGCGACGCTCAGCCGCAGCAGCTCGGCGGGCCCGGGCAGGGCCGCGGAGCGCTGCTGGCGCAGGCTGGCGACCTGGCCGCGGTGGATGGCCAGCAGGCTGTACCAGACATCCGGGAAGCGCGGCCGCGGGAACTCGTCCTCGATGCGCTCGATCATCTCCCACACGCGGCGCTGTCGCAGGTCTTGCGGCGGCAGCCGCTCGCCGGCCAGGCGCCGGCCGAGCCGGCCGTTGAGCTCCGTCTTGACCGCCGGCTCGACCGCGGGGTCGTCGAGCAGGTTGTCGGTCAACGGGTAGAGCATGCTGTAGGCGAAGATCGACGGCGTGAACGCGACCGGCCGGTCGAGCAGCATCTGCAGGCTGTTCATGATCCAGACGTTGCGCAGCGCCTGCATGACGTGCTCGGGGCGGATCGACGGATCGAAGGCGCGGGCCTGCCGGGCGAACTCGACGGTGGCGTCGAAAAACTCGTCGCCGAACAGGAGGTCACGGTAGCCGCGCGGCCAGCCGAACCGCTGCTCGCCGAACGCCTGCAGGCGGGTCTTCAGCCGCTCGCGCCAGGAGTGCCGCTGGCCGGGCTCGTCGGGATAGTGCTCGACCTCCCCGGCCAGCTCGTCGATCAGCCGCCGCGTGGCGCGGGCAGTGCGCCACTGGCGCCAGCGCCCGGGCGGCGGGCCGAGGTCGGGGGGACCGGACGAGGTGTTCCACCACAGCGACTCGTAGCGGCGGCACAGCCGGTCGAAGCGCTGGTCGAACCGGGCGCCCGCCGCCGGTTCGGATGCTGTGGCGAGCGGAAGGCCCATGCCTAGGAATACGCGGCGGGTGGTGCGGCTGTTTCGCGCCGGCCCGGCGGGTGCGGATGCCGGGGCCGGGTCCGCTCAGCCCAGCTCCTGCCAGCGAGGAAGCCCGAGTTGGCGGCGGCGTTGGCGACAGTGGAGAGCTCTGGTCAGGGCGATTGCGAGTCCCACGGTCGAGCCGAGCAGGGGCAGGATCACCAGGTAGGTGGCAGCCACCACCACGCCCCGGAGCTCCAGAACGAGACCCGAGCCGAGCAGACCGAGCCACAGGACGACGACCAGCAGGATGGCGATGGAGAGACCCTGGACGCGGACGATCTCGAACGGGGTCTGGAACAGAGGTGGCGGAAGCGGCCAGCCGAAACGCCAGGCGAGCCGGTAGAACGGCGGCGCGATCTGGGGCCGGGGCAAACCCCTGGCCCCCAGCAGGTCGATGGCCGAGCGCAGCCTCTCGGCCTCGCGTTCGGGTCGAGCGGAGACGCTCGCGACGGCGACGCCGGCGGCGCGGCCAGCGCCGGCCCCGGGCCTCGGCAC
Source organism: Thermoanaerobaculia bacterium (assembly GCA_041574955.1). Lineage (GTDB taxonomy): Bacteria > Acidobacteriota > Thermoanaerobaculia > Multivoradales > JAHEKO01 > CALZJC01. The sequence continues at coordinate 13,174 of JBFGNS010000109.1, read as the reverse complement.
TCGCGCCAGCAGGTAGAGGGGCATGGCCAGCGGCCAGGAGGCCGGCAGGGCCGCCGCCCAGAGCAGCTTGCGGCCCGCCGTCGGCCCGCGATCGAGCGCGATGTCGACGAGGTAGACCAGCACGGCGCAGAGCAGGAGCTGGAGCAGCCTGCGCCACAGAACGAGCTTGTGGTCGCCGGCGACTTCGACCTGCGTCAGGTAGAGCAGCAGCACCCCACTGGCCAGCACGGGTGCTGCGGCGGCCAGGGCGAGGAGTGCTCGGCGTGCGGCGCCGGCGGCAGCGAGCATCGCAGGCGCACACTAGCAGCGGACCGGCCGGGAGCGCGCCAGCCCCGCCGGGGCTCCGGGGCTCGCAGCCGGCGAAAGGTGCGGCCGGCCGCGCTGGGCGGCCGGCCGAGGGGAGAAGAGAGCTCCCCGCCAGGAGGTCAGATGAACAGGATCTGCGAGCCGGCGGCCTGGTCGTAGAAGTCCATCGCGGACAGCACGCCGTCGACCTGCGGCACCAGGTCCTTGCGCTCGATGCCGAACATCTCCATCGCCATCCGGCAGGCGTACAGCTTGGCACCGGAGTCGTGCAGGATCTCCAGCATCTCGCGCACCGGTGGGATGTCCAGCTCCTCCATGCGCTTGCGCATGAACTTGCTGGTCAGCGCCTCCATGCCCGGTAGCCCGCCGAGCATCGTGGGGATCGGCATCGACGGGTTGCCGACGGTCGGCGTGTGCAGGTGGTCGAGCCGCTTCTCGTTGATGATGTCGATGCCCCAGAAGGTGAAGAACAGGGTGGCCTCGATGCCGGTCATGCGGGCGGCGTTGGCCAGGATCAGGCCCGGGTAGGCCATGTCCAGGCTGCCCTTCGAGAGGATCAGGCTGACCGCCTCGATCGGCTGGCGCTTTGGCAGCTCGAGCCGAGGCGCCGCGCCGGTGGCGGTGGTGGCCTCGGGTTCGGCGACGGTTGCGGTGGTCATGGTCTTGCCTCCTCGGCCGGTGGCCGGCTCAGATGCAGCCCTGCGGCTTGGGCAGCCCGGAGATGCGGGCGGCCAGCTTGCCGGGGCCCTTGGGGAACAGCTGGTACAGCTCCTTCATGTTGATGCCGGAGAGCTTCGAGATGCGGCGCAGCCCGGGCGGCTGGCCCTGCTCGGCGGCGTCCTGGCGGCAGAAGGTGATCACCTGCCAGTGCTTGTCGGTGAGCGGCCCGATGCCGCTCTCGTCGGCCAGCGCCTCGGCGATCTCCGGGGTCCACTGGTCGGCGGACGTGAGGAACCCCTCGTCGTTGACTTCGACGGCGGTTCCGGCGTATTCGGTGGTCGGCATGGTAGGACTCCTTTGCTTCAGCTCGGCGCCCTCAGGCGGCGAGCTCCTGGTCGGTGTTGTCGGCGCTCGGTGCGGGACGGTACTTGCCCGCCATGGACATGTGGTTGGGCACCGGGATGTGGCGCCCGGGCAGCAGGAAGTTCCAGTAGACCCAGCGGAAGGCCAGCTTGCCCCAGTGGTTGCGGCGGCTCTCCTTGAGCAGCGGGAACGGCCCGATGCCGGCGAACGGGTAGACGCCGGGCAGCGGCTCCTGGTCGTAGTTGAAGTCGATCAGCATGGCTTTGCCGTAGCCGCTCTCGATGAAGCAGTTGGCGTGGCCGTCGAACCCCTCGACCGGGCTCTGGCCGCGCATCGAGCGCAGCAGGTTCTCGACCACCACCTCGCTCTGGAAATGGGCCACCGAACCGGCCTTGGAGGTCGGCAGGTTGGTGGCGTCGCCGAGCACGAAGATGTCGGGGTGCCCCTGCGCCATCAGCGTGTGTCGCTCGGTGGGCACGAAGCCCAGCTCGTCGCCCAGGCCGGAGGCGCCGACGAACTCGGCGCCCATGTGGGTGGGGATCGTGACCAGCAGGTCGAACGGCACCTCGCGGTCGTCCCAGGAGCGCAGCGTCTTGGTGTCGGCGTCGACCTGGCCGACGTTGAACTCGCTCTCCACCCGGATGCCGCGCTCGTCGAGCATCGAGCCCAGCGCCTGTGAGGCGATCGGCTTGGTGAAGGCGCCGTCGAGCGGCGTGACGTAGACCAGCTCGACCTGGTCGCGGATGCCGCGGCCGGTGAAGTAGGCGTCGGCCAGGAAGGCGAACTCGAGCGGCGCCACCGGGCACTTGATCGGCATCTCGACGATGTTGATCGCCAGCCGGCCGCCCTCGAAGCGTGCCAGAGCGTCGCGCAGGTTGCGGGCGCCCTCGAGGGTGTAGAAATCGAAGATCGAGCGCTGCCACTCGGCACCGGTGAGGCCGTCGGTCTCCTCCGGCCGGATGTGCGAGCCGGTGGCGATGACCAGCAGGTCGTAGTTGAGCCGGTCCGAGTTCGCCAGCACCACCTGCCGCTTGTCCGGATCGACGCGCTCGACGCGGTCCTGGAGCCAGTGGGTGCCGGGCAGGGTCGGCCGCCGCGGCCTGAGTGCGCGCTGCGGCTCCTGCATGCCGAACGGCACGAAGATCAGGTCCGGCTGGAACAGGTGGTCGGGCTCGGGATCGACCACGGTGAGCGACCAGTCGGCCGGCAGGCGGCCGCGGATCTGGTTTGCGAGGGTAGTGCCGGCCGAGCCGGCGCCCAGAATCACGAGGTGTTTCATCGCTCTCCCTTCTCGCCGCGGGGGGGTGCGGCTCGAGTTTCATGATGCTGCCGTCAGCCGGGGCGGGCAATGTCCCGATGGGCGGTGCCGTCGTAACCCGTCGGATGGGTGGGAGACTGGGCCAAAGGGGTAGGTGAGGCCCGGTACATACCCTGCTGGGTAGGGTATGTGGGGCGGGCCTGGGCGCTGCTCGGCCTTCTCCGGTCCCGGCGCGGCGGTCAGGGGGCGTGCTCGAGCAACCCCCATCGTGCCCTGCGGAAGCGAGTGCCGAGCTTCTTCGCTGCTATCGGGTCGACGGTCGGCTCCGCCACGCGGGGCCGGACGCTGCTGGCCCTACTCCTGCGGCACCCAGTGGTTGATCGACATGCTCTCGGTCAGCCGATCGCTCCACACCAGGCCGTCGCTCCACAGGAAGCCATCCGCCCACAGGAAGCCGTCACTCCACAAGAAGCCGTCCGCCCACAGGAAGCCGTCACTCCACAGAAAGCCGTCGCTCCACAGGAAGCCGTCGCTCCACAGCAAACCGTCCGAGCCGACGCCGTCGCTCCACAGAAAGCCGTCGCCCTCGAGACCCATGAGGTAGTAGCTGCCGTCGGCAGTGCGGTTGGCGCGGCCGGCGAAGTGCGCCGTGCCGGCGAGATCGGATTCAAGGTCGAGACCCTGGTTGGCGCAACCGCCGGCGTCGCCGTAGACCGCGTCGAGGGCGTCGACCAGACCGGCCCCCTGCTGGAATATGGAGTAGACGGGCAGACCCCGGGCGTCGACCGCAGGCCGGCCCGAGGCCAGCAGGCGGCACTTGACGTCGTCGGGGGTCAGCGCCGGATCGAGCTCGAGCATCAGGGCCGCGATGCCGCTGACGATCGCGGTGGCCTGCGAGGTGCCGGACATGTAGAAGTACGACTCGCCGTCGTGGAAGTCCGGGTGCTTCTTGGGGATGCTGGTCTTGCGGTCCATCAGGCCCAGGATGTGTCCGCCGGGAGCCACGATCTCGGGCTTGACGAACCCCTCGGCGGTCGGGCCGGCGGAGGAGAAGCTGGCCAGGAAGTCGTCGGCCGCCGATTCGGGAGTCACGGCGTCCGAGATCGCCCCGGTGGTGATCACGTAGGGCACGTTGCCGGGCACCCCGACGGTCATCGGGTCGGGACCGCGGTTGCCGGCCGAGGCGACCACCACCAGGCCGGCGTCCCACGCGGCCATCACCGCCTGGTTGAGCGGGTCGTCCCAGTAGTGTGAGCGCGGCTCGGCGCTGAACGACAGGTTCAGCACCCGGATGCCGAACAGCTCGCGATGGGTCACTGCGAAGTCGATGCCACGGATGACGTCGAGATAGGTGCCCATGCCGTCGGCGCCGAAGGCCTTGATCACCACCAGGTCGACGTTGGGCGCCACGCCGTTGAAGCTGCCGTCCTTGCCGTTGCTGCCCCACGTGCGGCGGCTCGAAGCCAGCACGCTCGCCACGTGGCTGCCGTGGCCGTTGTCGTCGCTCGAGCTGTTGGGGCTCACCAGCTCGCCGCGTGTGGCGTCGTAGGCGACCAGGATCCGCTCGGTCCCGTGGGCGTTCTTGCGCAGCCAGCGGCTGCCGCCGCCCTTGGACCAGATGCCGGTGTCGACGATGGCGACGGTGACGCCGTGCCCGGTGAGGCCGTCCCGATGCAGCCGGTCGGCCCGCACCTGGTCGGGGAAGCCGGTGTCGCGTGCCTTCTTGTCGGCGGTCCAGGTGATCGTGGTCGCGGTTTCGGGCGGGCTTTCGGGCTCGGGATCTTCAGAGGCGGCACCGGCTTCGGGCAATGCGGCTTCGGCGACGGGCTCGTCGGCGAGCAGCGCTGGCCGCTCGCCCGAGTCGTGCAGCCGCAGCCAGCAGCCCTCGGCGAACTCGAGCAGGATGGCGTACCGCTCGAGATCCGGCTCGGCGTCTTCGTCGAACTCGAGCTCCAGCCGCTCGTGGTCGCCGGGTTTGATCTCGTAGTCGTTGTCGAGCCATTCCATCGTCACCGTGGCCACCGGTGGCTGGCGCTCGCCCTTGGGCAGATCGCTACCGCTCAGCTTGGCGCGCTTCAGCCAGCCGTTCGACTCCGGCCAGTTGAGTGCCAGACCGGTGGCGCGGATGGCGTGGCTGCCGAGGTTGGCGATCTCCCACCTGAGCTTCTGGTCGTCGATCTCGGGACGCGCGAGCTCGACCGCCACGCAGGCGTTCGGATCGGCGGCGAAGTCGAGCGAACAGCCCTCCTCGAAGCCGATGCGGACCCGGTAGCGGCTCTGCAAGCGGTCGGCGTCGCCGTCGAACTCGATCTCGAGCCTGCGGGTCTCGCCGGGCTCGATCTGCCGCTTGTCGGCCTCTGCCTTCCAGCCCGTCGTGACGGCCAGCGCCGGTGCCGGCCGGCGCTCGGCGAACAGCTCCTCGCCGTCGAGCTTGACCTTCTTGAAGTCGCCGTTGGCGGCCGGCCAGGCGATCTCGAGGCTCGCCACGGTGACCGGCGCCAGGCCGGTGTTGGTCAGCTCCCACTTGAGCTTGCTGTCCTTGATCTCGCGCATGCCGTCGCCGTTGACCGCGCAACCGAGCGCGTCGGCGCGCAGCTCGCGGTCGGCCCAGATCCGCCGCACCGCGTCGTGCCGGCCGACGATCTCGGCCTGGGACTCGCTCAGTCTCGCTCCGACAGCACGGATCACTGCGAGCGCATGCGTCACCTCGCCGCCGACCGACTCGACGGCGGCGCGCGCGGCATCTGAATCGGCGGCCTGCACGATGTAGGCCCGACTGCCGGCGTCGTTGGAGGATCGCGCCGGCTGCGGGCCGAGCGCGAGCAGACAGGCCAGGCCGGCCAGAGCGGCCACGAGCTGGAGCGCAGCAGGGGCTGTAGGGCTTCTCCGGCGGAGCTTGAGCATGGCAGGCGTAAGCGCAAACTGCCTGCCATCGAGGCTCGTCGATGGACCTGGCGGGATGTTGACAGGTATAACTCTCTGAAAGCAAGTAAGTTAGCTCTACAGCGACCGACTTCGGCGGCCGGGCGAGAGCGGCGGAGTGAGCGGGATTTATGGCGGCGAGTCGAAAAAATCGGCGCCGACGGGAGCTAGACAGGCTCCGCAGACCGGGGAACAGCCCTAGGGCTCGGCCAGGTAGGCGAGAAGGTCCCGCAGGTCGTCGCCGGTGAGCTCGGGCCAGGGTCGCCCCTCGCCCAGGATGGCCTCCTTCATCAGCGGCGCGTGGTTCCAGAGCGCGGAGACGAAGTCGGCCGGACTGGCGGTGACGCCGGAGCCGGCGAGGTCGGGACCCTCGTGCGGCGATTCGCCGCCGCCGTGACACTCCGAGCACGACCGGGAGGCGAACACCCGGCGGCCGCGCTCGGCGTCGCCCGGCGGATCGGCGAACGGCAGGAAGTAGAGGTAGGCCACCAGGTCGGCCAGCTCCGCGGTGGTGAAGCGCGGCCACGCCAGACCGCGCGCCCGCATGGCGTCGCGCATCTCCGGGGCGTGGTTCCACATCGTCCCCGCGATCGCCTCGGCCGAGCGGTGGAGGTCGGCGCGCGTCAGGTCGGGCCCCTGGCCGCCACGGGCGTCCTGGCCGTGGCAGAGCGGGCAGCCGCGGGAGCGGAACAGCTCGCCACCGCGGTTGGGGTTGCCGGGCGCCACCAGCACCCGCTCCTGGGGACCGGCGGCGGCGGCTTGGCGCAGGAAGGCGCTGAGATCGGCGAGATCACCCTCGGCGAAGCCCGGCGCGCGCATGCCGGCGAGGCCGATCGACTCGAGCATCTCCGGACCGTGATTCCAGATCGCCTGGGCGATATAGAGCGGCGAGGCGAAGCGGCGCAGCTCGGCGAGGTCGGGCGCGCCACGGCGGCCGCCGCCCGCCTCGTGGCAGACGGCGCAGCCCTTGCCGTCGAACAGCCGGCGCCCTGACGCCGCATCGCCCGGGCGGCCGAGGTAGGCGATGAAGTAGATGAACGCGGTCAGCTCGCTCACCTCGCCCGGCGTCAGCTCGGGCCAGCCGAGGTGGGCGTCGTCGAGGCTCACCGCCATGCCCGGCACGTGGTTCCACAGGTCGGCGCCGAGGTCGAGAAAGCTGCTGCTGAAGGCGGCGCCGCGGCCGAGGCCGGGACCGACGCCGGCTTCGTCGCCGGCCAGGCTGTGGCACAGCACGCAGCTCCGGCTCTCGAACAGCAGCCGGCCGGCCAGGGGGTTGTCGGGCAGCGGCGGCGCTTCGGCCAGCGTTGCCGCCGCGAACAGTGGCAGCCCTAACAGCAGGCGGCCGACGCGGGCGGCGGTCACGCCTCACCCTCCGGCTCGGGGCCGGGGGTTCGCCGGCCGCGTTGCAGCCCCACGAAGACGTAGGTCAGCACCGAGGCGCCCGTGAGGAAGACCGGGATGGCGACGATCGAGATCGCCACCGTCGCCGACGGCACGTCCTGCAGGCGGTGCGACAGGCGGTTGAGGTGGAGGATCCAGCCGCTGATGCCGATCACGAAGACCCACATGACGCCGACCGAGGCGACCTGCAGGGCATAGATCCAGCGCGGCGTGACTCCGATGCCGCTGTCGGACGCACTCATCTCAGCTCTCCCGTGGCGCCGGGTCGGGCAGATAGCTCTCGACCCTCTTCATCGTCTCTCGGACGGCCTCCTCCCGACCCTCCTTCAGCTCCCATATCGAGATCAGCGGGAAGAAGCGGGCGAACAGCACGAAGCCGAGGATGAAGGTGGCGATGCCGCCGGCGAACATCGCCCACTCGACCAGGCTCGGCACGTAGAAGCCGGCGGGGTAGGGCAGACGCGGGTTGGCCAGCGACGGCACCACGATGTTGAGCCGCTCGAGCCACATGCCGATGACCACCGCGATCGAGGCGACGAGGATCCCCGGCACCCGCCGCGTCCGCTTGAAGCTGAGGATCGCCACCGGGATCAAGAAGTTGCACGCCACCATGCCCCAGAACCACGGCCAGTAGGGGCCGGTCAGCTTGTAGTAGAAGACCCCCATCTCGCTCGGCTCGTTGCCGAAGAAGGCGGTCAGGTACTCCGAGAAGGTGAAGTAGAACCACAGCAGCGCCATGATCAGCAGCAGCTTCGACAGGTGGTCGAAGTGGATCTCTTTCAGGTAGCGCTCGAGGCGGAAGATCTTCCTCAGCACGATCATCACCACCAGCAGCGCGGCGATGCCGGAGAAGATCGCTCCGACGACGAAGTACGGCCCGAAGATGGTCGAGTGCCAGCCGGGCTGAAGCGTCATGGCGAAGATGTAGGAGATCACCGTGTGCACCGACACCGCGATCGGGATCACCAGCACCATGAGGATCGAGACCGCGCGCTCCAGCACGTGGCGCTGGCGCGGGGTGTCCTGCCAGCCCCAGGCCATGAACTTGTAGAGCCATTGGGGCTTGGCGCCGCGGTCGCGCAGCAGCGCGATGTCGGGGATGAGCGGGATGTACAGGTAGACCGTCGAGGCCATGAAGTAGGCGGTGATCGAGCTGACGTCCCACAGCAGCGGCGACTGCAGCCGCCCGGCGCTGAAGATGTTGAGCATCCGGTCGGGCCGGCCGAGGTCGAGCACCGGGTGGAAGCCGCCGATCGCCAGCACCACCACCGTGATCACCTCGGCCATGCGGGTGATGGGGCGCCGCCACTCGGCGTTGGACAGCCGCAGGATGGCGGAGATCAGGGTGCCGGCGTGGCTGATGCCGATGAAGAACACGAAGTTGACGATGTAGAAGCCCCAGGCCACCGGCTGGTTGAGGCCGGTGACCCCGAGGCCGTACAGCAGCTGCCGGCCGAAGATCACCCAGCCGCCGAGGATCACCAGGATGAGCAGTGTGGACGCGACGCGGAAGCCGGTGCCGGGGCCCTCGACCGAGCGCAGCAGATCGCTGACGTCGACGGCGTCGAGTCCCTGCGTCGGCCGGTCTCGGTCTTGCGCCTGGTCGCTCATCGCTCCGTCCCGTCGCGGTCCGTCACTCCTGCTCCGCCAGGTAGATCACCTTCGGCCGCGTTCCGAGATCGGCGTGTGGCCGGTAGGCGCGCGGGCTGCGCGCCAGCCGGCTGACCCGGCTGTCGGGATCGTCCAGGTCGCCGAACACGATCGCCTTGGCCGGGCAACTCTCGGCACACGCGGTGGTCACGTCGCCGTCGCGCAGCTCGCGCCCGTCGGCGGCGGCCTGTTCGCGGGCGCGCACCACCCGGTGATGGCAGAAGGTGCACTTCTCGACCACGCCCTTGGGCCTGAGCGAGACGTCCGGGTTGGCCTTCTTCACCAGGTCGCCCGGCCACTCCGGCTCGAACCAGTTGAACACCTTGGCGTTGTACGGGCAGGCGGCCATGCAGTAGCGGCAGCCGATGCAGCGGCTGTAGACCTGGCCGACGATGCCTTCCTCGTTGCGGTAGGTGGCGTGCACCGGGCAGACCCGCACGCACGGCGGATCGTCGCACTGCACGCACAGCACCGGCTTGTAGGTGACCTTCTGGTTGGGCGCCTCGCCGTCGACTTCGCGCAGCACCCGCAGCCAGTGGAAGGCGCGGTTCTCGCGCGTCTCCTCGGGACCCACCGCCGTCAGGTTGTTCTCCTGATGACAGGCGGCCATGCAGTTGCCGCAGCCGGTGCAGCGGTCGAGGTCGATGGTCATGCCCCAGCGAGCCATCAGCCGTGGGCTCCTGCCAGGGGTCGGACGCCGCCGCGCGCGCGCCGGGCGATGCGGCTGAGCCGGACCCGGGTGGAGACCAGCGCGGCGGCGCCGGTCAGCGGCTCCGCGACCTCGGCCAGCACGGTCAGCGGGTTGGCGCCCACGCCCTGGGCGATGCCGAGCCGCTCGTGGCCGAGGCCGAGCGGGACGTGGACGGCGCCGGGGGTGGCTCGCGGCTCGACACGCACGACGCACTCGATGCTGCCGTGGGCCGATTCGACCGCCACCCGGTCGCCCTCCTCGAGGTGCAGCTGGTGGGCGGTCTCGGGCGCCAGCTCGACCCAGCTCTGCCAGCCGCTCAAGACCGGATAGCCGTACATCTCGAGCACCATCGGCGACACCACCGCCAGCCTGCCGCGGCCGGTGATCGGTCGGAACGGCACCAGGACGAGCTCGCCTTCGCCGTCGAGCCGCGGCGGCTCGAAGTGGGGCAGGCAGGCTTCGTCGCCCTCGGCCGCCAGCCCGAGCTCGGCGATGCCGGCCGCCAGCCCGGCCTCGCCGCCGCCCCGCTCGCGCAGGTGGCGCTCGAGGGCCCGGGAAAAGAACTCGTAGCGGCCGCTCTCGGTCGGGAACAGCCGCGCCCAGTCCTGCCGCGCGTGCACCGGGTTCCACCAGCCGCCCTCGCGGATGAGGTCCTGCCAGAACTCCTTGGGATCGTCGCGCTCGAGGAACCGCCAGCCGCGCTCCTCGAGGAAGTGCACCCAGGCTTCCTCGAACGAGCCCGAGACCACCGCCCCCTGCCCCGACCTCGCCAGCCCCTCGAGCCGGTGCTGGAGGTAGTCGGCGTAGCTCTGCCAGGGCAGTGCACTGGCAGCGCCGCCACCCAGCCGGCCGGCCAGATCGAGCAGCGCGTCGCCCGGATGCCGGGTGTCGAACAGCGGCTCGACCGCCGGCTGGCTGACGCCGAGCACGCTGAAGGCCACTCCCGGCGGTGTAGTCGCCTCGCTCCAGCTCTCGAGCGCCAGGCTCGCCGGCAGGACGTAGTCGGCGGCGGCCGCCGTCTCATCGAGGAACGGCGCGAAGCTCACCACCAGCGGGATGCGCGCGAGCGCAGCCCGCAGCTTGCCGGCGAGCGGGCTGTCGTGGAGCGGGTTGCAGCCGACGAGGAACAAGGCCTCGAGCTGCTCGGCGCCGGCGGCGAGCGCCGCCAGCGGGTCGGTCGCGAGAGCTTTCGCCGGCGCGAACAAGCCCGCGCCGCCGGCTGACAGCTCGAGCGGCGTGAAGGGGATTGGCGGCGCCAGCACCACACCGCCCGGGCGGTCGAAGCTACCCAGCAAGGCGTTGAGCGCCTGCACCGCTATGGCGGTCCAGACGGCGTTCGACGAAGCCGTGGCCTCGCCGCCGTAGACCGCGATCGGGGAGCGGGCGCGCGCCAGCCGCCGCGCCATGCGGATCAGCTCGCCGGGTTGGCAGCCGGCCAGGGCGGCCGCGCGGTCCGGGTAGTAGCGCTCGAGCAGCAGGCGGCGGAAGCCCAGCCGCTGCCGGCCCTGCTCGTCGGTCCAGTCGTCGAAGCCGAAGGTGTGCTCGGCCACGAAGCGGGCGTCGTAGCGCCCCTCGCGCACCAGCACGTGGGCGATGCCGAGGGCGGCGGCGGCGTGCGTGCCCGGCTGCACTGCCAGGTGCTGCGCCGCTTTGGTGGCCGACGGCGACAGCCGCGACCCGATGTGGAGCACGCTCGCCCGGCGCTCCTCGCGGGCGCCGACCAGGGCGCTGATGGCGTGCAGCGGAGCCGGGCCGTCCTCGAACAGGTCGAGGCCGACCGACAGCACCAGGTCGGCGCCACCGAGGTCGTGCCCGGGCACCTGGTCGAGACCCTGGGTCAGGCGGTAGGGCAGGGCGGCGAGGTCGGAAGCGCGGCCCACGTGGGGTGACCCCAGAGCGTGCGCGAAGCACAGCACGAGCTGGTGGAACAGCTCGCCGGACTCCTCGCTGAGCAACGCCACGCGGTCCCCCTGGCCGGCCGCCACCAGCTCGCCCAGCCGCCCGGCGATCCCGGCCAGCGCCTCGTCCCACTCCACCTCCCGCAGCTTTCCGTCGGCACCCCGCGCCAGCGGGCCCTCGAGCCGGCCCGGCGCATACAGCACCTCGAGGCCGGCCTGCCCCACCGGGCACAGGCCGCCGCGGTTGAGCGGGTGGCGCGGGTTGCCGGTGAGCCCGACCGGCAGGCCGTCCACCAGGCGCGCGGTGACGCCGCAGCCGCCTTCGCACAGGCCGCACACCGTGTGCAGCCGGCTCTCGATGCCAGGGCCGCGCTGCGCCAGCTCGACCAGCTCGTCGGGCACCCGCCACAGCCTGCCGCAGCCGGCGACGGCAGTGGCGGCGGCTGTGCCGCCCAGCAGCTGCAGGAATCTGCGGCGCTCTACCAGCATCTCAGGAGTGGCACCAGATGCAGTCGTTGCTGGCGCCGCTCTCTTCGTGGCAGTCCATGCAGCCGTCCATCGTGATCGGTACCGCCTGGCGGCGGACCGGCTCGCTGCTCGACCCCACCGGGCCGTGGCAGATCTCGCACTCGATGGCGGCGATCGCGGCGTGGCGGCGGTGGGAGAAGTAGACGTGATCGGGGACCGTGTAGACCTTTCGCCACGGGATCGGCTCGCCGGCCTGCACGTACTCGACCAGCCTGGCCTCGTCCGGCGACTCGCCCTGCGCTTCCTCGTGACAGTCGGCACAGACCGCGATGTTGGGGATGGTTGCGCGGCTGCCGCTCAGCACGTGCTGGTGGCAGTCGGTGCACTCGGCGCCCATCTCCTCGACGTGCAGCTGGTGGCTGAAGGCGATCGGCTGCTCGAGCGGCCGGCGGGCCGCTGCCAGCGTGCCGCCGACCACCACGGCAAGGACGACGCCGACCGCGGTCCAGCCCAGCGCGCGCCGGCTCATCGGCGGTCCAGGCGAGCCACCGGAACCGATGGCAGTCGGTAGTGCGGTTGTCGACCGGCGCCCGGCGGGCTGTGCAAGAGGGTGGCTCCTAGACGTCAGGGTGCTTTATCGCCGTTTGGAGCGCTAGGACACAACACCCGGGCGGACTGCTCGCCGCCGCCCGCACGGGCGGGACGAGAGCGCTGCCGACCCGCCCCGGTGCGAGTGTCGGAGCGCGCCGATCGGCGCCGGCGGGTGCCGCCTACGCCGGCGGCTCGGCGGCGGAGCGATCCGCCGCTGCCGCCTCGGCCAGCGTCTGCCGGGTCAGGGTGTGGATCGAGCCGAAGCCGGCGATAAGCCGGCAGCTCTCGATGGTCAGCCGGTAGAGGTGGAAGTCGCCGAGCTGGAAGACGCTGCGGCTGGTCGGGTACTTCTCGATGTACAGGTCGCGCCAGGCGTCCCAGTCAGGCGTCGACGGCTCGAGGCGCTGGACGGTTCCCTGCAGGCTGAGACGGGGCAGCTGCAGGGGGTCGGCGCCGGGCCGGTCGTCGGCATGGATCAGGGCGGCGAACGGCGCGCCGGGCGTCAAGCCCCGGCTGTGGCGCGCCAGGCTCGAGGCGTGGACCACCACCGCACCGAAGTCGCCCGCGGGTACGAACGGCAGCAAGCCGACGTACGGTTTGCTTTCGACCAGCACCGACAGCGACAGCACCCGCTGGCCGGTCACCAGCCGGTGGACGAGATCGAGCTCCTCGTGGCGCAGCATCGGATCCCTCCTCTAGAGACGCGAACGGCCATCCGTTCCCGGATGGCCGTTGTATCAGGTCACGCCCTCTGGGGGCTCAGTCGTGGTTGTACTTGAGCGGGAAGTTCTCGTGCGTGCCCTCGGCCTTCTTGGCCTCGTAGTCGAAGCTGTAGTCCGGGATCGGGACGTTCTCGTTGTGGCACACCGCGCACTGCTCGGGCCCCACCTTCTCGACCAGGCCGACGGCCACCAGCTCGGAGCGCTTGTACTCCTTGTTCTTGAGCGTCATGTAGCCGTCCTGGAT
>JBFGNS010000108.1:0-14894 GCA_041574955.1 Thermoanaerobaculia bacterium | reverse complement strand
GTCGGCCGTCGGCGCCACGATCTGCTGCGCACTGCCGTCGGGCTCGGTGCCCTGATCGCCATCATCCTGCTGCTGATGACGGTGGCCGGGATCACCATTGCGCTGGCCGGCCACGGCGAGCTGGTGGCGCGCTTCGGCGCCCTGTTCTGGCTCGATCTGTTGGCCGGCCCGGCGCTCGTCTACCTGCTGGTGTCGATCGCGGTGGTCGGCAGCCGCCGCCCGGCGCTGTGGCTGTGGGGCACGGTCGGCGGCGTGGCGGCGCTGGCCAGCGTGCTCCAGGCGTGGCAGCTCGACGCCGCGCGCCGGCTGCTCGGCGGTCTGCTGGTCGGACCGTTCGGCCTGCTGTCGACGATCGGCCAGCCGGTGGTCTCCCAGATCGCCGACTGGGGCGCCTACCCGGCGGCACGCTGGACCGCGGCCTGGCTCGCCTGGCTGCTGCTGGCGGGGGCGGCGCTGGTCGCCGCGGCGTCGCGCCGCCACCGCTCGACCTGACCAACGCACGCTCGGCCGCACCGTGCGGCCCTCGAAGGGAGATTCCGTCATGCTCGCGATCCGCAACCTCGGCAAGATCTACCCCGGACCGGTCCAGGCGCTGGTCGACATCGACCTCGAGGTGGGCGCCGGCATGTTCGGCCTGCTGGGACCGAACGGCGCCGGCAAGACCACGCTGATGCGCATCGTCGCCGGCTTGCTCGAGCCGACCACCGGCGAGGTGACCCTCGACGGCCACGACATCGTCGCCGAGCCGCAGCAGGTGTGGCGGCGGCTGGGCTACCTGCCGCAGGAGTTCGGCTTCTACCCCCACCTGACCGGCGAGAGGATGCTCGCCCACTTGCTGAGGCTCAAGGGCGTCGAGGCCGCCGGCCGCAAGCTGAGCGCGCTGTGCGGCGAACTGCTCGAGCGGGTCAACCTGACCGCCGCCGCCGGCCAGAAGGTGGGCAGCTGGTCGGGCGGCATGCGCCAGCGCCTGGGGGTCGCCCAGGCGATCGCCGGCGATCCGCGGCTGATCATCGTCGACGAGCCGACCGCCGGCCTCGACCCCGAGGAGCGGCTGCGCTTCTACCGCCTGCTGGCGGAGCTGGCGGAGGAGCGGATCGTGCTGCTGTCGACCCACATCGTCGAGGACGTGGCGGTGCTGTGCCGCGACTTCGCCATCATCCGGCAGGGCCGGCTGCTCGAGTGGACGACGCCGCACGAGGCGCGGGCCGCCATCACCGGCCGCATCTTCGAAGCCACCGTCGAACGAGCCGAGCTGCCGCAGCTCGAGCGCCAGTGGCACGTCACCCAGAGCGTGCTGGTCGAGGGGCAGATCCGCGCCCGCGTCTACCGGCCCGAGGGCGACCCGCCGGTTGGCTTCGAGCCGGTGCCGGCGTCGCTCGAGGACGCCTATCTGATCGCCACGCGGGGGCTCGGCAACGGGCGGTGCGAGCCGCCGGTGGCGCCGGCCGCCATCGACTCGGCGGCCGCGGCGGCCGAAGGAGCGGCGAGATGAACCGGCTGGCGGCGGTCCTCGCGCTCGAGCTGCGCACCCTGCTGCGCCGGCCGATGCTGTGGACCCTGGCGCTGGTGCTGGTCCTGATGAGCTGGGGAATGTCCACCGGTAGCGTCATGCTCGGCACCGGCAGCGCAATGGTCGGCGGCCGCAAGGCCTGGATCACGTCGGAGTTCAGCGCCGCGTTCATCCTGGCGGTGCTGGCGGCGAGCATGTACTCGTTCTTCGTCTCGATCGCCTCGGGGCTTGCGGTCGGCCGCGACGACGAGCTCAAGGTCGGGGAGCTGCTCCACTCGACGCGGCTGAAGCCAGGTGAGTACGTCTGGGGCAAGGCGCTGGCGCAGATCGGCGCCTTCGCTCTGGTGCTGGCGCTGCATCTGGCTTTCATCGTCCTGTTCAACCATCTGCTGCCCAACCCGCAGGCGGCCGAGATCCGCGGTCCGTTCGCGATCTGGAACTACCTGCGCCCGGCGCTGGTCTTCAGCCTGCCGACGATCGTCTTCTTTGCCGGCGTGGCGTTCTGGATCGGCGAGCGGTGGCGGCGGCCGGTGCTCGCCTTCCTGCTGCCGATCGGCTGCATGCTGGTCAGCTTCAGCCTGCTGTGGAACTGGTCTCCGGGCTGGCTCGACCCGGCCTGGAACCGGCTGCTCATGCTGCTCGACCCGAGCGGCTTCCGCTGGCTCAGCGAGACCTGGCTGAAGCTCGATCGCGGAGCCGACTTCTACAACACCGCGCGCATCGGCCTCGACGCCACGCTGGCGGCGAACCGGCTGCTGTTCCTTTCGCTGGGTGTCGCCGGCGTCGCTCTCGCGCACCGCCACCTTGCGCGCACGCTTCGTCGCTCCGGCCGGGTGCGCTCGTCGAAGCGGCGCTGGCTCCGGCGCTGGCGCCGGCGGCCGACGGGCGCGCCCACCGTGCCGCCGGTCGGGCCGATGAGGCAGTCGGTGCCGGGCTTTGTGGTCCGCGCCGGCCGATTCGCCGCCGCCGAGCTCGGCGCGCTGGCGCGCGATCCCGGTCTCTACCTGTTCGCGTTCTTCATCCTGCTACAGACCATGGGCACGACGATGCTCGATGTCGGCCCGTTCGACGCCCCGGTGCTGGTGACCCCGGGGCTGGCAGCCACCGGCTCGTTCAACACCCTGTCGCTGCTGGTCTGTCTGCTGATGATGTTCTTCCTGGTGGAGTCGCTCGAGCGCGAGCGCTCCACCGGCATGGCGCCGCTGGTCTACAGCGCGCCCGGCGGCACCACCGCCTACCTGGTGGGCAAGGTGGCGGGCAACAGCCTGGCGGCGGTCTCGGTGCTCGTGGCGGTCTTCGTCGCTGGCGCGGTGGTGATCCTGGGGCAGGGGCAGGTGGCGCTCAGCGCTACGCCGTACCTGATCGTCTGGGGGCTGCTCCTGCTGCCCACCTTCCTGGTGTGGAGCTCGTTTCTGTGCGCCGTGCAGGCGCTCGCCGGCAACCGCTACCTGACCTACGGGGTGGCGCTGTCGGTGATCGCGCTGACCCTCTACCGGCAGTTCACCGACCGCATGAACTGGGTCGGCAACTGGCTGATGTGGGACACCGTGCGCTGGAGCGACGTTTCGGTGCTCGAGCTCGACCGCCGGGCGATCGTCCTCAACCGGCTGTTCGTGCTGGCGTTGGCGGGGCTGTTCCTGGCGATCGCGGTGCGCGCCTTCCGCCGCCGCCGGCCCGACGCCACCAGGCTGGCGGGTCGGCTGCGCCCGCGGCCGCTGGTCGGCGCTCTGATCCGGCTGGCGCCGGCGGCGGTGGCGCCGCTGGCGCTTGGCGGGGTGCTCTGGTTCGGGGTGCTCCACGGCAGCGGCGGCGAGGCCGCCGAGCGCGATCACAAGAACTACTGGAAGCAGAACCTGGCGACCTGGCGGGACGCGCCCCAGCCGTCGCTCGCCGCGCTCGAGGCCGACGTGCGGCTCGAGCCGGCGTCGAGCGAGCTGAGCAGCCGCGGCAGCTTCGAGCTGGTCAACCACCACGACGAGCCGCTCGAGCGCTTCGCGCTGACCGGCGGCAGGCAGTGGCGGGAGCCCGGCTGGACGCTCGATGGCGAGCCGTACCAGCCCGAGGACCGGTCGGGGCTGTACGTCTTCACTCCCGCCCAGCCGCTGGCGCCGGGCGGCCGGCTCGAGGTCGGCTTCTCGTTCTCGGGCTCCTACCCGGGAGGCATGAGCAAGAACGGCGGCGGCGACTCGGAGTTCGTGCTGCCGGGCGGCGTCGTGCTGACCGGCTTCTCCGCCAGCTTCCTGCCGCTCGTCGGCTACCGCGAGGAGGTGGGAGTCGACGACGACAACCGCCACGACCCACCCGAGCCCGACCCCCGGCTCTACCGCGAAGTGGTGCCGCCGCTCCTGGGCAACCAGCAGCCGTTCACCAGCCGGGTGCGGATCGACGTGCCCGAGGAGTACGAGGCGCACTCGGTGGGCGTGAGGGAGAGCGAGAGCGTGGCCGGCGGCCGGCGGGTGAGCGTCTGGGTCAGCGACCGGCCGGTGCGGCTGGTCAACATCGTCGCCGGCCGCTGGCAGGTGCGCCGCGGCGAGGGAACCGCGGTCTACTACTTCGCCGAGCACCCGCACAACGTCGACGAGATCGCGCGCACCCTGGAGGCCGCCCGCCGCCACTACTCGGAGTGGTTCCAGCCGTACCCGTGGCGCGAGCTGCGGCTGAGCGAGTTCCCGGCCCTCGCCGCCTACGGTCAGGGCTTCCCGACCAACATCACCTTCTCCGAGGGCATCGGCTTTCTGACCCGCGAGGACCCCAAGACCAACCTGGTGATGATGGTCACCGCGCACGAGGCCGCCCACCAGTGGTGGGGCAACCTGCTGACGCCGGGCGACGGGCCCGGCGGCAACATCCTGTCCGAGGGAATGGCGCATTTCGCCACCGCCATGCTGATCGAGCGTCTGGGCGGCGAGCGGCGCCGTATGGAGTTCGCCAAGCGCACCGAGGAGCGCTACGGCGACCGCCGCCGGCGCGACGCCGAGCGCCCGCTGGTGGCCACCGACGGCACGCAGCCCGGCGACCGCACGGTGATGTACGACAAGGGCATGTGGGTGTTCTGGATGCTGATGCAGGAGATCGGCCGCGAGCCGATGCTGGCCGGGCTGCGCGAGTTCATGGAGCGCTTCCAGAACGGTCCCGACTACCCGCTGCTCGAGGATCTGGTGGAGACCCTGCGGCCGTACGCCCCCGACCCGGAGCGCTACGACCGGTTCACCCGCCAGTGGTTCTTCGAGGTGTCGGTGCCCGAGCTGCGGCTCCACGAGGCGCGGCGGCGCGCCGACGGCGACGGCTGGCTGGCCGAGGCGCGGCTCGAGAACCACGGCAGCGGCGCCGTCGAGGTCGAGCTGGCGGCAGCGGCCGGCGAGCGCTGGGACGGCGACCGGCCGGCCGCCGGCTACCGCGAGGCGCGTACCCGGGTACGGCTGGGCGCCGGCGAGTCGGTGCCGATCTCGATCGCCGCGCCGTTCGCCCCCGACCGGCTGGTGGTCGATCCCGACGTCCAGCTGCTCCAGCTGAGACGCAACGCCGCCCTCGCCGAGCTGGGGTAACCGCTCGCCAGGGTGGGATCGGGGCCGCGCGCCCTGTAGAATCCCTGGGTGAGGCGGAATCTCGAAGAGCTGCTGCGTGCCTGGGAAGGCCGGGGCGTGGTCTGCCGCTACGACCGGCAGACCGGCACCTGGATCTTCATCTGCATGCACGACGACCGGCTGGGGCCGTTCACCGGCGGCACCCGGATGAAGGAGTACGCCGAGCCCGCCGACGGCCTCGAAGACGCCATGCGGCTGGCCGGCGGGATGACCCGCAAGTGGGCGGTGCTGGGCATGGAGTACGGTGGCGGCAAGGCGGTGCTGGCGCTGCCCGGGACGTTCGAGAACGGCGCCCGCGAGAGCCTGCTGCGCCGCTACGGGCGGCTGGTGGAGTCGCTCGGCGGCCGCTTCCGCACCGGCGAGGACATGGGCACGACGCCGGACGACATGCAGCTGCTGGCGCGCGAGACCCGGTTCGTCCACGGCTTCGACCGCGACACCGGGGAGAAGCTCGACCCCAGCCCGTTCACCGCCCGCGGCGTGTGGAGCAGCATCCGCGCCGCCTGCGGCGAGGCGTTCGGCAGCGAGGGGCTGGCCGGCCGGAGCGTCCTGGTCGAGGGCATCGGCCACGTCGGCTGGCGGCTGGCCGAGCTGCTGCGCGACTCCGAAGCCCGGTTGCTGGTGTCCGACATCGACCAAGAGCGCTGCCGGCGGGCGGCGGCCGAGCTGGGCGCCGAGGTGGTGGCGCCCGAGCGGGTAATCGAGACGCCGTGCGACGTCTACGCGCCGTGCGCCGTCGGCGCCACCCTGAGCCGCCACACCATCCCGCGGCTGGCCTGCCGGGTGGTGGCGGGCTCGGCCAACAACCAGCTCGCCGAGCCGGCCGACGCCGCCCTGCTGCTCGAGCGCGGCATCGTCTACGCCCCCGACTACGTGGTCAACGGCGGCGGCGCCATGTCGTTCGGCCTGATGTCGCGCGGCGAGCGCGACGAGCAGGTGATCTACCGCCAGGTCGAGACCATCGGCGACACGGTACGCGAGCTGCTGCGCGAGGCGGCCGAGCGCGGCGAGTCGCCGGTGGCGGCGGCCGACCGGCGCGTCGAGCGCGTGCTGGCGGCGGCCGACCGCTAAGCCTGCCGCCGCGTGGGCCGCGACCCGAGCGAGCTCGAGCTGTCGCCCGCCGCCATGCGGGCGATGATCGAGGCGGCGGCCGAGCGGGTCGTCGCCCACATCGAGGCGCTGCCGGGCCAGCCGGCGATCGACGTCGAGGGCGGCGCCGAGCTGGCGCGCTCGCTGGTCGAGGGCCCGCCCGAGGAAGGCGCGCCGTTCGACGAGCTGCTCGAGCTGCTGTTCGAGCGGGTGATCCCGACCAGCTACAACACCGCCGGCCCGGGCTACCTGGCCTACATCCCGGGCGGCGGGCTCTACCACGCGGCGGTGGCCGACTACCTCGCCAACGCTGTCAACCGGTACGTCGGGGTGTGGCTGCCGGCGCCCGGGCTGGTACAGCTCGAGGTGAACGTGGTGCGCTGGTTCTGCCAGATGGTCGGCTACCCGGAAGCGTCCCTGGGGTTCCTGACCACCGGCGGCTCGCTCGCCAACTGGACGGCGCTGGTGACGGCGCGCCGCGAGCGGCTGCCCGACGACTTCCTCGCCGGCACGATCTACGTCTCCGACCAGATCCACCACTCGGTGGCCAAGGCGGCGCTGCTGGCCGGCTTCCCGGCCGGCAACGTGCGCGCGGTCGCCACCGACGAGACCTTCCGCATCCGCCTCGATCGGCTGGCCGAGGCGGTCGCCGCCGACCGCGCCGCCGGCCTCGAGCCGTTCCTGGTGGTGGGGAGCGCGGGCACCACCAACACCGGCGCGGTGGACGACCTCGACGCGCTGGCCGAGCTGGCCGCCTACGAGCGGCTGTGGTTTCACGTCGACGCCGCCTACGGCGGCTTCTTCGTCCTGACCGAGCGCGGCCGCCGCCGCATGCGCGGCCTCGAGCGCGCCGACTCGCTGGTGCTCGACCCGCACAAGGGGATGTTCCTGCCCTACGGCACGGGGTGCCTGCTGGTGCGCGACGGCCGGGCGCTCCACCGCGCCCACCACATCGCCGCCGACTACATGCCCCAGTTCCAGTCCGACCCCGACCTGGTCGACTTCTGCGAGATCTCGCCCGAGCTGTCGCGCGACTGGCGCGGCCTACGGGTCTGGCTGCCGCTCAAGATGCACGGCCTGGGCGCCTTCCGCGCCGCCCTCGACGAGAAGCTCGACCTCGCCGAGTGGGCCTGCCGCGAGCTCGAGTCGATCCCCGGCATCGAGATCGTCGCCCACCCCCAGCTGTCGATCGTCGCCTTCCGCCTGGCCGCCCGCGACTCCGAAGGGCGCGACCTCGACCCCGAGGCCGCCAACCGCCTCAACCGCGACTTCCTCGACCGGATCAACGCCCGCCGCCGCGTCTACCTCACCCCCACCACCCTCGGCGGCCGCTTCATCGTGAGGATCTGCGTCCTCTCCTTCCGCACCCACCGCGACCGGATGGAGGCCTGCCTCGAGGACATCCGGGCGGCGCGCGACGAGCTGCTCGGGGGCTGAAGTCGTCAGCAGCTCGCAGCACGGCTGAGTCCGATCCGGCACTGAAGAACCACTGTCATCCCGAGCGTAGCGAGGGACCTCAGCACGCAACCAGCCCGACGCACCGCGGCTTGCAGCACCGTCGGAGAGTGCGGCCCACGTGCTGGCCCGGCCGGCTCGGAGTCGCGGGAGATGGGGTCCCAGGGTACCGGCTCGCGCCTGGTCGGACTTTGCCGGGGGTGCACTCGCCTGCACTCGGCTGGCGCGCGGGTGTCGGCGTCGGACTCCCGCGGGCGTTGCGCTGCGCTGGCCGAGAGCTACCCTGGGACCCCATCTCCCGCGACTCTGACGCCGGCCTCCGGGATCGGTCACTTCACCGACACATCGGTGGAGCCCTGCCGGTCGATCGGCCTATTGCTCCCCAGCACTATCGAGCAGCCGCTGCACGGTGTCGCATGCCCTCTGTCATCCTGAGCGAAGCAAAGGACCTCAGCACCAGCCCCGGCAAACCCTCACCGGCTCGCACCAGCGCGGTGGGCAGACACGCTCACCCCGCGGCCTCAATCGGCGCTGAGGCTCGCAATCCCCCACCGGCGATGCAAGCACCCTCTACCGCCTCAAGCCCTCAAGCCCTCAGGCGCTCAGGCCTTCAGGCCTTCAGAGCCCAAGCCCCCAACCTCTACAGCAACAGCCCCGCGATCGTCGCCGTCAGCCAGGAGGCGATGGCGCCGCCGAACATGGCCCGGAGCCCGACCTTGGCGAGCTGCGGGCGGCGCTCCTCGGCGAGCGCCGAGATGCCGCCGATCTGGATGCCGATAGACGAGAAGATGGCGAAGCCGCACAGTGCGTAGGTCGAGATGATGATCGCGCGCTCGCCGATCTGCTCGCCGGCGATGTAGGTGCCGAGAGTGCCGTAGGAGACGAACTCGTTGAGCGACAGCTTGACGCCCAGCAGGTTGCCGACCGCCGCCGAGTCCTCCCACGGCACCCCCATCAGGAACGCCAGCGGCCTCAGGATGGTGCCAAAGAAGGTCTGGAGCGAGCCCGGGAAGAAGCCGACGTACTCCGACACCACCGGCGACAGCCCCACCGCCTGGTACTGGCGCAGCTCGCCGCCCATCAGCTTGCCGTCGATCAGGCCGTCGAGGAAGCTCAGCACGACGTCGGCCACAGCGATCAGGGCGATGAAGCCGACCAGCATGGCAGCGACGTTGATCGCCAGCTTGAAGCCGTCGGTGATGCCGTTCGACGCCGCCTCGATGGCGTTGCCGCCGGCCTCGATCTCGGGCAGCTTGACGTCGCCGGCGGTCTCCGAGTGCTCGGTCTCGGGGTAGATGATCTTGCCGATCACCAGCGCCGCCGGCGCCGACATCACGCTGGCGGCGATCAGATGCCCGGCCGGCACGCCGAAGGCGATGTAGCCGGCCAGCACGCCGCCGGCGATGGTGGCGAAGCCGCCGACCATGATGGTCAGCAGCTCCGACTCGGTCATCCCCTTCAGAAACGGCCGGATGAGCAGCGGCGCCTCGGTCTGGCCGACGAAGACGTTGGCGGTGCAGGAGAGGGTCTCGGCGCCGCTCGTGCCGATCGTCCAGCGCATGAACCGGCTCAAGGCCTCGATCAGCTTCTGCATGATGCCGAGGTAGTACATGACCCCCATGAAGCCGCCGAAGAAGATGATCGTCGGCAGCACCTTGAAGGCGAACTGGAAGCCGAATCCCGGCCACGGGCTGCCGGCCTCGGTGAAGAAGTACTGGCTCTGGACCAGGTTGCCGAACAGGAACTGCGAGCCGTAGTCCGACAGGCTGAGAAACGCCGCCACCTTCTCGCTGAACGCCTTGAAGATCACCTGGCCGTGCATGTTGCCGGCGATCAGCCAGGCGATGCCGAAGACGACGAACGCGGCCCCCAGGTACGGCTGGGCGGCGGTGGCGAAGCGGAACCGGGCGTTGAGCACGAGCACCGCCACCACCGCCAGCGGCAGCCAGCCGAGAACCGCGGTGGGCAGCAGGGTGGCAGCCCAGCCGACCGCCAGACAGGCGGCGGCGGCACCGGCGATGCGCTTCCAGTCGGTGCCGTCGGCCCCCTTGCCGGAGAGGATGTAGGAGACGATCAGCAGCCCCAGCACCGTCATGCCGACGAAGCTCCAGGCGTCCTGTCGCAGGATGATGAGCGCCAGCACGAACTGCAGCCCAAGGCCCCAGAAGATCGGCCGCAGGTTGACCTTGCCGCGGTGGTAGGAAAGAGCCCAGGCCAGGCCCAGAAGCGCCAGCATTCCCAGCAGACTGATCAGGTGCATCCGCGAACCCCCGTCGAAAGTTCGCGCCATACTACCGCGCACGAACCCCGGCCCGGGCCTCGCCTGCGCGAGCTTCGAACCGCCCGCAACCCGAGCAGCCCGCAACCCAAGCAGGAGGTGAACCCATGTCGATCAAGCAACCCGCCGCCGCGCGCGCCCGCCCGGCCGCCGGCCCGGCCGCGCTGCTGGCGCTCGCTCTCACCGCCGTGCCGGCCGCTGCCGCCGCCGCGCCCCACCCGCCCGCCGCGGCGCAGGCGCTCCCCACCGGCCTCGAGGCCGAGGTGCGGGCGCTCAACACCACCCTCGGCGAGCTGGTCGGGCTGCTGCGACGGCAGCTCGAGGGCCAGTACGCCGGTGTCCTGATGCAGCGCGTGCAGCTGATGACCAGCCGCATGGCGCCGCTCGAGGAGCAGCTGCGCGGCGCACGCTCCGAGCAGCGCGGTCTGAGCGAAGACCTCGACAGGATGGAGCTGATCGGCGAGCAGGTCGAGGCGCAGTACCAGGCCGAGCTGGCGGGCGGCGCCGACCCCGAGCAGGCCGAGGCCGGGCGCGAGCGGATGCGCGCCGACCTCGAGCTGCGCCGCAAGCAGATCAGGGACCGGCTGTGGCAGGCAGAGCAGCGGGTGATCGACCTCGAGCAGCGGCTCGACCGGCGGCGGGTCGAGATCGAGACCTGGGAGGGCGAGATCGACCGCTACCTCGGCTTGCGCTGAGCACGGCAGCGCCAGGGCGCTACTTCAGGCGCAGCCGGTAGCCGGCGGTGAGACCGAACCCCTCGTGGTCGACAGAGCCGCCGTCGAGCAGCCGCAGCTGGTAGTCGAGCCCCACCGTGAAGGCGCCGCGCCGGCCCCGCCAGTATTCGAGCTCCACCGGCACCAGCCGCACGAACAGCAGCTCGTCGCGCGCCGCCGTGAAGCTGTCGGGGAACTGCTCACGCAGCAGTCGCTCGTAGTCGCCTGACTCCTCGATCAGCTCGAAGCCCACCGACAGGCCGCTGTTGAGCCGCAGCTTGCCCGGCCCCGGGCGCAGGTAGTAGCGGATGCCGGGCATCAGGTGGAGCGAGTAGCTGTCGCTGTCGCCCCAGGCCAGCCCCACGAAGCCGTCGATCCGGAGCCGCTCGGACGGGTAGTAGCTGACGGCAGGGATGAACCCGAACGAGTAGTCGTCGGTGAACTGGGACTCGGCCTCACCGACCCGGGACTCGAAACCGAACAGCCACCTGGGGGGCGACTGCTCGTCCTGGGCCGCGGCCGCGGCGGGCAGCGCGAGGCTGGCTAAGGCGAATGCAACGACGAGTCGGCGCATGACACACCTCCTTGGCTGTGGGCGGGGCGGGGCCCCGCGTCGTGTTCCCACTTGCGTCCCCGCGCTGCAACCGCTGTGCCCGGTGGCACCCCGGGGCGAGGCGGATGAGCGGGCCGCTCCTACCCGCGCCCGCCGGGGGCGGGTGCGCGTCGCTGTATGCCCGGGTGGACGGCGCCGGCGCCCCGCGAGGACGGTCCGCCCACCCGCCCGGGCCGGCCGATCAGCCCTTGGCGCTCACATCGTAGACGTAGAGCGTGTCCTGCTCGCGCAGGTAGAGCCGTCCGCCGGCGATCACCGGGTGCGGCCAGCTCTCGCGCTTGACGTCCGGGATGCGGAACGAGCCGTGCTCGCGGTAGCCCTCGGGGCTGGCCTCGACCAGCACCATCAGCCCGTCCTGGTAGCGGAAGTAGATCCGCCCGTCGGCGAAGGCGATGGCGGCCGAGTTCTTGCCGTCGTTGCGCTCCGGGCCCCAGGCGACCTTGCCGGTGCCCAGCTCGAGAGCGATGGGGAACCCCTTGTTGTGACCGGTGCCGGTGTAGACGTAGCCGTTGTCGAGGATCAGCCCGCCATGGTGGTTCTGGAAGGTATCCCCGGGCACGAAGTAGACCTCTTCGGCGCGCAGGGCGTCGCCCTCCCGGCTGATGCGGACCAGCGCCGCGCCGGTGCCGTAGCCGCTCGAGCCGAACACCAGGTCGCCGTGGATGAGCGGCGTCGGGATGTTGGCGATGTTGTTGGCCACCCGGTTGTAGCCCCAAAGAAACCGCCCGGTGTCGGCCGCGACGCCGATCAGCCCGCGGCCGACGAGCTGCACGTACTGGCGGATGCCGCCGGCGTTCGACACCACCACCGAGGAGTAGCCGGCGCCGTCCGCGCCGGCCTCGCCCAGCTCGGGGATCGCCGCCCGCCAGATCTCCTCGCCGGTGGCCTTGTCGAGCGCCACCAGGGCGGCGTCGCGGGCGCCCGGCGTCACCACCACGCGGTCGCCGTCGACCAGCGGGGACTCGGCGAACTTCCAG
Organism: Thermoanaerobaculia bacterium; assembly: GCA_041574955.1. Classification (GTDB taxonomy): domain Bacteria; phylum Acidobacteriota; class Thermoanaerobaculia; order Multivoradales; family JAHEKO01; genus CALZJC01. The sequence continues at coordinate 2,675 of JBFGNS010000108.1, read as the reverse complement.
TCGTAGGTGCCCATCGCCTTCATCAGCGTGCCGCCGAACTCGCCCGGCAGGCTGCGCTTCCACACCAGCTTGCCGTCGGCCGCCTCGAGGCAGATGGCGTCGCCGTCGGTGGTGACCACGTACAGCCGGTCGCCGTCGATCGTCGGGGTCGAACGCGGGCCCAGGTACTCGTCCTCGTGGGTCGAGCCGACGCGGGTCTTCCAAAGGTGCTTGCCGTCGGCGCGCGACAGCGCCAGCACGTACTGGCCGTCGCCGAGGTCGCCCATGGTGTAGACCCTCTCGCCGGCCACCGACACCGACGAATAGCCGCCGCCCAGGCCGGAGCTTTTCCAGGCCAGCGGCGGCCCGCCTTCGGGCCAGCTGGCCAGCAGGCCGGTATCGGGGGAGCGGCCGTCACGCTGCGGGCCGCGCCACTGCGGCCAGTCGGCGGCGGTGGCGGTGGCAGCGAGAACGGCGATGGTGGCGAGTGCGAGGGTCGGGATCGACAGTCGGGTCGGGCGCATGACGGGCTCCTCTGGATTCGGCTTCGGCAACAGGTACGGGCGGCGCGGGGCTCAGGTTGCCCTCACACCCGGATCTCCACCAGGCGGCAGCTCCTGGCGTAGCCCAGGGCGCGCTTGACCTCGGGGAAGAAGCGCGCCACCGCGATGGCGATGGCCAGCTCGACGACACCCCGCTCGCCCCACCGCTCGACCAGCGCCGGGCGCAGCTCGTCTTCGGCTCCCGAGGCGGCGGCCACCGCCTCGGCGAACCTGTAGACGGCGGCAAGGTCGGCCGGCAGCGCCGCGGGCTGGCTGTCCAGCACCGCCCGCAGCAGCGCGCGATCGACGCCGGCGGCCAGCGCCAGGTTGACCTCGATCTGCAGACAGGTGCCGCAGTCGGCGTCGCGGGTGGCCACCATGCGCGCGACGTAGTACGGCTCGGGGGGCAACGCGCGGCGGTGCTCGGAGATCGGCAGGATTCGGCTGAACGTCCAGAACGAGCGCAGCGACACCCTGAGGATGTGCCGCAGGTAGTCGAGCGGCACGCCGAGCCGCCGCTCCTCGGAGTCGAGCTTCTTGGAGATCAGCGCACGCAGCATGGGTCACCTCGCTTGTCTCGGCCGCACAGTCTACCCGGCCGGGCCGGTGCCGCCGGCCCCCGGCCTGACGGCCGCGGGGAAGCTTTTCGGGCCGCGGCTTGTTTTCATCTGTGACGACCGGCCTCCGGGTTTCCGGAGGCTTTTTCTGTCGACTGTAACCAAGGAGACCGTCCGCCGCGGACGGAGACCGATGACCGACCGCACCGACCCCCAGAGCAGCTCGCGCAAGGCGCAGAGGTGCGCCCGGCCCGAGCCGGCGCTGACCGCGCTGCTCGAGGCCATCCAGGACCTGCACGCGGTGCCCGACTTGCGCACCGGCCTCAAGTCGGTGAGCTCCGCGCTCAGACGCTACGTGCCGTTCGATCGGATCGGCGTGCTGCTTCTCGACCCCCGTGGCCGCGAGCTGCGGTTCGCGTTCGCCCAGGGCTATCCGCCGGAGGTCGAGGAGCACTGGCGTTTCGGTCTCGGGCAGGGCCTGGTGGGCAGCGCGGCGCAGAGCCGTGAGGCGATCCTGGCGCCGGATGTGCGGGAGGATCCACGCTACATCAACGCCGCCAGCGACACCCGCTCGGAGCTGGCGCTGCCGCTCGAGGTCAAGGGCCGGCTGATCGGCGTGCTCGATCTGAGCAGCGGGGAGCCCGGCCTGTTCGGCGCCGAGCACCTCGAGCTGCTGCGGCCGGTGGCCGGCCAGCTGGCGGCGGCGATCGACGGGGCGCGGCTCTATCAGAGCCTGCGGCAGCAGACCCAGACGCTGTCGCTGCTGCACGAGCTGGGGCGAGAGTTCGCCTCGATCCTCGACCGCAAGAAGCTGCTCGAGCGGGTCGCCGACCGGCTGCGCCGGCTGATCGACTACGACATCTTCACCGTCATGCTGTGGAACGAGGACAGCCGCGTGTTGGAGCCGCGGCTGACCGTCTACCGCGACGGGCCGCGCGTCGGCAGCACCGCGCCGGTCGCGCTCGGCGAGGGCATCTGCGGCAGCGCCGCCGCTCTGCGGCAGACCATCCGGGTGCCCAACGTGCAGCTCGATCCGCGCTATATCGACTGCGTGCGCGACGTCGAGGTGCGCTCGGAGCTGGCCGTGCCGATGGTGATCAAGAACCGGCTGGTGGGCGTGCTGGACCTCGAGAGCGCCAGCTACGACGCCTTCACGCCGCAGCACGAGCAGGCGCTCTCCACGCTCGCCGCGTCGCTCGCCATCGCGCTCGAGAACGCCCGCCTGTACGAGCGCCTACGCGAGGACGAGCGCCGGCTGGCGAGCGATTTGTCGACCGCGCGCGAGATCCAGAAGCAGCTTCTGCCCAAGACGACCCCCTGGCTGCCGGGCCTGCAGGCGGCGTTCGCCTACCGCCCGGCGACCCATCTGGGCGGCGACTTCTACGACATCCTGCCGTACGGCGAGGGCCGCCTGCTGGTGGCGGTGGGCGACGTGTCGGGCAAGGCCACCTCGGCCGCCCTCTACGGCTCGCTGGCGGCCGGCATGCTGCGCCAGTACCCGAGCCAGCAGGGCTGGCTGCCGCCCGGCGAGCTGCTGCGCGACTTCAACAAGAAGCTGTGCGCCCTGGGCATCGACAACCGGTTCCTGGCGCTCGCC
>JBFGNS010000107.1:0-14940 GCA_041574955.1 Thermoanaerobaculia bacterium | reverse complement strand
GCGGTACAGCCGGTAGCCCAGCCGGCCCCAGACCGTCCGCGCGCGATACTCGGCCACCGTCAGGGTGACGACGTCGCCGAACTCGCGGTGGTCGAGGTCGCCCGAGGTGGCGTGATGGATGGCGTGCGTCCGGCGCCAGTAGCGGTAGGGCATGAGCGACACCAGCCCGAGTAGGGCACCGACCCGGTGGTTGGCCTTCGGGGAGCGGAAAAACGAGCCGTGCCCGCAGTCGTGCTGGAAGATGAACAGCCGGATGAACAGGAACGCCTGCGGCACCGCGAGCGCCAGGGTCAGCCAGTAGGAGACCGCCAGGCTGCGGTACATCAGGTACCACAGAGCCGCGAACAGGACGACGGTGAGGCCGAGCTGCCGCACGGCCTTCCCGTTGTCCGCCTGGCTGTAGGGAGCCAGCACGCGGTTCCAGTGGCGAGTCGCCTCCGAGGGGTCGATCCCGTCAGCCGGGCTGCTCACTGTCTCGCTCACTGGAACCCACTGTAGCAACTCCGGGCGCGGCACGCTTGCCAGCGGCCGGCGCCCGGGGGAGACGGATACGATGGGCCCCCGGACCGGCGCCCGCGGAGCCCGCCCCCCGGACTCCGCTTCCCCCTTCGCCTCCTCCCCGATGCTGGAGCACGCCAACGCCCTGCTGATCCTCGGCGCCGTGCTGGTGGCCGGCGTGGCTGGCGGCTTTCTGGCGCGACGGGTCGGGCTACCGACGGTGACCGGTCAGATCCTGATGGGGATCCTGCTCGGCAGGTCGGTGCTGGGGGTTTTCTCCGACGAGGCGCTCGAGCAGCTCCAGCCGGTGACCCATTTCGCCCTCGGGCTGATGGCGGTGGCGGTGGGAAGCCACCTGATCGTGGCGCGGCTCAAGAACGCCAAGACCCGGCTGCTCCTGCTGGTGGCGTTCGAGGCCACCCTGACGCCGGCGATCGTCTTCGGGCTGATCCTGCTGGCGCCCGACACCTCGTGGCAGTTCGCGGCGCTGGTGGCGGCGATCTCGGTGTCCACCGCGCCGGCGGCGGTGCTGGCGATCGTCAAGGAGACCCGCTCGCGTGGCATGTTCGTCAAGACGCTGGTGGCCGGGGTGGCGCTCAACAACATCGCCTGCATCAGCCTGTTCGAGATCGCCCACACCGCGGCACAGCTCAGCCTCGGCCCGGAGGGTACCCGCTCGTCGCTCGACCTGCTGGTCGACCCGCTGCGCATGGTGGTGTACTCGGCGGCGCTGGGCGGCGGCATCGGTGTCCTGCTGGTGCTGGCAACCCGCCGGATGATGCGCAGCGAGCGGCTGGCCACCGCCTCGATGATCGCCATCCTGGGCACCGCCGGTCTGGCGGAGCATCTCAGTCAGCGCGGCGTCGAGGGGTTCTCGACCCTGCTCTCCTGCCTGTTCCTCGGGGTGACCCTGGCCAACCTGACGCCCGACAAGGAGGAGCTGGGGCACGGCGTGTTCGAGAACTTCGAGAGCGCCATCTTCGCCGTCTTCTTCACGCTCGCGGGTCTCGAGCTCGACTTCGCCTACGTGGTGCCCGGCGCGGCCCTGGCACTGGTGATGTTCGCCGGCCGGCTGGGCGGCAAGACGCTGGCTGCCGCGCTGGCGATGCGGCTGGCGGGCGCCACCGACCGGGTGCGGCGCTACCTGGGGCTGGCGCTGCTGCCCCAGGCCGGCCTGGCCGTCGGACTGATGCTGCTGGTGACCGAGGACCGCGCGTTCCCCGAGGCGTTCCGCGACCTGTTCCTGGCGGTCATCCTGACGGTGGTCACCGCGAACGAGATCGTCGGCCCGATCGCCACCCGCTTCGCGCTGGGGCGCTCGGGCGACTACAAGAAGGATCGGCCGCGGCTGATCGACTTCCTGCACGAGGAGCACATCGTCACCGACCTCGAGGCGGCGACGATCGAGGAGGCGGTCGAGCAGCTCGCCGACCGGCTGATCCGGGCCAACCAGCTCAAGGTCGAACGTGACGAGCTGGTCGCCGGCGTGCTGGCGCGCGACCGCGAGGCGAGCTGCTGCCTGGGCAACGGCCTGGCGGTGCCCAACGGCCGGCTCTCCGGCGGCGACCGGATCTACGGCGCGATGGGCATCAGCAGCGCCGGCCTGCCGTTCGACACCCCCGACGGCCAGCCGGTGCACTGCGTCCTGCTGCTGGCGACGCCCAAGTCCCAGCGCTCGCGCCACCTCGAGGTGCTGGCCGCCTTCACCCGCGCCATCAGCTCCGATCCCGGCATCCAGCAGCAGCTCTACCACTGCCACTCGCCGGCGCACGCCTACGAGCTGCTGCATGCCGACAAGCAGACCGAGGACTTCAACCGCTTCCTCGAGGACTGAGGGGTCGCGCCGGCGAGCCGCCGAGGCGCGCCTCTCCGTTCCGCAGCCAGTGCTTTCGGGTAGCTCGGCGCCCGCCCAAGGGCTGTTGCCGGGTACGGCGAATCCGACCTATCCTCCCTGGCGCCTCGTAGCGTGCCGGCCGACGGTCTGGCCGGTGTCGACGAGCACACCGGGCCGCAGACGGCTCGCGTCGAAAACGCTTCACATGGGAGCTTTCCTCCAGCCCGCAAAGCGCGGTCGCGCCCCGGCTGCCGGAGCCCGACGTCGTGCGGGCTGGTGCCGGGTCGCCGTGGTGGGGCTGCTGCTGCTGACGCCCGCGGCTCCGGCAGACGCCGGCATCTCGCTCGACGGCGAAGACAGGGTGGAGCTGGCCGCCGACTTCCGGTTCCGGCTGGAAGTCGACTGGGGCTCGCGGCAGGCTGATGGCCGGCAGCGCCAGGATCGCAACCGTGCCCGGGTGCGGGTCCGGGTCGGGCTGACCCTCCAACCTGGCGAGGGGCTGGAGCTCGGCCTGCGGCTGCGCAGCGGCTCGGAAGCCAACCACCAGGGACCGCACATCACGGTCGTCGACTTCGACGGCAACGACACCGGCGACGCCGACTTCGATCTGGACCGCTGGTACCTGAGGGCCTCGCGCGGGCGCGGCTGGGCGTGGGCCGGGCGCAACGGCCTACCGTTCTGGGGGCCGCACGAGTTCGTTTTCGACGGCGACGTGACGCCCGCCGGTCTGGCGGCGGGCTACGGCTGGCGGTGGCGGGAGAGCGAGCTGACGGTGGCCGCCGGGCACTTCACGCTGCCCGTCGGGATGAGGTCGTTCAGCGGTAGCCTGACATCGGCGCAGGCGGTCTACGCGCGCCGCATCGGCGCCACCGGCCTCAAGCTGGCCGGGGGCGTGCTGGCCATCGACGCCGACCGACGGGATCCCGACGCCTCCCGGCTGCTCAACGGCAACGGCTTCCGCGACTACCAGATCTGGGCGGGGAGCTTCGAGCTGCGCCGCCAGCTCGGGCGCCGGCCGCTGACCCTGAGTGGCGACTGGATCCACAACGCCGAGAGCTACTCGCCCGCCGACCCCGACCCGTTCACCGCCGCCAACTTCGACCAGACCGACGGCTGGGCGGTATCGCTCAGGGCCGGCAGCCTCGACAGCAAGGGTGACTGGCTGGGTGGCTACACCTGCGCGCGCATCGAGACCCTGGCGGTGCACTCGTCGTACTCCCAGGACGACTGGCTGCGCTGGGGGAGCGCCGCCGAAACGCGGGCCACCAACATGCAGGGCCACGAGCTGCGGCTCGCCTACGCGCTGTCCGGCGCCGTCAACCTGGTGGCGCGGCTCTACCTGGTCGAGGCGATCACCACGGTCGAGGACGGCAAGCGCTTTCGCCTCGACTTGAACTACCGGTTCTGAGCCAGCGCGCCCGAGCGCCCGCGAGGGATCACGACGGCTGCAGGTATCCGCCACGGCGGGCGAGGAACAGGAAGCTGCGCGCGCCTCTGCCGCCGTGCGCGCGGGCGGTCTCGAGCCGGGCCTCGAAACCGGCCCGCCCGAGCCGCCTGAGGAAGCCGGCGTCGCGGTAGGCCGACCAGACGCCGAGCACGCCGCCCGGCGCCAGCGCCGCGCGCAGCCGTTCGATGCCGCGGCGGCCGTAGAGACCGGCGTTGGACTCCAGGCACCACTCCGAGGGCCCGTTGTCGATGTCGAGCAGCACGGCGTGCCAGCCGCCGGCGGGCGGCTCGGCCAGCACCGCCGTCACGTCGCGCTCCAGCAGCCGCACCCTGGGATCGTCGAGCGGCCGCCCGAGCGCGCTCAGCTCGCTGCGGTTCCAGCCCACCACCGCCGGGAAGAGCTCCGCCACCGTCACTTCGGCCGAACCGGGCAGCACGGCGAGCGCCGCACGCAGCGTATAGCCGAGGCCGAGACCGCCGATCAGCACGCGCGGCGCCGCTACCGGCGGCAGCGCGGCGAGAGCGCGCTCGGCCAGCGCCACCTCCGAGCCCGAGCGCCGGCTCGACATCAGCTCCTCGCCGTCGAGGTGAATGAAGTAGTCGCGGTCCCGGCGGTGGAGGGTCAGCCGGCGCCCTTCGGGCGTGGTGACGGTGGCGAGGGTCTCGAACGGCCGCATGGTGTGTCCACCGGGCCGGCCGGCGGGCCGTCGCGGCGGCGGGCGGCGATCACTCTACCCGAGCCGGGCGCCCGCGGCTCCGCGGCGCTCGCCTTCAGCCGGTCGACTCGGGCTCACCGTCGACCACCGGACGACTATCGGTCGGCAGGACCCTCTGCACGCCGACGCGGCCGCCGTGGGCGAGATGCGGCAGCTCGGCAGCCAGTTCGAGCGCCGCCTCGGGTCCGGCAGCGGTGATCAGAAAGACACCCGAGACGGCGGTGGCGGTGCCGGGCGCGGTGGCGGCGGTCACCGCCGGGCCGCCCGGAGCCGGCGACAGCAGCCAGCCCGCTTCGGTGGCGAGGTCGATGCCGTCGACGAACTGTCCGCGCCGGCGCGCCTCGGCTACCCACCGGCTGTACTCGTCGTAGCGTGCGCCCAGCTCGGGGCCGCGAGCCGGGACGAACTCCGGCCCCTCGAACAGCACCAGCGCCCAGCTATCCGCAGCGGCGGCGGCGGGCGGCGCGCCGCCGCCCGCGGGCACCAGCCGGCCGGCGGTGAATCCGGCGGCCTGCAGCACGAGCGCCGCCACCGCGGCGCGAGCCAGGTGGAGTGGGCGAGGACCGCGCCGTACGGGCCCGGCCCGGCCGGCCAGCAGACCGCGCGACGCCAGCTCGGAGACCACCCGGTCCTCGAGCTCGGCGGGCGGCACCGCGTCGCGCCGCAGATCGGCCGGCGGGCCGGCCTCGGGCGGCCAGGGTGTGGTCTCGGAATCGCCGCTCATGCTCGCTCTCCTCGGTTCGTCTTGCGGGACCCATCGAGCAGCCGGCGCAGCCGCGTGCGCCCGCGCGCCAGCTGGCTCTTCGACGTGCCTTCCTCGATACCCAGCAGCTCGCCGATCTCGCGGTGGGTGTAGCCCTCGACGTCGTGCAGCACGACCACCTCGCGGTAACCCGCGGGTAGATCGGCCAGCGCGCGCTCGACGTCGATCCTGGCCACCGGTGGCACCGCGGCGGGCTCGACGGGCTCCGGCTGGCGCACGGGGTCGAACTGCAGAAGCCGCTTCGCCCACCGGCGAGCCGACTCGCGGTGACAGTTGACCAGGATGCCGGCCAGCCAGGTCTCGAAGCGCGAGCGCGCCGCGAACCGGTCGAGCCGCTCGACGGCGCGCACCCAGGTCTCCTGAACCAGCTCGTCCGAGCGGCGGCGGGAGCCTCCGGCGAGACGCAGCGCCAGGCCGTAGAGGCGCGGGGTGTGGGCGCGGTAGAGCGCCCGGAAGTCGGCCTCGCTGCGCGAGGCGCGGAAACGCGTCAGCAGCGCGGCGGCGGGCGGCTCGGCGGGGTTCGGCATCTCCTGGCGGGCGATCGGACTCTAACGCCCGCTCTCTCCCCACTGGGTGCAGCCGGCCGCAAGAAAGGTTGCACGCCGGCGGCGACGAGCTCAGACCGCCAGCTCGCGTGCAACCGTTGTCGCCCTGGAGACCACCCACCTGCCAGACCCGGCCGAGCCGCGAGGGCCGGCCACAGCCGAAAGGAGATCGCCCATGACCACCCCGCCCACCCGCCGCCCGCACACGCCGCCTGGTCTGCTGGCCGCATTCTTCGCCGTCGCCTGGCTGGCACCGGTCGCCGCGGCATTGGCCGCCGCTGCGCCGGCCGCCGCCGGCGAGCCCGACCCCGCGACCGCCGACACCGCCTACCAGGCGTACGTGCGCGCCCGCACTCCGGGGGCCGAGCACGAGCTGCTGGCCGGTCTGGCGGGCGAGCTCGAGCTGACCTCGCGCTTCTGGCTCGACCCGGCGGGCGAGCCCGAGCTCTCGGTGCTGCCGGCGCGCCGCCGGATGATCCTCGACGGGCGGGTGCTGGAGCTCGAGGCGGGGCCCGACGCCGGCGGCTTCCGCGGCCGCGGGATGATGGGCTTCGACAACACCACCGGCTGGTACTGGTACGTCTGGACCGACACCAGCGCCACCGGCGTGGCGACGCTCACCGGTGAGCTGGCCGAGGACGGCTCCGGTGAGCTGTCCGGTATGCGCCCGACGGCCTTCGGACCGGCACCGCTGCGGATCGAGATCCGCCGCGAGGGCGGCGTCGAGGTGCACGATTACTTCGAGCCCGGCGCCGGCGGCGGCGAGGTCCGGTTCCTGGAGCTGCGCTACCGGCCGCGGGCCGGTCGCTAGCTCCGGCTCACGGTCCGGGCAGCCTGGCGGCGAGCGCTCGGTCGACGCCCGGGTGGCCGGTCGGGTAGACCGCCGGGTCCCAGGGACAGCCGGCGTCGAGCAGCAGCTCCACCACCCGGCCGTACTCGCCCTCGGGGTGGCGCCCGTCCTCCAGGCAGCAGTAGAGGGCCCACCCCAGCGGCGTCGCACCGTGGTCCGGGTCGCGCACGTCGGGCGGGTGGCCGCGCTCGAGCAGCAGCTCCACCAGCTCGGCGAAGCCGCCCCAGGCGGCGTTGTGGAGCGGCGTGTGGCCGTGGCTCGTCTCCGGCAGGTCGACCGGGAAGCCGACGTCGAGCATCAGCCGGACGGCCTCGACGTCGGCGTTGGTCTCCCAGCAGTGGCGCGCCAGCAGGGTCAGGTCGAACGCGTCGAGGCGCTCCACCTCGTGCGCCAGCGCCCGAGCCTCGGCCCGCCGGCCGGTCACGCAGGCGACCAGCAGCCGGGTGGCCGGCTCGCTCCGGCGCCACAGCCGCTCGGCCAGTTCGCCGTGACCGTTGCTGGCGGCGATCTGGTGCGCGAACGAGTTGAACGCCAGGGTCCACTGGTAGATGGTGCCGCCGCGGCCGCGGTGGCCGATGCCGGGGAACGGCGACTTGCCGATCCACCAGCCCAGGCTCTCAGGCCGCTCGCTCACCAGCCGCTCGGCCAGCGCCGCGTCGCCGAGCGCCGCGGCCAGGAAGAGGTCCGGCCGAGCCCCGCGCCGCACCAGGTGCCGCGCCACCGCGGGTTGGTCGCCGATCAGCCACTGAACGGCGGTCGAGTCGTGATCCTCGTCGGTGGCCTCGAGCTCGGCACCGTGATCGAGCAGCAGGTCGGCCACCTCGAGGGTGCGGGCGAAGTGGAGCGGCCGGGTGCCGTCGATGCCGCGTGCGTCGACCGCCCCGGGATCGGTTCGCAGCAACGCCGCCAGCCGGTCGGCCAGGCCGAGGCCGGCGGCGGCGTGGGCCGTGACGGCGGCGCCGCGCTCGACCAGGAAACGGCCCACCTCGCGGTCGACACTCAGCACGCCGTGGCCGCCCGCGGCCCACCACTCACCCACGGCGGTGACGCCCGCGCCATGCTCCAGCAGCACCGCGGCGGTCTCGACGCTACGGGCAGCCGCCGGCAACGGCCGCCCGAAATCGAGCTTCACCCGCTCCAGCCGAGCGGCCAGCCGGGGATGGCTGCCCAGCCATCGGTCCAGCTCGGCCGCATCGTCGCGCTCGATCAGGGCAAGCAAGCGCCCCGCCGGGCCGTCGGTCTGGTGCGCGGCCTTCCCCATCCCGCAGGAATACCAGCTATCGCGAGCCGGCGCCAGCCGGTCCGGGTGCCGCCGTTTTTTCGGCCCGGAGCGTCCGCTCCCGCCGGGAGTTCCGGCGGATGGAGGGCGACGCGTTCCGCACCCGGGGACACCGGCGGCCGCGCCGCCGGCCCGCGCCCCCGGCGCCTGCACAGGCCGGCGAACCGGCGAGATCTCCCGTCGCAAAGGCGCTTTCGGACGGCCGGCAGGACGGGCACGCGGCCGGCGCCTTCCGGCGCGGCCGGCGGACGATCGGTGGCACGCCCCTTGCGACTCTCTGACGCCGAGGAACGGCCTGGAGGACGAACGAGGAGCCATGATGAAACCGGTCCTATCGCCCACCGCCCCCTCCAACTGGCTGGTCCGCCAGCTTGCCGGCCCAACGCAGGCCCCCGACGGCGGCGTCCGCCTGGCGCCGGAGCGCCAGCGACGCCACGGCCGGGTCGGTCTGCGCCAGATGCAGGTCGAGTCGCCGCTCTACGGCTGGGTGATCGATGCCAGCGAGGGCGGTCTGCGCCTCGAGTCGCCCTCCCGGCTGCCGGCCGGCGGTGAGTTCACCTTCCGCCTGCGCCACCGGGCGCGGTTCTTCCGGCTGCGCGGCCGGGTCGTTTGGAGCCGTCTGCACCGGATCGAGGACACCGTGGCCGGCCCGCTCGAGCTGTTCCACACCGGCGTCGAGCTGCTGCCGGACTACGACCTGGCCGGCTGGCCCCGCCTGCTCGAGCTGGCCAGCGGCACCGCCATCGGTGCTTGAGCGCTAGTTCTCGGCCAGCGCCAGGTTGCGGGCGGCCTGCTCGTTGCCGGGCGCGAGCGCCAGGCCGGCGCGGTAGTGGCGGGCGGCGAGCTCGCGCTCGCCGCCGGCGAGCGCCAGGTCGGCCAGGTTGAAGTGGGCCAGCGCCAGGCCCGGGTCGGCGGCGAGCGCCTGCCGGTAGCGGCGCGCCGCCTCTCCCCGGCGGCCCAGCCGCTCGGCCGCGTAGCCGAGGTTGTTGAGTAGCCGCGGCTCGAACGGATCCTCGGCGAGCGCCGCATGATAGGCGGCGACCGCCTCCTCGAGCCGCCCTTGCCGGTCCAGCAGCTCGGCCAGCGCGGTGCGCGCGGCGAGCGGCGAGGGGTGCTCGGCCACCAGCCGGGCGAGCAGCTCGCGCGCCTCGCCGGCGCGACCGCCCTTCTCGAGCAGCCGGGCCAGGTTGACGGCGGCGCCCTGGTGCCAGGGGTCGCGCTCGCGCGCCTCGCGCAGGAGCTTCTCCGCGTCACCAGCACGACCGCGGCGCGTCACCACCAGGGCGAGGTTGACCAGCGCGTCGGGCCGCGCCCGGCCGCCCGCCGCCACCCGCCGGAGCTCGGACTCGGCTTCGCCCGGGCGGCCGGCGTCGGCGAGGGCGAACGCCAGCCGCGTCCGCCACCCCTCGTGGTGCGGCAGCCGGGCGACCAGCCGGCGCCACTCGGCGGCGGCCTCGGCCGGGCGGCCGGCGGCCTCGAGAAACGCCGCCCGCCGCTCGGCCAGGTGCAGGTCGTCGGGCCGGCGGGCCAGCGCCGCCTCCAGCCGGGCGGCGTCGGCAGCGCGCCCGCGCCGCGCCACCAGCACCAGTTCGCTCGCCTCGCGGCGCAGCGCCAGCAGCCGCCGGCGGTGGCCTTGCTGGCCGGTGAACGGCGGCCGGCGGACCAGCTCGTAGATCGCCGCCGCCTCCGCGTGCCGGTCGAAGGCGGTGCGGCCGAGCCGCGCCGCGACCGCCGCGAGCGGCGGCGCCGCTCCCACCGGCAGGTCGAGCCGGCGCTCGACGACCGGCAGGAAGGCCGCGGCCAGCCGGTAGCTGCCGGCGAGCCGCAGATGGACGTGCTCCCAGAACAGCTCGCCGCCCGGCACGCCGCCGGCCGACTCGGGGGCGGCGGCCAGCAGCCGTTCGGCGTCGACCAGCGGGGTGTCGAGCTTCGCCGCCACCTCGCGTAGCGCGGCGTTGGTCGCCGAGTCGGCGCGGAACCGCAGCGCGTCGAGGTCGCGCGCCAGAGCCAGGGCGGCGGCGGCTTCCGCCGGCCGGCCGGCCGCCAGCAGCGCCCGGCCGCGCCGGTAGTGGAGCCCGGCGTGGCGATCGTCGATCGCCGCCGCCTGGTCGAAGAGCGTCACCGCCGCCGCGGGATCGCCTTCGGCGTGCGCCGCGGCGGCGCGATCGACTTGCGCCTGCCACCGCCGGCGGCCGGCGTCGCCCAGCCCCTCACGGTTGAGAGAGGCGAACGGCGGGCTGTCGCGCAGGTTGACGGCGACGGTCGACAGCACCGCCCGGGCGCCGCCGCGCCGCGCCGCCGCCACCACCGCCTCGAGGTTGGCGGCGAACCGCCGGCGGACCGCCGCCAGGAGCGGATCGTCCTCCGCCAGCCGGCGGTCGAGGAAGCTCTCCATGCCGCGCCAGCCGGCCGGGCCGTGCCGGCGGCGCAGCGGCGCCGCCAGCCGCCGCACGAGCTGGCTGACGCGCAGCCGGCCGAGGGTGAGCCGGGCGCGGACCAGCGGCTCGGGCGGCAGGCCGTCGCCGAAGCTGCCGGGGCCGAACGGGCCGACCAGCTCGTTGTTGCCGGCATAGACCAGCACCAGGTCCGGAGCGAGCGGCGCCAGCTCGCCGACGACCTCGCGCACCACCCGCGAGTCGATCGCCGCCATGGCCGCGTTGACCAGCTCGAACCGCCGCTCGGGATGGCGCTCCTCGAGCATCGCCACCAGCACCCGTCCGAAGCCGAACGCCGGCTCGGGCGTGCCCATCGCCGCCGAGCCGCCGACCACGGCGAGCCGGACGGTGGCCGGCCGCGGATCGCGCACCAGCTCCTGTGCCACCGGCTCGCGCGCCAGAGCGGCGGGGAAGAAGCGCTCCCCGAAACGCGGGTTGGTGGCCAGCCGCTCGCCGCCCGCGAGCGGAATCAAGAAACCCGACGGCGCCCCCCAGCCGGCCATCCGCAGACCGGCCTCGAGCGCGCCCAGCAGCACCAGCGGCGGCACCAGGGCCACCGTCAGCCGGAACAGGCAACCGCGCAGGCGGCGGCGTGGGGTGTTGGTGACGGCACTCATCGCGGCGGCGACGAGTATCCTGTCACCGACCTCAGATGATCTCGCTCAGCAGCGTGATGCCGACAAAGAACAGATAGGTGACCGACAGCGCCGCGACCACGATGACGATCCGCGCGGCGCGCGAGTAGGGGCGCAGCAAGCTGGCCTGGCTGGCCAGGATCAGGGCCATCGGGAACGAGCCGTAGAGCAGGGCATCCGACAGCGTGCGGTCGTCGAGCAGCGTCCTCAGCACCATCGCCAGGGTGGGCAGGCCGGCCGCGGCGCCGATCATCCACAGCGCGCTGGCTCGCATCTCGGCGTGGGTGAAGCTGCTTCTGTGGCAGGAAACCAGAAGGCTCCTCATGCTCGTGTCTCCTTCTTCCGGCACCGAGCCGGGAGTCAGCTGTGGGTTGAGCCGCGCGTCGATCGCGCCCGCCACCAGGTCGAGCACCAGGCGCGGCGAGCGGCGCTCGCCGGCCAGCAGCGCGGCCATCTCGTCGCCGTAGCGGCGCCGCCAGGCGCTCGGGTAGAGCCGCAGCAGCCAGCTCACGCGCGCGCCAGCCTCCGCTGGCCGGCTCGGGTCACCGCCTCGAGCGCCGCCAGGCGCACGCTCAGCGCCTCGCGGCCGAGCGGTGTCAGGCGGTACGGGTTGCGCCGGTCGTCGCTCGGCAGCGGCTCGATCAGGCCGCGCGACTCGAGCCGCGCGATGGCGCCGTACAGCGTCCCGGGACCCGGACGAAAGCCCGCCACCCGCTCGATGTCGGCGGTGATCGCGTAGCCGTGCTTGGGACCGCCGGCCAGGCTGATGAGGATCAGCACCGCCGGCTCGGTGAACCGGCCGAACTCGTCGAGTCCCTGGCTGCTCGGGCGTTTCATGGGGCGGGCGCTCCGCTACTACGCACGACGTACTATTACGTCATGCGTAGTAGCTGTCAAGGCCCGACCAGCGGGCCTTCCCACCGCCTGGCCGCTCCGCGCGGCCAGCGCCCGCGCCGGCGGCTCCACCGCTCAGGGCGCAGCCCGGCGTCCGCGGATCAAAGCCGGATCGAGCCGACGCCCTCGATCTCGAGGCGGTCGCGGTAGACCTTGACGTGCCGCTCGTCGCGCACCTCGTGATCGAACTTGTAGACCACCGGCGCCTCGCCGGCGCTCGCCGCGCGGTCGTGCTCGGCCGCCCGCTCGCGGGTCGCCTCGACCCGCCGCCGCCAGTCGGCCATCGCCGCCTCGCCGGCGGCCGCGGCGAGCTGGCGCTCCACGACGTGCGGCGCCGTCACCCAACCGGTGGCGTTGTTGCCGCCGAAACCCTTGGAGTTGACGAACGCCACGTCGAAGGCGCCGGTCTCGCGCCGGTGGTGGCCGCGCGAGATGAGCAGGCGGCCGGCCACCACGTCGTCGGCGACGGCGTCGATGGTCGGGATCCCGGGCACGATGCCGTGGCTCCAGGTGCCGAGCGCCGAGGCGATCTGGTCGCCGCCGGCGCCCGCCATGGTGTGACCGACGTAGCACTTGATCGCGGCCACCGGCCACTCGTCGATGTCGAACGCCGCCGCCACCGCGTCGAGGATCGCCGACTCGCTGGTGCGGTTCTGCGGCGTTCCGGTGCCGTGGGCGTGGACGAAGCTGCGGCGGCGGACGGCGTCGTCCCCCAGCGCTCGGCAGGCGTCAGCCACTGCGCGCGCGACGGTGACGTAGTTGCCCACGCCGGGCGACGAGATCGACTTCTTGTGCCCGTCGGCGTGCACGAACACCTCGCCCACCCCGCCGTGGATGTCGGCGCCCAGCTCGAGCGCCAGCGCGCCGTCCATCAGCAGCAGGAACTGCGCGCCCTCGCCCACCACGAAGCCGGCGTTGTCGCCGAACGGCCGGCAGGCGCGCCGGTGGTCGGGCTCCTGGTCGTCGGCCCTGCCCTCGATCTTGAGCAGCGCGGCGTCGGTGGCGAGCGCCCCCATGGTCGCCAGCCCCTCCACCACCTCGGGCACCAGCGGCGTCTCCACCCCGCCGACCAGCGCCACCCGCGCGCGGCCCTCGCGCAGGTCCTGCACCGCCAGCCGCAGGTTGTAGAGGAAGGTGGCGCAGGCACCCATGTTGTGGCCGGTCTGGCCGATGCTGCCGAGCACGTAGGCGTTGGCGAAGTCGGCCGCCATCTCGCCGAGGCCCATGGCGAGCTGCTTGGAGGTGATCCGCTTGCCCTGGTGGCGGTTGGTGAACAGCCCGCCGTTGCCGTTCTCGTCGGGCTGGGTCAGGGCGCTGCCGGCGTAGGTGGCGAGCTCGTGCGGCGCGATGGCGGCCACCACCTCGCTCCAATCGAGGCCGACGCTGCCGAGCGCGTCGCTGGCGCCCCACACCGTCAGCTGCAGCGCACGCGGATGGCTGCGCGCCGCATACAGCGCCTCGGGGTCGAAGCCGCTCGGCAGCATGCCGGCGGCGCGCACGCCGAGGGCGCGCCGGTCGGGCACCAGGAAGTCGCACGGCTCGTCGATCGCCACCGTCAGCCGCGACCCGTTGCGCTCCTCGACTCGCCAGCCGGGCGGCAGGAAGTCGGGCAGGTCCCGCCGCTTGAGCTCGAACCGCACGGCGCCGTTGGTGCTGGCCAGGCGCACCCGCCGGTTCCACACCGCCTGGTCGGGGTCGAACGCCGGCGGGCCGATCCGGCGCACCAGGCTGTCGGCCGCCAGCCGGTCGATGCCCTCGGCGTCCGGCGTGCCCGGGCGGCCCACCAACCCGGCGAGGCTGCGCCACATGGCGCCGGCGCGCTCGGCGTCGAGAGCGTCGACCACCGTGCGGCGGTAGCCGTGGTGGCCTGAGGTGCGGCCGGCGGCGTTGACGCCTCCGAAGCCCACGATGACGGGAATCCTGTCCATGAGAGCAGCTCCTCGGGGTGCGGGTGCCGGGGCGGGCCACAAGCCCGGGTGCGGCTTGCCGTAGCCCCGAGTCTAGGCACGAGGAGTGGACGGGATCTTTGCTAAACGGCCAGGTTGCCCGGTAATCTGGCCACAATGCTCCGCATCGCCTTCCTGCTCGACGCCCGGGCACTGCTCACCGGCCTCGCCATCCCGGCCGAGATGTTCCGCGCCGCCGACGAGCTGTGGCGCGTCCGCGAGCGCGCGCCACCCCGGCTCGAGATCCTGCTGGCCGCCGTCGACGACCGGCCGGCCGCCTGGCTGCCGGCGGTCAGCGTGAGGCCGACCCACGCGCTCGAAGAGCTCTCCGGCGTCGACCTGCTCTACGTCCCACCGCCGTGGCGCAAGCCGGCGGCCGCGCTGCCCGCCGCCTGCGCCGCCCTGGTGCGGCTGGCGGCCGAGGGGACCCTGCTGTGCGCCGTCAGCACCGGCACCTACCTGCTGGCCCAGGCCGGCCTTCTCGACGGCCGGCCGGCCACCACCCACTGGTCGCGGCTGGACGACTTCGCCCGCCGCTATCCGCGCGTCGAGCTCAAGCGACACCACCTCATCACCCGCTCGGGCAACCTCTACTGCGCCGGCAGCCTGAACGCCACCGCCGACCTGACCGCGCACCTCGTCGAGCGGTTCTACGGCACCGCCATCGCGCGACAGGTCGAGGCCCAGTTCTCACCCGAGATCCGGCGGCCGGCGATCCAGCAGGCCTACCTCGACGGCGAGCCGAGCGCGCAGCCCGACGAGCTGATGGCCGAGGCCCAACAGTGGCTGCGCGAGCGGGCCGCGGCGCCGCTCGACCTCGCGCGGCTGGCCACCCGTCTCGGCATCAGCCGCCGCTCGCTCAACCGGCGCTTCCGGCGCGCCACCGGCTCGACGCCGGGCCGGTTCCTCCAGCAGCAGCGCGTCGGCGAGGCCGCCGAGCTGCTGCGCAAGACCAACCTGTCGATCGGCGAGGTCGCCGCCCGGGTGGGGTACGAGGACGCGGCGCACTTCGCCACCGTCTTCCGCCGGCTGACCAGCCAGACCCCGTCGCGCTACCGCGCCGCGGTGCGCGCCAAGCTGTTCTCGGCCGAGTAGGATC
>JBFGNS010000106.1:0-14979 GCA_041574955.1 Thermoanaerobaculia bacterium | reverse complement strand
GACTCTGGAGCTCGTCGGCCTCGACCCGGCCGAGCACGCCGCGAGATACCCCCGCCGGCAGTCGGTCCGGCGGCCAGCCCGGCCGCCAGCGCCGCCGCCCCGGCCAGCCGCCGGGCCAGGGGCGGTCGAGCCGTCACGACGGCGCTCCGCGCAGCGCCAGCAGCTCTGCGACGTAGGGGTGGGCGGGCCGCTCGACGAGCTCCTCTCGCCGGCCGGCCTGCAGCACCCTGCCGTCCTTCATCACCGCGATCGAGTCGGCCAGCTCCCAGGCCTCGTCGAGGTCGTGGGTGACCAGCAGGATGGTGGTGTTGACGGCGCTCCGGATCTCGCGGAACAGCCGCCGCAGCCGCCGGCGGGTGAGCGCGTCGAGCGCCCCGAACGGCTCGTCGAGCAGCACCACCTCCGGCTCGGCTGCGAGCGCGCGGGCGAACGCCACCCGCTGGCGCTGGCCGCCCGACAGGCGCCGCGGGTAGCGGCCGGCGAGCTCCCCGGGGTCGAGGGCGACCAGCTCGAGGACCGCCGTTACCCGCCGCCGCCGCCGCTCGGCCTGCCAGCCGAGCAGCCGCGGCACCAGCTCGACGTTGCGCTCGACGGTCCAGTGTGGGATCAGCCCGCCGCTCTGCGGCACGTAGCCGATCCGCCGGCGCAGCGCCACCGGGTCGCGATCGCCCACCGGCCGCCCGTCGAGCGCCACCGTGCCGGCCGTCGGCTCGAGCGTGCGGTTGAACAGCCGCAGTAGCGTGGTCTTGCCGCTGCCGCTCTCGCCCACCAGGGCCAGGGTCTCGCCGCGCGCCACCTCGAGGCTGGCGCCGTCGAGCGCGCGGACGCCGCCCGCGTACTCCACCGTCACCGCCCGTGCGGAGAGCATCGGCGGAGCTGTGGCGGTGCGGGCGACCACGGAAGGCGGTGGCGGTTGTCGAGGGCGGTACGATGGGAGGCCTTGCGGCCATCGTACCGCGCCCGCTGGTGGGCGGCGGCGGGCCAGGGGAGGACGGAGAGCCCATGCGCAAGACGCTCAGAGTGAAGTTCGAAGGTGCCCAGGGACACCAGCTCTCGGGCCGGCTGGAGATGCCGGCCGGTGAGGTCACCGCCTGGGCGCTGTTCGCGCACTGCTTCACCTGCGGCAAGGACCTCAAGGCGGTGGTGCGCATCGGTCGCGCGCTGGCCGAGCGCGGCATCGCGGTGCTCCGCTTCGACTTCACCGGCCTGGGCGAGAGCGCCGGCGAGTTCGCCGACACCGACTTCTCCTCGAACGTCGCCGACCTGGTGTCGGCGGCCGAGCACATGCAGCGCGAGTGGGGCGGACCCGAGATCCTGATCGGTCACAGCCTGGGCGGCGCCGCGGTGCTGGCCGCTGCCGGCCGCATCCCGCAGGCGCGGGCGGTGGTCACCATCGCCGCCCCCAGCGACACCGAGCACCTGCGCGACAAGCTGCTCGAGGTCGCTCCCGAGCTGGCTTCCGAGGGCGCGGCGCGCATCGACCTGGGCGGCGGCAGCGTCCAGGTGAGAAAGCAGTTGCTGGAGGATCTCGAGGAGCAGCGGATGCTCGACGCCATCGGCGAGCTCGGCCGGCCGCTGCTGGTGCTGCACTCGCCGGTCGACCAGGTGGTCGGCATCGATCACGCCCGCCGTATCTACCAGGCGGCCAAGCACCCCAAGAGCTTCGTGTCGCTCGACGGCGCCGACCACCTGCTGCTCGAGCGGCCCGACGACTCGCGGTTCGTCGCCGACGTGCTGGCCGCCTGGGCGGCACGCTACGTGCCCCGTCCGCAGCAGCTGGAGCCGCTGCCGCACGGCGTGGTGGTGGTCGAGGGCGGCGCCGAGGGCTACGCCAACCGGGTGCGGTCCGGCGACCACGTGCTGCGCGCCGACGAGCCCGAGTCGGTCGGCGGCACCGACTCCGGCCCCAACCCGTACGACCTGCTGCTCGCCGGCCTCGGCGCCTGCAAGTCGATGACCCTGCGGATGTACGCCGATCGCAAGGGTTGGCCGCTGACCGCCACCCGCATCCGGCTGGAGCACTCCAAGATCCACGCCCGCGACTGCGAGGAGTGCGAGAGCGAGAGCGGCAAGATCGACCGCATCGAGGTGGAGGTCGGGGTGGAGGGCGATCTGGACGACGAGCAGCGCGCCCGGCTGCTCGAGATCTCGGAGCGCTGCCCGGTGCACCGCACGCTGGTCGGCGAGATCAGCATCCGCAGCCGCCCCGCCGGCGGCTGAGCCGGGTGGCCGCCGGGCCGCCCGTATAATTCGCGCGTGCCTCTGGTCACCGACAGCGAAGTGCGCGTTCTCGAGCGCTCGCAGCACCCGCTGTCGAGGAAGCTGCTGGACAAGAACATCGTCAAGGTCCTCTACCGGCTGCACCGCTCGGGGCACAAGGGGTATCTGGTGGGTGGCGGCGTGCGCGACCTGCTGATCGGCCGCCGGCCCAAGGACTGGGACGTTGGCACCGACGCCAGCCCGCAGCGGGTTCGCCGGCTGTTTCGCAACTCGCGGATCATCGGCCGCCGCTTCCGGCTGGTGCACGTCTACTACCCGAACGAGATCATCGAGGTCTCGACCTTTCGCCGCGACCCCGATCCCGAGGACCAGCGGAGCGGTCCCGACGAGCTGCTGATCACCGACGACAACGTCTTCGGCAGCGAGCGCGAGGACGCCTTCCGCCGCGACTTCACGGTCAACGCGCTGTTCTACAACATCGGCGACTTCACCATCATCGACCACGTCGGCGGCATCGACGACCTGGAGGCGCGGCTGATCCGCACCATCGGCGATCCGGACGTCCGCTTCCGGGAAGACCCGGTGCGCATGATGCGCGCCTGCGAGCTGGCGGCGCGCCTCGAGTTCACCATCGAGCAGGAGACGCAGCGGGCGATCCACCGCCAGCGCGAGGAGATCGGCAAGGCGGCGCCGGCGCGGCTGACCGAGGAGCTGGTGCAGCTGCTGCGCTGCGGCCACGCCGGCAAGGCGCTCCACTGGATGATGGAGCTCGGGCTGCTCGAGTACCTGCTGCCCGAGGCCTACGCCATGGTGGCGGCCGGTGAGCTGGGGCTGGGGGAGTACGGCCGGGTGCTGCCGGTGGTGGACGGCATGATCGCGGAGGGGCGGGAGCTCACCGACGTCCAGCTGCTGTCTGCGCTGCTGCTGCCGTCGGTGCTGCTGCGGCGTCACGACGTCGAGGCGCTCGACCAGCGGCCGGTCCGGCGCAGCCAGCTGGTCGAGATCGTGCGGGAGATCCTGGAGCCGTTCATGGAGCGGTTCGCGTTGTCGCGCCAGCGCCGCGAGGGGATCGTCCAGGCGATGCTCGGCCTGGACCAGCTGCGGCACTCGAAGTGGACGCCGCAGCGCCGCGCTCGCTTCGTTGCCCGCCCGTTCTTCGAGGATGCGCTGACGCTGCTCGAGATCCTGCTCGCCGCCCTAGGCGAGCCGCGCGACCCGCTGGCCGCCTGGCAGCGGGCGCGCGAGTCGGTCGGCCGCGCCGGCTCCGGCGACGCGGCCGCTGAGAGGAAGCCGCGTCGCCGCCGCCGCCGCCGGCGCAGGGGCAGGGGCAGGAAGAAGAAAGGCGGCGGGGGCGGCTCCTGAGCGGGCACGCGCGGCGGCCGCTCGGCGGCTGCCGTTGCCGCTCGCTGCCCGGCGTTGGGCGCGGGGCGTGGCTGGCATATGATCGGGGTCGGGCGGGCGCAGGAGGGCCGTTCCGCCACCGACGATGCTGAGCTTCTACCGCTCCGACCTGGGCAAGAAGGCGGTGATGGCGGTCACCGGCCTGCTGCTGTTCGGCTTCGTGCTCGGCCACATGGCCGGCAACTTCAAGCTGTACCTGGGCGCCGACAGCCTCAACCACTACGCCGAGTGGCTGCGCGAGATCGGCGAGCCGCTGCTGCCGCACGGCGGGCTGCTGTGGATCGCACGCGTCGTGCTGCTGGCGGCGGTCGGGCTGCACATCCTGGCGGCCGTCCAGCTCACCCTCGGCAACCGGCAGGCGCGCCGCGTGGACTACCGCCGGCGCAGCGTGGTGCAGGCGACCTACGCTTCGCGCACCATGCGCTGGGGGGGCGTCATCATCGCGCTGTTCGTGCTCTACCACCTGGCCCACTTCACCTGGGGCTGGGCCTGGGCGCACCCCGACTTCGTGACCGGCGACGTCTACCACAACGTGGTCGCCGGCTTCTCGGTGTGGTGGGTGAGCGCTTTCTACATCGCCGCCCAGCTGGCGCTGGGCTTGCACCTCTACCACGGCCTGTGGAGCCTGTTCCAGTCGCTCGGCTGGAGCGTGGGGTCGGAGCGCGACGACTGGCGGCGGCGGTTCGCCCAGCTCTTCGCCTGGGTGATCACGCTGGGCAACATCTCGTTCCCGCTCTCGGTGCTGAGCGGACTGGTGGGCTGATCCGATGACTCTCGACGCGCGCGTACCTTCCGGCCCGATCCAGGACAAGTGGGACAAGGCCCGCTTCGATCTGAAGCTGGTCAACCCGGCCAACAAGCGCAAGTTCGAGGTCATCGTCGTGGGCACCGGCCTGGCCGGCGGCTCGGCGGCCGCCACGCTCGGCGAGCTGGGCTACCACGTCAAGTCGTTCTGCTACCAGGACTCGGCGCGTCGGGCGCACTCGATCGCCGCCCAGGGCGGCATCAACGCGGCCAAGAACTACCAGAACGACGGCGACTCGATCTGGCGGCTGTTCTACGACACGGTCAAGGGCGGTGACTTCCGCTCGCGTGAGGCCAACGTCTACCGGCTGGCGCAGGTGAGCGTCAACATCATCGACCAGTGCGTCGCGCAGGGGGTGCCGTTCGCCCGCGAGTACGGCGGCCTGCTCGACAACCGCTCGTTCGGCGGCGCGCAGGTTTCGCGCACCTTCTACGCCCGCGGCCAGACCGGCCAGCAGCTCCAGCTCGGTGCCTACCAGGCGCTGGCGCGCCAGGTCGCCGCCGGCCAGGTGGAGATGCACCCCAAGACCGAGATGCTCGACCTGGTGGTGCACGACGGGCGCGCCCGCGGCATCGTCACCCGCGACATGAAGAGCGGCGAGATCCGCTCGTGGTCGGCCGACGCGGTGGTGCTGGCGACCGGCGGCTACTCGAACGTCTTTTTCCTGTCGACCAACGCCAAGGGCTGCAACGCCACCGCCATCTGGCGGGCCCACCGGCGCGGCGCGTTGTTCGCCAACCCGTGCTTCACCCAGATCCACCCCACCGCCATCCCGCAGCACGGCGACTACCAGTCGAAGCTCACCCTGATGAGCGAGTCGCTGCGCAACGACGGCCGCATCTGGGTGCCCAAGCAGGCCGGCGACAAACGCTCGCCCAACGACATTCCCGAGTCCGAGCGGGACTACTACCTCGAGCGCCGCTACCCGGCGTTCGGTAACCTGGTGCCGCGCGACATCGCATCGCGCGCCGCCAAGGCGGTGTGCGACGACGGGTTCGGCGTCGGCCACGGCAGGCGCGGTGTCTACCTCGACTTCGCCGACGCCATCGAGCGGTTGGGGCGGCCGGCGATCCAGGCCAAGTACGGCAACCTGTTCGCGATGTACGAGCGGATCACCGGCGAGGATCCGTACCGCGTGCCGATGCGCATCTACCCGGCGCCGCACTACACCATGGGCGGCCTGTGGGTGGACTACAACCTGATGTCGAACGTGGAGGGGCTGTACGTCATCGGCGAGGCCAACTTCTCGGACCACGGCGCCAACCGTCTGGGCGCCAGCGCGCTGATGCAGGGGCTGGCCGACGGCTACTTCGTGCTGCCCTACACCATCGGCGACTACCTGGCGCGGCACATGGGAGAGAAGCCGCTGCCGACCGATCACGCGGCGTTCCGCGGCGTCGAGGAGGAGATCGAGGGCCGCATCCGCAGGCTGCTGGCGATCGACGGCAAGCGCACCGTCGATTCGCTGCACCGCGAGCTGGGTAAGGTGTGCGAGGACTTCTGCGGCATGTCGCGCACCCGCGAGGGGCTGAGCGGGGCGATCGGCAAGATCCAGGAGCTGCGCGAGGAGTACTGGCAGAGCGTCAAGGTGCCGGGCGAGGCCGGCGACCTCAACCAGGCGCTCGAGCGCGCCGGGCGGGTGGCGGACTACTTCGAGCTGGCCGAGCTGATGTGCCGCGACGCGCTCGACCGCGAGGAGTCGTGCGGCACCCACTTCCGCGAGGAGTACCAGACGCCGGAGGGCGAGGCGCTCCGGCGCGACGACGACTACACCTACGTGGCGGCCTGGGAGTGGACCGGCAACGGTGAGCCGCGGCTGCACAAGGAGCCGCTCGAGTTCGACAATGTGCCGCCGAGCCAGAGGAGCTACAAGTGAGCGAGACCCTGCGGCTGACTCTCGAGATCTGGCGCCAGCCCGGCGCCGACCGGCCGGGCCGCTTCGTGACCTACGCCATGGACGACGTCAGCCCCGACATGTCGTTCCTCGAGATGCTCGACGTGCTCAACGAGCGGCTGACCGAGCGCGGCGAGCAGCCGGTGGAGTTCGAGCACGACTGCCGCGAGGGCATCTGCGGCTCGTGCGGCATGATGATCAACGGCCGCGCCCACGGTCCCGAGCGCGGCACCGCCACCTGCCAGCTCCACATGCGCAAGTTCCGCGACGGCGACGTGCTGCGGGTCGAGCCGTGGCGCTCGACAGCGTTCCCGGTGGTCAAGGACCTGGTGGTCGACCGCGCGCCGTTCGACCGCATCATCGAGGCCGGCGGCTTCATCTCGGTCAACACCGGCAGCGCCCCGGAGGCCAACCTGATTCCGGTGCCCAAGGTGGCCGCCGAGCTCGCCATGGACGCCGCCGAGTGCATCGGCTGCGGTGCCTGCGTGGCGCAGTGCCCGAACGGCGCCGGCCAGCTGTTCACCGCCGCCAAGGTCTCCCACCTGGCGCTGCTGCCTCAGGGCCAGCCGGAGCGCAGCCGGCGGGTGCGCCAGATGGTCGAGACGATGGAGTCGTACTTCGGCTCCTGCACCAACTACGGCGAGTGCGAGGCGGCCTGCCCGAAAGAGATCTCGATCGAGTTCATCGGCCGCCTGAACCGCGACTATCTCAAAGCGCTGCTCGGGCGCTGAGCCGGCGCCGGCCGTCTACTGGTCGGTCCGCTCGGGGCCGGGGCTGCGCTCGACGAGCCAGCGAATCAGCTTGCGGCTGTTGGCGTCAAGCGAGACGAAGCGGATCCCCATGCCCGGCGGGCGGCGCTCGTCGGCCTCGGAGCGCGGCCGGCTCCAGACCACCTCACCGGCGCCGCGGATCAGCCGCTGACCGCCCTCGACCGCAAGCTCGAACTGCAGGCTCGAGCCCGGCTCGTGCGGCCGCACGGTCTCGAGGAACATGCCGGTCATCGACAGGTTGCCGGAGCAGCTGCTCATGAACTCGTCGAAGTCCTCGAACCGGACCTCGACCCCGGGCGCGAACGGCACCCGTGGCGCGCTTCTCGCCGGCCCGCCCGACGGCGACTCTCTCAGTAGCTCCAAGCGTCCCTCCTACCGTAGCCCCACGCTAGCCTAGCCGGCGGCCCGCCCGAGTGCAAGCGCGAAGCCGGGTCGGCACCGCGCCGGGGCGAGCGCGCCGGGCTAGGATCGGGCGGTCATGGGATCCCCCGCGCGCCGGCTCGCCGCCGCAACCGGTGTCTTGGCGGCGTTGGCGGTCGGCGTTCCCGTCGGCCGGATCGTGCTCCACCACCAGAGTGACGATCGGGCACGGGTGGCCTCCAAGCTGCGCTATCTCGCCGGGCTCGCCG
The DNA here is from genome assembly GCA_041574955.1 of Thermoanaerobaculia bacterium. Classification (GTDB taxonomy): domain Bacteria; phylum Acidobacteriota; class Thermoanaerobaculia; order Multivoradales; family JAHEKO01; genus CALZJC01. The sequence continues at coordinate 7,260 of JBFGNS010000106.1, read as the reverse complement.
AGCGCGGTCCATCGGTCGCGCTGCCGCCCAACCTGGTGGTGATCCTGTTCGACGACCTGGGCTACGGCGACGTGGGGGCCTACGGCTCGCCGATCCGCACGCCGGCGATCGACCGGCTGGCCGCCGAAGGCGCGCTGTTCCGCCACGGCTACTCGGCGTCCCCGTACTGCTCGGCGGCGCGCGCCGGCCTGCTGACCGGCCGCTTCGCGGTGCGCTCGGGGCTCGACCACGTGGTTCAGGCGCCGTGGACCTGGCGCGACCTGCTGCTGCGGCTGGGCTGGCGCAACCGCCGTTTGCCGCTCGAGGAGATCACCCTGGCCGAGCTGCTGTCGGCGGCTGGCTACGCCACCGCGGCGTTCGGCAAGTGGCACCTGGGCGACGAGCCGCCGTCGCTGCCGCACCAGCGCGGCTTCGACGAGTTCTTCGGGCTGCTGCACTCGAACGACCAGGGTCGGCCGCGGGTGTGGCGCGACGGCGAGGTGGTCGAGCGCCATCCGATCGACCAAGCGACCCTGACGCGGCGCTACACCGCCGAGGCCGAGCGCTTCCTCCGGCGGCAGCAGCGGGACCGGCCGTTCTTCCTCTACCTGCCCCACACCTTCCCGCACGTGCCGCTCGCCGCCGCCGCCGACCGGCTGGGGCGCTCGCCGGCCGGCCTCTACGGCGACGTGGTGGAGGAGCTGGACGACAGCGTCGGCCGGGTGGTGGCGGCGCTCGAGCGGCAGGGGCTCGCGGAGCGCACCCTGGTAGTCGTCACCAGCGACAACGGTCCGTGGTTCCAGGGCGGGCAGGGCGGCGTCAGGGGCCGCAAGTTCGAGGTCTTCGAGGGCGGCACGCGGGTGCCGCTGATCGCCTGGGGGCCGGGGCTCGTCGCGGCGCGATCCATCGACGAGCCGGTGACCGCGCTCGACCTCGTGCCCACCATGCTGGAGTTCGCCGGGCTGCCGGCGCCCACCGACCGGCTGCTCGACGGCGTCAGCCTGGCGGAGCTGCTGGCCGGCGGCCCGCCGCCCGAGCGCGAGGCGATCTGGTACTTCCAGCTCGGCCGGCTGCGCGCCGTGCGCGCCGGGCGGTTCAAGTACGTCGACCGCCGGCGGCTGCTGTACGGCAACCCGATGAACTGGCCGCTGGCGCCGTTCGTCGACCGCGGGCCGTGGCTGTACGACCTGTCGCTAGATCCCGACGAGTCGTACGACGTCAGCCAGCGCCACCCCGAGATGCGGCTGCGGCTGTCCGAGCGGCTGGAGCTCGAGCGGCGGCGCCTGGCGGACAACCGGGGCGGCTGGCTGCCGGCGCCGGCCGGCGGCCGCGGTTAGCCCGGCCGCTTCTCGGCGCCCTTCGGGGCGGTGTCCCCGGCCGCGCTCCGCGCCGCCTTGGCCATCGCCCGCAGTGCCGCCAGGAGCGCCTCGCCGTCCGGACCGCCGAGCCCGGTGCACGGATCCCAGCAGCCGGCGACCGCCTGGTAGACCTTGCCCCCGCGCAGGGCGTTGTCGCCGCCCGCGATGTCGACGAAGGCCTTGCGCACCGCCGGTTCGTACAGGCTGGGTGTGATGTGGCCGACCCGCGGCACCCCGGCCTCGGCCAGCCGCTGGTAGATGCAGGCCAGCAGCGCCGCCCACAGCGGCGTTGCGGCACTGGTGCCGTTGGCGTTGAACTCCAGGCCGTCAAGCAGCAGGCGGAGACCGTGCGCGTAATCGGCGGGTCCGGCGACGTCGGGCACGCCGCGGCCGGCGGCGTCGGAGCCGGTGGCTCGGCGCCACTCGTCGACCGCCGCTCGCTGCCAGGCTGGCAGCGGTTCCTCGGTAGCCGCCTCGAAGGCGCCGCCGCTGGCCCGCTGGAGACCGAGATACGGCTCGTTCCAGACGTCGCCGAACTCGAGCCGGGCACCGGCGGAGCGCAGGTCGGCGCCGCCACAGGCCAGGACCTCGGCGCTGCTGGCCGGAAACTGGACCGCGGGCACGTACGGTTCGTTCTGTTCCACCGGCTGGCCGTGGGAGCCCCAGTCGCCGCTGGCGGCGCACACCGTCATACCGAGAAGGTTGGCCTGCCGAAACAAAGCCTGCGCCTGGTCGCGGAAGCTCTGGGTGATGTGGTACTTGTCCTCGACCCAATCGAGGCTGATCGACAGGATCGTCGGCTGCGGCTGGTCCTCGTGGATCAGCAGGCCGAGAGCGTCGAGGAAAGCGTCATCCTGGTAGTCCTCGGTGAGGCGCAGAATCACGGCGGCCTCGGGCGCCAGCGCCAGGCATATCTGCGTGTCGGCAGTCGCTTCCATGGTCCACACCGGGCCGTCGGAGTTGTATAGGAAGTTGGTGTTCTGAGCCTTCGGGTTTGCGGGAAACCCGGGATCGTCGAACAGGCCCCGCCACTGAGCCGTGTCGAGATACGGCTTGTTGGGACCCAGAACCTGGAAGAGCGCGAGCCTTGCGGCGTCGAACGGGTACGCCTTCAGGTCGTCGAGACTCACCCCGCCGGGCTCCGCGTACGGGTCGCCCTGCTGCTTGCTCAGCCCCAGGATGCCGATGCACTGACCCTTGCCAGTGGCGTTGGCGGGGAAGCGGCACGCCCGGCGAAGATCGTCCGCATTGCACCTCTTGGCGGGCAGCGCGCTGGTGGCCGCGGCTCCGCTGTCGGCTGGAGGCGCCGTTCCGGCGGCGGAGGCACGGGCGATGGGGTGGTTGGCCAACCCGGTCGCGGCCACCACGGCTGGCGCCAGCGGTGACGGCAGACGGAGCTGCCCGCGGTAGCCTCGGCTCTGCCTGCCGCGGTGCTCGAACAGGTGGAGCTCGGTTCCGAAGGCGCTCTCCAGCTGCGAGCGCGAGCCCCGCAGCTTCATCCAGCTGCGCCTGGGGTTGCTGTCGGTGATCTCGAGGCCCTGCTCGCTGGCGAAGCGCTCCACCGCCGCCACGTCCTCCGGCCGTGCCGCGAACAGCTCGGCATGCTCCTCTCGCGTCAGATGCACCCGCGCCAGCGGAGGGCTAGCCTCGAGCTGCCGGAGGCGGGCCGGAGCGTCAGGATGCTCTCCTGGGCGGAGGTGAAGGGTGACGTCGATCGGCTCGTCCTCGGCCGGCCGGCCCACACTGGGTCGGTCGGCGAAGCCCGGCAGCTCGCTGCCGGCTAGCGGTGTCGTGTCGTCCACGCTCGACTCCTTCCCCGGGAGGGCTGCGCACGGCACAGCCCGCGCCGTTGCTGGATGGGGGGCTTCCGCTACAGCCTAGCATTCCCGACAGGATCTTTACAAAGTCATTGCGTCATGAGAGGATTCACGTCAGTTTCGAAGATCAGCGAGGACCAACGGGCAGCGCAGGGCCGCGCGCGTGGCTGTCCTGCCCCCAGTACGAAGAGGAGAGCGCCATGTCCGACGACCCGACCTTCAAGCAGGACATCTACATCAAGGGTGACGACGGCTACTACTACCACCTGAGCCAGGAGCAGTGGCAGGCGGCCGACAACCAGGTGCAGCCGGGGAGTCCGGATGCCGAGATGCTCGCGCGCAAGGTAGCGGGCGGGGAAGTGCTCGGAGTGATCGTCGACACGGGCCCCGAGGCCTCTCTGGCGTGCTACGTGCTCAACCTGCAGAGCGTCAACCACCCGTTGGTGTCCAAGAAGTAAGCTCGGCGCCACCCGGCGGCCTCGGTACCGATCCGTCGCTGCCCGCCCGGCCGTCCCGTGGGATCGCGACCACACCCGGCTCCGAAGCGCCACGCGCGGCTCCGACGATCCGGCGCGTCGGGAGGAGGTCCAGCACCAGCCGATGGCGCCGCGCGCAAGGGGTATCTCGCCGGCACCCACCGTCTGGTGCCGCCGGAGGCCACCCTGGAGCGCGTGCTGCCCCTGCGGCGGGTCATGGGCATCACGCGCCTGGCGGACCTCACCGGGCTGGACACAGTCGGCATCCCGGTGGTGGCAGCCTACCGCCCCAACTCTCGCTCGCTGGCGCTGTCTCAGGGCAAGGGTCTGACCCGCGCGGCGGCCCAGGCTTCGGCCGTCATGGAGGCCATCGAGCTGTGGCACGCGGAGCGGATCGCCGCACCGTTGCGGCTCGCCAGCTACGCGGAGCTGAGCGCGGCCGAGCGCTGCGTCGATGTCTGGCGGTTGCCGAAGCTGTCGGTCAGCGCCTTCCATGAAGACCTGCGCCTGCTGTGGATCGAGGGCCACGACCTGCTCGCCGACGAGCCAACCTGGGTGCCTTACGAGACGGTGCACACCGACTTCACCCTGCCGCTGCCGAGCGGTAGCGGCGCCTTCGTGCTGAGCTCGAACGGCCTGGCTTCGGGCAACCACCCGACCGAGGCGCTGAGTCACGCGCTGTGCGAGGTCATCGAGCGCGACGCGACCTCACTGTGGCAGGCGGCGGGCGGCACCCGGCAGATCGCCACCAGCCTCGATCTCGCAGCGGTCGAGGATGCGGCTTGCCGACTGCTCCTCGAGCGCTTCGCGGAGGGTGGCCTGGAGGTGGCGGTGTGGGACGCCACCTCCGACGTGGCCATCGCGACCTGCGTTTGCCACATCGTGGATCGCCGGCCCAGCCCGTCGCGAAGCATGTACGCCAACTCGGGCAAGGGCGCCCATCCGGTGGCCGAGATCGCCCTGCTGCGGGCTCTCACCGAAGCCGCGCAGAGCCGGGTCACCTACATCTCGGGCGCTCGCGACGACCAGGACCACGTCGAGTACGAGGCGATCCTGGCGGCGGACGAGGTGGAGCGTTGCCGGCGCCGCATCCGCCGCGGGATGGCTGGTCGCCGCCGATTGAGCGAGTTCCCGAGCCGGCTGCACGAGCGGTTCGAAGAGGACCTCGCCTTCGAGCTCCAGCGGCTCCAGGCAGTAGGCGTCGAACAGGTGGTGGCAGTGGACCTCAGCCATCCGGCGATCGGGGTGCCGGTTGTGCGCGTGGTCGTGCCCGGGCTCGAGACGAGCTGCGAGTTTCCCGGCTACGTACCGGGCCCCCGCGCCCTCGCTGCAGCCGCCCGGCGGCCACGATGAGCTGCGTCGTGTTTGCCGGCCCGACGCTGTCGGCCGCCGACGGCCGCCGGCTGCTCGACGCCGAGTTCCTGCCGCCGGTGGCGCAGGGCGACGTCTACCGGGTGGCGTGTGGACGGCCGTGGGGGATCGGCATCATCGACGGCTACTTCGAGCGCATGCCGTCGGTGTGGCACAAGGAGATCCTGTGGGCGATGAAGCAGGGCGTGCACGTCTTCGGGGCGGCCAGCATGGGGGCGCTGAGGGCGGCCGAGCTGGAGCTATTCGGAATGCGCGGAGTCGGTGAGGTCTACGAGGCGTTTCGCAACGGCGAGCTGACCGACGACGACGAGGTGGCCGTCCACCACGGCCCCGAGGAGACCGGCTATCGCGCACTGTCCGAGGCGATGGTCGACGTCCGAGCCACCTTGCGACGGGCGCGGGACGAGGCGGGGCTCCTGTCGGCCGCGACGGCCCGGGCGCTCGTCGACCTGGCGAAGCGGCTTCACTACGGCGACCGCGACTACGCCACCCTGCTCCAGCTGGGGGCCGAGCGGGGGCTGCCGGAAGCGGAGCTTGCGGCGCTGCGGTCGTGGCTGCCGCACGGCCGCGTACTGCAGAAGCACGCCGACGCCGTGAACATGCTGCGGGCGATGAAGGCCCACCGGCGGCGGCACCCGCGGCCGATGAAGGTGCGCTACCGGTTCAACTACACCGAGGCCTTCGATCAGATGTGCCGCAACGAGGGCCGGCGGCGCTACGGTCTCGAGCGCCCCGAGGAGTCGCTCGAGCTGCTGCTCGACGAGCTGCGCCTGCGCGGCCAGGCCGAGTTCCTGGCGATCCTCGACGGTGCGTGCGCCCGGGCGCTGGCCCTGGAAGCGGCCAACTGGCACGGCATCGACGCGTCGGGGGATCAGGTCGAGCGCACGGCCCGTCAGTTCCGACTCGAGCAGCAGCTGCATCGCCCCGAACAGCTGCAGCAGTGGCTTGCGCAGCGCGGTCTGGAGGTCGCCGAGTTCGTCGAGATGATGCGGCGCGAGGCGCGCGTGAGATGGGTGCGGACCACCCACCAGGCGCGCATCCACGAGCAGCTGGAGGATCATCTGGTGCTCTCGGGGCGCCTCGACGGAGGCCGCGAGCGAGCCGCCGACAAGGCGCGCCGGCTGGCCGCTGCCGGCTACCTCAACCCGGCCGTGGCCGACACCGGCCTCGGGCGGCGGGCGCTGGTGGAGTGGCATTTCTCCAGCCGGGGCGGCGGCGAGCCGCCCGACCTCGACGCCTACGCCCAAGCGCTGGGCCTGGAATCGGCCAGCGGCCTGCTCCAGCTCATCGCGCGGGAGTTCCTGTACCGCAAGCTGATCGGCGGCGATTCGTGAACGAGACCGCGGCGCCGCCGAGCGGGGCCGCCCCACGAAGCGCTATAGGAAGCCGCCGGCGCGCGCCAGCTCGACCGCACGCCGACCGTGCCGGCGGGCGTCGTCGGGCAGCTGCTTCCGCCAGCTTGCGAGGGTGCCGGCCAGCGCCTCCTCCAGCCTGTCGGGCAGGCGCTGCTGCCGAGGCGAGAGGGTGCGACGGGCCAGAGCCGCGGCACCCTCGAGCTCTCCCGCGCCCAGCTCCAGGGCGAACAGCGGCAGGGTGCCCACCCACTCGAACGGATGGACGCCGCCCATCGGACGCCAGATGTCGAGCGCCTTCTGGCAGTAGCGCCGGCTGGTGTCCGTATTGCCCTCTCGCCAGGTCACCCAGCCGAGGTGCCCGTTGGCGGTCGCCAGATAGTCGTTCATGCCGCTCTCCTTTGCGATGGCGATGGCCTCGATGGCGCGCGCCCGCACCTCCTCGACCGCGCCGAGCCGGCGCTGGGCCATGGCGAGGTAGCTGATGCACCGGCTGTGGATGGTGAGATCGCCGATCCGGCGCGCCATCTCGAGGGCTGTCTCGAGATCGTCCTGAGCCTGCTCCAGGTCGTCGTTGAACAGGTGGCCGAAACCGCGCTCGAACAGCGCGTTGGCCACTACCGCCTCGTCGCCGAGGTGCTCGACCACGGCGTACGCCTGCCGGCTGTAGCTCATCGCCTCCGGCGTCACCCGATAGCGCTCACGCCGGTGATGCAGCGCGGCTCGCATCTGGAAGTAGGTGGTGCGCTGCAGCGGGGTGGCGTGTTGCTCAAACCCGGTCACGGCCTGGTCCAGCCAGCGCTCCATGTCATCCAGCCGGACTCGCCAGTACTCGACCACGCTGCGCTGGAGCTGGATGTCGATCCGCTCCCGCCACCAGGCCTCCTCGGCGTCGGCGGGCGGCTCG
>JBFGNS010000105.1:0-15226 GCA_041574955.1 Thermoanaerobaculia bacterium | reverse complement strand
TGGCGGACCGGGCGGCGGGGCCTCTCCGTCGGTGCTGAAAGGCCCCGAAGCCGTCGCCTTGTCTTGATAGGCTCGCGCGCTGCGGTCCACCCGAGACCCGACGACATGAGCCGACTTGGATGCCTGCGCAGAGATCCGCGCGGACCGTTGCCAGAGGTCTGGCACGGCTTGCGCAGCCGGGCGTTTCCTGCCGGCGCCAGGGCGGCGAGAGAGAACTTCCGAGAGCCGTTTGCTGGCGGGGAGACGTCGCCAGCGGCGGGGGTGAAAGCGGGCGAGCGCGGGCAGCGGCCGGCGGCCCGCGCCGTCGATGGGGGCCGGCGGTCCAGGCGGTGGGCGCTGGTGGGGATCTTCTCGGTTTCTCTAGTCACCCGGCTGCTCATGCTCGCCGTTACCGGACCGGTGATCTCGTCCGACTCGTATCAGTATCTCGGCGTTGCGGAGAACCTGGTGAGACACGGCGCTCTGCTGGAGGAGGACGTCATCACGGGCGAGCTGCGACCGCACACCTTGCGGACTCCCGGGTACTTGATCTACACGGCTCTGTTTTACTTTCTGTTCGGCATCAACCCGACAGCTCACGCCGCCCTGGCCGTCTCGCAGGTGGTGCTCGCCTCGCTGCTCGGAGTGCTGGTCGCCGCGATGGGGTGGCGGTTGTTCTCGCCGCGGGTCGGCCTGGTGGCGGGTCTCTTGGCAGCGCTCGACCCGTGGTTGTCCTACGCCTCGATCAGCCTGCTGACGGACACCCTGTACTCGCTGTGCTACTTTCTGTTCTTCCTCGCTGGAGCCTGGACCCTGCACAAGCCGACTCCCCGGCGGGTAGTGGTCTGGGCAGGCCTGCTGGCGCTGTGTACACTCATCCGGCCGGTCGCCGAGTATCAGCTCCTGATCGTGACCGGTCTGCTGCTCATCGTCCGCGCCCCGAGACGACGACGCATCGTCTTGGTAGCCCTCGTCCTCGCCACAATGGGGCTGCTGGTGGGAGCCTGGCGGGTCAGAAACCGCGTCGAAGCCGGATACTGGGATCTGGCAACCCACAAGGGCCGGACGTTGCTGTGGGAAACGGCTCACCTGACCGAGCCCTCGACGCCGGAGCAGTGGCGGCAGGACCCCCGGTTGGCTCGAGCGCGCGACGTCGTTGCTGCTTCGCCACGGACGGTGGCGGAGAGGGTGGCCCAGGCCCCGCACGAGGAGAAGCCGCACGAAGGACAGGTAGCCTTCATGAGGCTACGCCGTGAGTTGGGCCTTTCCGAGCGCGAAGCCGATCGAGTCATGGCTGTAATTGCCTACGAGAACATGTGGCGCCATCCGCTGGAGTACTCGCTGCGTACGGTCAGGGAATCGCTGCTCTTCATGACCCGAGTCTCTCTGGCTGTCGATCTGTTGTGGGAGCTGGGCATCGTCGACACCGGGGTGCTCGAGAGCCTCGAGGAGGGTCGGTACGTCTACCCGATGGCGAATCTCGCCCTGCGCCTGGCCACGGCAGTCGCCTTTGTGCCGTTGCTGTTGCTCGGGCTGATCAGCGCCTGGCGAACACACCCGCAGCGCCGCCTGTTGCATCTGTTCTTCGCGCTCCTCCTCGTCTACCATTTCCTGATCGTCGGGGTGGTCTTCGGTGATGATCGATACCGACTGCCGTTGCACGGCATGGTCTGGTTGTACGCGACCTACGGCGCGATCGGGCTGGCTGGCGGCAGCCTGTGGGCACACGGGGCGAGCGCCTCGGCGGCTCCACGGCGCGCCGAGGCAGGCGGGTGACAGCGCCGCAAGTGCCCGATCCCGGAGGCGGCTCCGCGGACGGAGCGCAGCCTGCAGCTTCTCGCATCCTGGTGGTCGTTCCAACCTACAACGAGCGGCGGAACCTCGCCCGCCTGGTTCCTCTCCTGCTGGCGGTGGACCCGGAGCTGGGCGTGGTTGTGGTGGACGATGCCTCGCCGGACGGTACCGGCCAGGTAGCCGACCGGCTGGCCGTCGAGCACCCGGGTCGGGTGCGCGCCATCCATCGCCCGGGCAAGCTGGGGCTCGGCACCGCCTATCTCGCCGGATTCCGATGCGGCCTCGACCTCGGTGCCGAGCTAGTGGTGACCATGGATGCCGATTTCTCCCACCATCCGAGGCACCTGCCCGCGATCTTGCGTGCGGCGGGCCGCGACAGCGACCTCGTCATCGGCTCGCGCTATGTGGCCGGCGGTGACAACCCCGATTCGCCGCTCGTCCGACGGTTCGTGTCCAACGTGGCCAACCTCGGCGCACACTGGATCGCCGGTCTGGTGGCGCGGGATGCGACCGCGGGCTTTCGATGCTACCGGCGGGTGGTGCTCGCCGCGCTGCCGCTCGCCGAGATCCGGAGCAGCGGCTATTCGTTTCTGGTGGAGCTTCTCTTCCTGGTGCAGAACGCCGGCTTCCGCATCACCGAGGTGCCGATCGTCTTCGAGGACCGCAAGCACGGCGCCTCGAAGATCTCTCGCGAGGAGATAGGCAAGGCCGTTCTGACACTTCTACGGCTCGGTTGGCGTCGGTTGCGTCGGCGCCGCGTACGCCCAGCCGCCGAGGGGCCGGCTGCCGGCGGCGAATCCGATGCTGCCTGACGCGGGGCCTGACGCGGAGGTGGCGGCCGGCGAGGTCGTCGAGGCCTGCAACCTGTGCGGATCGGGGCGGTGGGAGCTGCGGTTCGCGGCCAGCGCGGCCACCGCCGAGGCCGGCGAGTCCTGGCATGCGTTCCGATGCACGCACAGCGGCTTCGGTGTCCACGGGGAGATCGTCCGCTGCCGCGACTGCGGGCTCGTGTACGCCCGCGAACGCCTGCCTGCCGGGGAGATCGAGGCTCGCTACGAGGAGGTGGAGGATCCTCTCTACGACCGCGAGCGGGACGCCAGGAAACTGACCTTTCGTCGTCATCTCGCAGCCATCGAGAAGCTCACCGGGCCGGCCGCTGGGCGCCGTCTGCTCGACGTGGGTTGTCACATCGGTGTCTTCGTCGAGGCCGCGGCTGCCGCCGGCTGGGACGCGCGCGGCATCGATCCCTCCGCGTGGGCGGTGGACCTCGCGCGGCAGCGGGGGCTGCCCGTCGATCAGGGTGTCCTCGAGCGCGGTCGCTACCCCAGCGCGAGTTTCGACGTCATCACGCTCTGGGACGTCATCGAGCACCTCGCTGACCCCCTGGACACACTGCGCTGCTGTCGCGAGCTGCTGCGCCCGGGAGGTTGGATCGTCGTTCACACCATGGACGTCGGCAGCGTCACCGCCAGGTTGCTGGGCAGCCGCTGGCCCTGGCTGATGGAGATGCATCTCTACTATTTCGATCGGCGCACCCTGCCTGCCATGCTCGAAGCAGCCGGCCTCACTCCGGTGCGCACTCGCGGCCAGGGCCGCTACCTGCGGCTGCGCTATCTGGCCAGCCGCCTCGAGGCTCTCGCGCCCAGGCTGGGGCGCCCGGCGTCGATGCTGCTGTCGCGCACCCCGCTGGGTGGCATCGCCGTGCCTGTGTCCTTCGGCGACCTGTTCACCTGCTGGGCTCGACGGTGACCGCGAGAGTGGGAGACGGCGCCGGGCGGTGGCCCGCGAGGCTGTGGCGAGAGAGCGCCTTAGGCCGGCTGGCCGGCCTGACGGCGAGGGTCGCGCCGGGCTGGTCGGCGCGCCGGTTGGCGCGGCCGCACTTCGTCATCGGTACCGGTCGCAGCGGCTCGACGGCCCTCAGGCGCGCGCTCTCCGGGCACCCCGAGCTGGCGGTCTACCCCGGCGAGCTCAACCGCCTTTGGCACCCGCGCGCCTACCCCTGGCATCGTTACCGCTCCGAGGTGCCGCGCTTCTGGGAGGAGCCAAGGCGGTTCACCAAGCTGTCCCTGGAGCGCCGCGGCCAGCCCGATGCGCGGCGGCTGCGCGCTCGTTTCGGGGCGTACCAGGCGGTGCTCGGCCGGCCGGTGCTGGTGGGCAAGAGCTCGATGATCCAGTTCATGGTGCCGTACGTGCTGGAGCTGTTTCCCGACGCCCGTTTCGTCCACCTGGTGCGGGACGGGAGGGCGGTGGCGCTGTCCTACGCCCGGCGGGTGGCGGCCGGCGCAGCGCATCAGAACCCGGCGCTCGACACGATCCTGGAGCGGGTGGCGGACTACTGGCGAGAGTCGGTGGCCGAGGTCGAGCGCGTCTCCGAGTCCGCTGGCCTGCGCCGTGACGGGAGGCTCCACGAGCTGACCTACGAGCGGCTGTGCTCGCACCCCGACGAGGAGTTGACCCGGCTGGCGGCCTTCCTGGGTGTCGACCCGCGGCCGCTCCTGGTCTCCGGGGCGGTGGCGTTCGAGGACCGCAACTGGAAGTCCCGCCAGGCCCTGGGCGGCGAGGTGATGGCCCGTCTGACCGAGATCATGCGCCCCGGCCTGGAGCGCCACGGGTACCTTGGCGGTGAGGGTGACCCCGAGGGCGAGTCGCGCCAGCCGGGCTAGAGCGCTCGGCGACCGCGCGGCCGCCGGCTCAGGGGGCGGGGCCGGTCAGCTCGCCGGCGCACTCGGCGGGCCGAGCTCGTCGAGCACCGCGGGCAGCAGGGCGGCGGCGACCGTCCGGTTGCCGAGCGGGCTGAGGTGGTGGCCCGAGTGCTGGTTCCACAGCTCACGCCGCGGCCGGCCGTCGGCATCGAAGATGCCGGTATCGGCCAGCGACACGTAGCGGCTGTGCTCGCCCGCCACGCGCACGTAGTCGAGCAGCAGCCGGCGCTGGAGGTGCGCCAGCGTGCCGGGCGCGAGCGAGTCCGGCGCGGCGCTCCGCTCCTCGAGCTGCTCGTAGTTGATCAGCGAGCCGAGCACGGGCCGGGCGTCCGCCAGGCGCGCGAGCAGACCGAACTCGCGGCGCGCGATGTCGGCATACCGCGGCGCGAACTGCCGCCACTCGCGCTCGCGCAGAGGGATCCTCCAGGCCGGAAGCCAGAGCGGCCGGAGCAGATCGAACCTCTTGAGCGCTATGTCGAGGTAGCGCCGCAGCTCGGTCGGATTGCCGTCCAGCCGGTGGGGATCGACGTGCAGCCCCCGGCTGTGGTCGGCGCCGAGGCTGAACCCGAGATCGTCGCCCGGATCGTTCGAGCACATCATCACCACGAGCAGCCGCGGGTTCAACGCCTCGAAGTGACGCTCGGCCAGCAGGCGCATCTGGGTCAGGCCGTAACCCGGGACGCCGAGGTTGACCACCCGGGCGGTCGTGCCCGGCAGGGCGTCGGCGAGGAGCTGCTCCAGGTGGTACGGCCAGGTCTGGTCGTCGTCGACGCCGATGCCGAAGGTGTACGAGTCACCCAGCACCATGACGGTCAGAGGGGCGCCGGTGGGCCGGCCGGCCGCCGGCGGATGACGCCGTGCTCCCAGCTCGTCGGTGGAGATGTGGACCTGGTAGTCGCTGCCCTGGTAGTCCAGGTCGAGGTCCTCGGCCACCGTGTAGCCGAGCTCGGCGTCAAAGCGGTAGAGCGGCGAGTAGCCGCGCGGCGCCGGCCGGAACAGCCGCAGGGCGAGCTCGGCCAGCGCCAGCGCCAGCACCGCCTGCAGGGCCAGGACGGCCAGCCACCGCAGACGGCGGCCGGTCGCCGTTCGCCGGCCGCTCGCCGTCACCGCAGAGTCCTCTTGCGCCGCCAGAGCTCGGCCACCGGCTGCGGCTCGTAGTGCTGCTCGACAAAGCGCGCGATGCGGGGAGAGAAAGCCCGCACGTCCTTGTCGAGCAGCACCAGCTCCGGCGCCACCGCGCCACTCTCCAGCTCGTCCGCATACCGCTCGCGCCGCTCCGTACCCAGCAGCTCCCGGATCTCGAGGTGCGGCAGGTGGTGGAAGAAGGCCGGCCGGCGGAACGGCGCCAGGCCGGGCCAGCCGTCGAGCACCGTGTCGCTGGCCGCGGTCGTCTCGAGCACGTACCTCATGTCGGCCAGCTGCTGGCGGTTGTCCGACTCCAGCACGTGGCGCATCAGGCTGGCCGGGTAGAGCGCCAGGGACAGGGCGAGCAGGGCGGTCGCCGGGTCGCGACCCCGCGGGTGCCTGAACAGCAGGATGCCTGCCGTGACGAGAGCGGCGAAGAGGACGATCAGCCCGACGTGCCGACCGGCGGCGAGCGCGGCAATCAGCTTGTCGACCGGCCGCGGGCGAACCAGCAGCAGAGCGGTCGCCAGGGCGGCGGCCGCCAGCGCCAGTCCCCACCACAGCCGGAGGCCGCTCCGCTCCGCGAGCCGTGCGGCTCGCTCGAGGAGGTCGAAGAACGCGGCGGCCGCGAACAGTGCCAGCAGCGGCAGCAGATGCAGGTAGTACTGCGGGTACGGGACCGGCACCACCACCAGGCCGGCGGCCAGCGACAGCAGGCTGAGCAGCAGCAGGGCGTCACCCCGCCGTCGCATCTCGGGACGCCTCACGCCCGCCACGGCCCAGACAGTGCCGACCAGCGCCAGGGCCACCAGCTCCGGGTTGGAAGCCGCCAGCCGGCTGCCGTAGCGCAGCGGCGAGAACCGGACCGGCCACTGCGCGGTGAGCACGAAGCAGGAGTGGAGGAGCTCGCCGAGGCCGCCGCGCCACGCGAAGTAGACAGCGGTGGCTCCCCAGGCCGCGGCCAGCCCGGCGAGCTGCGCGGCACACGCTCGCAACCGCCGGGCCGCGCTGCCCGGCGAAGCGGGATCGAGCAGGAAGACGAGGCTGGCGGCCGCTATGCCGGGAAGCCCGAACAGCAGCTTCTGGGTGCACATCACGGCGCCGCCGAGCGCGGCGCCGCTGGCGGCGAGCAACAGGTACCCCCTCGCGCCGCGCGGTGGCGCGCGGTAGCCGGCGAGCGCCGCCAGCAGCGCCAGCAGCCACAGCACCAGGCCCAGCCCGTCGGGCCGGATCTCGAGGGTCTTGTGCAGGAACATCACGCAGGCGGAAAGCAGCAGCACCGCCACCGCCGCCACCGCCCGCCCACGCCACAGGCGCGCCGTCGCCCAGGTCGCCACGAGGGCCGCCAGTGCCAGCAGCCAGGCCAGCCAGCGGCCCAGGAACAGGTACGCCTCTGCCTGCTGGGGGTCGGCCGCCACCTCCAGCCAGCGGAGCGGCTGCGCCAGCAGCAGGTAGAACCAGGGCGTGTGCACCTCGAAGAAGTCGCGGTAGATCAGCAGCCCCTGGGAGTGGCTCCAGGCGGCGTGCAGATGTTCGATCTCGTCGGGTCCGAAGCGGGCCGAGTTGAGCATCGGCAGTCGCCACAGCAACAGCGCGCCGGCGCCCGTCAGGCAGGCGGCCTCCAGGACCTGATTGCGGCCGCGTCTCGATCCGGGCTCGGCGGTCGGGAGCGGTACCGGCGTCATCGCCCCGGCCGATCGCCGACCGACGAGCGGAACCACTCGACGGTGCGTCCGAGGCCGTCCGCCAGCCCCAGCGGCTCGCTCAACCCCAGCCAGCGGCGCAGCCTGGTGGAGTCGATCACCGAGCGGCGCTGCTCGCCCGGCTTGGCCGGCCCGTGGTGGGCCGCGAGGTCGCTGCCGACGCTCCGCCGCAACCTGTCGTAAAGCTCGACGACGGTGGTCTCGATGCCGGTGCCGACGTTGGCGAGGTGGAATCCGGGCTGGCCGAGGCACGCCAGGTTGGCCGCCACCACGTCGGAGACGTGGATGTAATCCCGCGTCTGCAACCCGTCGCCGTGGATCGTCGGGGTCTCGCCGCCCAGCAGGCGGCTGGTGAAGATCGCCACCACGCCGGCCTCGCCGTGCGGGTTCTGGCGCTCGCCGTAGACGTTGGCGTAGCGCAGGCAGACGACGTCGAGTGCGTGCTGGTTGTGGAAGTAGTAGAGGTAGCGCTCGCCGGCCAGCTTGGAGACCCCGTACGGCGACAGCGGCCGCGTGGGGTGGTCCTCGGCCGCCGGGAAAGTCTCCTGCTCGCCGTAGATCGCGCCGCCGGTCGAGGCGAACACGACCTGGCGCACGCCGCCCCGCACCGCCGCGCCGAGCAGGTTGAGCGTTCCCAGGATGTTGACCTCGGCGTCGAACGCCGGGTCCTCAGTCGAGCGCCTGACGTCCATCTGGGCCGCCAGGTGGAACAGCACGGCGGCACCGGACGACTCGACCAGCTCAGCGGCCGCCGGCGATCGGATGTCCGCCTCGAGCAGCTCGGCCTCCGCCGGCAGGTTCTCCCGCCGGCCGGACGACAGATCGTCCAGCACCAGCACCCGGTGGCCGGCCGTCACCAGCGCCTCCACCAGATGGGAGCCGATGAAGCCGGCGCCGCCGGTGACGACGGCGGTCGATCTCGGGTCCGTAATGGTCAAGATGGGCTTTGTCGAAAGCGGCTTGGCTCGACGGTGGCCGGGGCGAAGTGGCGGCGATAGTAACGCAGCGTGGCGGCCAGCCCCTCGCTCAGCTCGACCGCCGGAGCGTAACCGAGCAGCCGGGTGGCGAGCGACAGGTCGGCGTGAGAATGACGTACGTCGCCCGGCCGCTGCGGCGCGTGGTCGGGCGGCGCGTCGTGGCCGGTGATATCGGCCACCAGCCGGTCGAGCTCGTTGATGGTGGTGCGCCGGCCGCTGGCGACGTTGCACGCCAGGCCGTCGGCCTCGGCCGCCCCGGCGGCCAGCAGGGTGGCTGTCACCGCATCGGCGACGTAGGTGAAGTCGCGGCTCTGCTCGCCGTCGCCGTAGACCGTCGGAGCCGAGCCCGCGAGGCGCGCCTTGAAGAACCGCGGGATGACCGCGGCGTACGGCCCGTCGGGGTGCTGGCGGGGCCCGTAGACGTTGAAGTAGCGCAGCCCGAGCGACGCCAAGCCGTAGCAGCGGTGGAAGGTCGCCGCGACCTGTTCGCCGATTTGCTTCGACAGCGCGTACGGCGACAGCGGCCGGCCCTCCTCGCCCTCGCGCCTGGGCAGCGACGGGCTGTCGCCGTAGACCGACGACGAGGAGGCGTAGACCAGGCGCTCGACACCCGCGGCGCGCGCCGCCGCGAACAGGTTGGCGGTACCCTGCGCGTTGACCTCGAGGCTGGTCGCCGGCTGCTCGAGCGAGCGCGGCACCGATCCCAGCGCCGCCAGGTGGAAGACGTAGCGCACGCCGCTGCACGCCCGGCGGCAGTCTTCGGCGCGGCGCAGGTCCCCCTCGACGAGCTCGATCGCGTCGGCGCTGGCCCCCAGGTTGTCGCTGCTGCCGGTGGCCAGATTGTCGAGCACCCGCACCTCGGCTTCTTCGGCCACCAGCGCGTCGACCAGGTGGGAGCCGATGAAGCCGGCACCACCGGTCACCAGCACCCGCGCCCGCTCGAGCGGCGGGGCTCCGCTCAATGCAGCAGCTCCTCGCCGGTGCCGGAGACCGCCTGCTGCCCGCCCTCTGGCCGCGACAGTCGCGCCTCCGGCAGTAGCTCGTCGAGCAGCCGTCGCGCTCTGGCGTCGTCGCCGCCGGCCGCCGCCGCCGCCAACTCGTCGACCGCCTGATCGACCTCGGCTGGGGGGAGCGCGGTCAGCCGGCCGACGAAGATCTTCGGATGGAGCGTGCGGTCGATGCTCTCGCCGCTCGACTCGATCTCCTCGCTCAGCTTCTCGCCCGGCCTGAGGCCGGTGAAGACGATCGGAATGTCCTCGAACGGACGCAGGCCCGAAAGGCTGATCATGTCGCGCGCCAGGTCGACGATCTTCACCGGCTCACCCATGTCGAGGATCATGATCTCGCCGCCCCGACCGATGGCGCCGGCCTCGAGAACCAGCTGGGCCGCCTCGGCGATGGTCATGAAGTAGCGCCGGGCCTCGGGGTGGGTGACGGTCACCGGCCCCCCCTGGGCGATCTGCTCGCGGAAGATCGGCACCACCGAGCCGGCCGAGCCCAGGACGTTGCCGAACCGCACCGCCAGGAAGCGGGTGGCGGGAAACTGCTGGTCGACCGCCTGCACCACCAGCTCGGCGACCCGCTTGGTGGCGCCCATCACCGAGGCGGGCTCGACCGCCTTGTCGGTCGAGATCAGGACGAACGCCTCGCAGCCGGCCTCGCCGGCGAGCCGCGCCAGCAGCCGCGTCGCCAGCACGTTGTTCTTCACAGCCTCCGACGGGTGGGCCTCCATCATCGGCACGTGCTTGTGGGCGGCGGCGTGCAGCACCACGTGCGGCCGGTGGTCGGCCAGGATGCAGCGCATGCGCTCGCCGTCGCCGGCGTCGGCCACCAGCGGCCGCAGCTTCAGATGCGGCCAGAGCTGGCGCAGCTGGCGGTCGATATCGAACAGCGCGCCTTCGGCGCGGTCCACCAGCAGGATCTCGAGCGGGGTGAAACGCGCCGCCTGGCGGCACAGCTCTGAGCCGATCGAGCCGCCGGCGCCGGTCACCAGCAGCGACTTGCCGGTCAGGAACCGGCGCAGCTCTTCTTCATCGAGGCGCACCGTCTCGCGCCCCAGCAGGTCCTCGATCTGGACGTCGCGGAAGCGCGTGATCGACACCTTGCCCTGCAGGATCTCGTACAGACCGGGGATGATCCGCACCCTGAGCCGCGCTCGCTCGCAGATCTCGACGATGCGCCGCAGCCGGGCGGCGTTCGCCTCGGCGATGGTGATGACCACCTCGTTGACCCGCCGCTCGACGGCCAGCCGGGGCAGGTCGTCGGCCGAGCCGAGCACGCGCAGGCCGTGGATCACCGAGCCTAGCTTGGCGGGGTCGTCGTCCACGAAGCCCACCAGCTCGAGGTCGCTGTCGCCGCGGTTCCGGATCTCGCGCACCGCCATCACCCCGGCGCGGCCGGCGCCGGCCAGCAGCACGCGGCGCGTGCGGGAGCCGCGGTTGGCGCCCTCCCGCCTGGCGCGCTCGAAGCGCTCGTACAGCGCGCGCCGCACCACCCTGAGCGCCAGCAGACCACCAAAGGCCAGCAGCGTGTCGAGCAGGATGACCGACAGTGGCACGCGCCATAGCTCGAACCGCTCCGGCAGCCCGAACCTGAGCGCCACCAGCGGCGCTCCCGAGATCAGCGCAGCGCGCAGGAACGGCTGCACCTCCGCCATGCCAATGTAACGCCAGACGAAGCTGTAGATGCCGCTCAGCAGGATGACGACGAACTGCAGCAGCACCACGATCGGCAGCTGGGCCAGCCCGCGCTCCAGGTACTCCTCGGGGATGGTGAAGTCGAAGCGCAGCAGGTAGGCGAGCGCGAAGGCGGCCATCAGCACGCAGAGGTCTAGCAGGTACTGGACCTCGCGCCGCAGATGGCGCACCCAGAACGGCGACCGAGGAGCCAGCGGGTCCCCGCCCATGCCGCCCGTGGAGGTGTGGGTGGGGTCGGTCGTCATCGTGGCTCGGAGGCGGATTGCGCGCGCTGCCGGCGCCGCGCGTACAGCGAGCGCGCCAGCCGCGCGCCCAACTCGAAGGGTCGGAGCAGCCTCCGGCCCAGCAAGCCCCAACGCGACGGCTGCTGCCCGTAGCGGGCCGCGATCTCGCCGTCGGTGAGAATCAGCTTGTGCGAAATATACCGCAGCAGCCGCCCCCGGGCGCGGGCCTGGCGCAGCCGGCCGGCGGTGTGGCGCAGCTCGAGCGAGCGCCGGTAGCGGTCGTCGAGAGTGCCCCACACGATGTGCCCGAGCAGCCGCTCGGCGTCGTCGTCGAGCGCCTCGCCGCCGGGCGCCGCGAAGTGGCGGCAGAGACGGAACATCGCGGCCGCCTCGCGCTCGGAAACGGTCGTCTCGACCGCCGGCCAGACCGGTGCCAGCAGCTCCCGCCAGCCGTCCTGCGCACCGAGGTCGACCAGGTCGCCGGCCGTCCACAGCAGCGGGTAGGTGGCAGGCCTCCAGGCGTGCTGCTCGAGGGCGTGGACCAGCAGATGCGCGGCCAGCAGCGGCGGCCGCGGCAGGCTGGCGCCGGACAGGCCGGGGTCGGCAGCGCACAGGTCCTCCGCCAGCAGCCGCTCGGCGGTCGCCCACTCGCCGGAGAAGGTGATGCCGCGCAGCCGGAAGTGCAGATCCACCGGCAGCCCCTCGGGCGCCACCAGCGGCGCCAGGTGCTGCTCGTTGGCTGGTCCGGGCGCTGCCAGCCAGCCGTCCGACACCAGCCGCCGGGCGAGCGCCGGCGCGGCCTCCTCGGGCACCAACACGTCGAGATCGACGAACGGCCGGCCGTCGGCGGCGGCCGGCAACAGACGCCGCAGCGCGTAGCCCTTGAGCAGGATGAGCGGCAGGCCGTCGCCGGCCGCCCGCTCGGCCAGCCGCCGCGCCACGTGGTCGGCGGCCATGCCGAGCGCCGCCGCCCGCCGGTGGGCGGCCAGCAGCGGCCGGGCGGCTTCGCCGAGCAGCGCGGTCAGGGCGGCCGCGCCGTGGCGAGCCACCAGCCGGGGGCCGAGCTCGCACCGACCGGCGAGAGCGCCGACCTCGTCCGCCGGCTCGGGGAGTGGCTCCAGTGCCGGCCCGAGGGCGGCGCGCAGCAGCCAGCCGGCTGCCGCCGGCACGTTCCCCGGCGGTGGCGCGAAGCGGAACCCGGTGCGGCTCATCCCCCGCCCGCCGGGCGGTGGCAGCCGGCGACGATGCCGGCGATGCGCTCGACGTCGTCGCCGGTCAGCGCCGAGCCGCTGGGCAGGCAGAGGCCGTCGTCGAACAGCCGCTCGCCGACCGCGCCGCCCACCATCGGACAGTGTTGCCAGACGGGCTGCAGATGCATCGGCTTCCACACCGGTCGCGCCTCGACGTCCTCAGCCTCGAGCGCCAGCCGGACCCGCTCGCGGTCGGCGCCGAAACGCTCCGCGTCCAGGGTGAGGCAGGTCAGCCAGCGGCTGGCGCGGCCGTAGCCGGCCTCGGGCATGAACTCTAGCCCCGGCAGCTCGCCCAGCAGCCGCCGGTAGCGCTCGAAGACGGCGCGCCGCGCCGCCACGCGCTCGTCGAGCAGCCGCAGCTGGCCGCGGCCGACGGCGGCCAGCAGGTTCGACAGCCGGTAGTTGTAGCCGATTTGGGAGTGCTCGTAGTGCGGCGCCGGGTCGCGCGCCTGGCTGGCAAGGAAGCGGGCGCGCTCGACCAGCCGCCGGTCGGCCGACACCAGCATGCCGCCGCCCGAGGTGGTGATGATCTTGTTGCCGTTGAACGAGAAGACGCCGACCCGGCCGAAACCGCCCACCGACCGCCCCCGGTAGCTGGCGCCGAGCGCCTCGGCGGCGTCCTCGACCACCGCCACGCCGTGCTCCTCGCACGACGCCAGGATCGGCTGCCAGTCGGCGGACTGGCCGTACAGGTCCACGGCCACCAGCGCCTTGGGCAGGCGGTTCCGCTTGCGCCGCTCGGCCAGCTCCTCGGCCAGCAGGGCGGGGTCGAGGTTCCAGCTGCCGGGCTCGGCGTCGATGAACGTCGGCCGGGCGCCGCGGTAGGCGATGGCGTTGGCGGCGGCGACAAAGGTGAGGTCGGAGCACAGCACCTCGTCGCCCGGCCCGACGCCGACCAGCTCGAGTGCCAGGTGGAGGGCGGCGGTCCCGGAGCTGAGCGCCGCGGCGTGCGGCACCCCGACCGCCGCCGCGAGCTCGCGCTCGAAGGCGTCCACCTGCGGTCCCAGCGGTGCGATCCAGTTGGAGGCGAACGCCTCGCGCACCAGTTCCAGCTCCTGGCGCCCCATGTGCGGCGGCGAGAGGTAGACGCGGGCCACCGAGGCAGGCTAGCACCCCGCGTCGTGGCGGGCGAGCCGTACGCTCAGCCGGCGGCGCGCCGGTAGGCGGGGAAGAACCCCTCACCGCCGGCGTCCGGCGGCTCGCCGGCGTCCCCAGCCAGCCGCTCGTAGGCCGCGGCGCGCACCACCAGCCGCCAGGTGTGGAACGGCAGGCGCCAGCGCGAGAAGCCCGCCTTGAACTCGAACAGCGAGTCGGCGGCGGCGCCGACGCCGCCGCCCAGGTGGAGCACCCCGGCGCCGCGCCGCCGTGCCCAGCGCCAGACGCCGTCGATCAGCAGCTTGCTCGGACCCAGCCGCACGAACTCGGCGTGGGTGCCGGAGAGGTGGAACTGGACGGTACCGTCGACCTCGGTGAACAGACCCGCCGCCGCCACCTGGCCGCCGGACTCCACCAGGTGGAGGTGCAGCCGATCGCCCAACCGCCGTCGCAAGCCCTCGAAGTAGCGGCGAGAGAAGCGGTAGCCGGCGTCGGCGCCGACCCGCAGCATGGTGGCCTCGTAGATCGCCAGGAACGCTTCGAAGCCGTCCCAGGACGGATCGGCGCGCGCCGTCAGGCCGGCCCGGCGGGCCTGGCGGATGCGTTGGCGGTGGCTCGGCCGGACGCCGCTCCAGATCTTCTCCTCGCCGGCGGTGAGGTCGATCGCCACCGTCTCGCCGTGGCGCACCAGCTCGCCGCGGCCGGCCAGCAGCCGCGGTTCGACGCCGGCCAGCGGGTGGAGCCGCACGATCGCCGACACGGCTTCGAGCCGGTCGAGCGCGGCGACCAGGGCCTCGATCGCTTCGCCCAGGAAGCCGGCACCGGCCCCGGCGCTCGCCAGCGGCCCCGGATAGCCGTACGGCGAGGCCGCGTCGGGCAGCTCGGAGCCCGGAATCGGACGCAGCAGGAGCGGCAGGAAGAACAGCCGGTCCGCCCGCTCGAAGCAGAACGCCAGCGGCCGAGCGCCGCTCGCCTCCGCCTCGTGCTCGGCCCACGCCGGCAGGTGGTAGACGTCGTGGCGCAGCCGCTCGAGGCTGCGCCGCCACCGCTCGTCGGTCGGCTCGAGCCAGCGCCCGGCGACCGGGCCGTCGGTCACGACCGCTCCAGCGCCGCGGTCAGCGCCGCCACGGTGCGCGCCACCCGGCGCATGTGGGTCTCGTCGTAGCGCTGGTCGCAGTGCAGCGACAGCGTCCGCCGCGCCAGCTCGCGGTGGGCGGTCGGCACGCCGTCGACCACCGTCTCCTCGAGCTCCCACAGCCGCGCCGGGTAGATGTCGCGCCGGATCAGCGCGGCGCTGAGCGCGGCGGCGCGCGCCGGCCGATCGAGCACCAGCACGAGCGAGAACGGCACCCCCTCCGCCGTCGCCGGGGCCAGCAGCCGCAGCCCCTCGACGCCGGCCAGCTCGCCGGCGGCGGCGTCGTAGTTGGCGCGGCGGCGCCGCCGCCAGCGGCCGGCCGGCATGGCGGCGATCAGCTCCGCCGCCCAGCCCGGCAGCGGCGAGACCGCGCCGAGCGCGGCTTCGCTCTCCGCGGCCAGGGCGCGGTAGGCCTGCTTGTCCACCGCGTGTCCCGCCAGGTAGAGGCTCTTGAGCAGCATCGCCGCCAGGGCGGTCAGAGCGGCGCGCTCGCCGGCCGGCGCGGTGTCGCCGGCCGCGGGCGGCTCGAGCCCCGCCGGCGACCAG
>JBFGNS010000104.1:0-15400 GCA_041574955.1 Thermoanaerobaculia bacterium | reverse complement strand
GGCGAGGGTGATGTCGCTCCGCCCCGGGCCCCGAACCGGCTGGCGCACCCTCCGGGGATGGCTGCCGCGCTGTTCTCGCTTCGACGAGTGCTGACTGGCGGCCGGTGATGCGCGGAGCCGGCGGCCGATTCCCGCTGCTCTCACCGGAAGCCGGCGTCAGAGGCGAGGGGGCAGGGTCCGCCGGGCCAGCACGCAGGCCACCTCGAGCCCGAGGCCCAACCCGATACGATTCCCCCATGTGCGGCATCGTCGGCATCGTCGGCCGGCCGCCGGAGGATCCGGCGGTGATCGAGCGGATGACGGCGATGCTGGGCCATCGCGGGCCCGACGACTCGGGGGTGTGGCGCTCGCCGGCCGCCCACATCGGTCACACCCGGCTGTCGATCCTGGATCTGTCGGCGGCCGGTCACCAGCCGATGGCGCTCGGCGAGCTGGTGCTGAGCTACAACGGCGAGATCTACAACTTTCACGCCCTGCGCGACGCGCTGCCCGGGCCGTTCGTCTCCGACAGCGACACCGAGGTGGTGCTCCACGCCCACCGCGAGCACGGCGACGCGGCGGTCGAGTCGTTCCACGGCATGTTCGCCTACGCCCTGTGGGACGAGCAGCGTCGCCGGCTGTTCGCCGCCCGCGACCGGCTGGGCATCAAGCCGCTCTACTACCGTCCGCTCGACGGCGGCCTCGCCTTCGCCTCCGAGATCACGCCGCTGCTCGAGCTCGGGCGGCCGGAGATCGATCTGGGCGCGCTCGCCGACTACCTGACCTACGGCTACGTGCCGACCCCCAAGACGGCCTGGCACGGCATCTTCAAGCTGGCTGCGGCGGAGACCCTCGCCTGGCGGGACGGGGAGCTGCGCACCTCGCGCTACTGGCGGCCCGAGCCGCGGATCGAGCTCGTCGACATGGCGGCCGCGGTCGAGCAGCTCGACGAGCTGCTGGCGCGGGTGGTGCCCGAGCATTCGCTCTCCGACGTGCCGGTGGGGGTCTTCTTGAGTGGTGGCATCGACTCGGCCACCGTCACCTCCTACCTCGGCAAGGCCTCCACCTTCACCCTCGGCCAGCCCGAGGCGCGGCGCGACGAGGCGCCGGCGGCGCGGCGGGTGGCGCGGCACCTGGGCACCGAGCACCGCGAGGAGGTGGCGGCGGTGCCCGACCTGGGTGATGCCATCGACACCATGGTGTCGGTCTTCGGAGAGCCGTTCGGCGACTCGGCGGCGCTGTCGGTGTGGCTGCTGTCGCGCTTCACCAGCCGCCACGTCAAGGTGGCGCTGTCGGGCGAGGGCGGCGACGAGATCTTCTGCGGCTACCGCTGGTACGGCCCGGCGATGAGCGATCCGGCGAGCGGGCTGCGGCGGCTGCTGGCCCGGCTGACCCCGACCTTCAGCTCCACCGGCCGCTCGTCGCAGCGCCGCGGTGCCGCCGGGCTCGAGCGCTACGCGTCGTTTCTCGGCGTCTTTACGCCGCGCCAGGCGCGGGCGCTCACCGGCCCGCTGCTCGCCGAGCACGCCGAGGCCGACCCGCTGTGGCACTTCCGCCGCCACTGGCGCCCCGAGCTGCCGCTCCACCAGCGGCTGCAGTGGTCCGACCTGCACACCTACCTGCCGGACGACCTGCTGCCCAAGGTCGACCGCGCCAGCATGGCGTTCTCGCTCGAGGTGCGCCCGCCGCTGCTGGACCACCGGCTGGTGGAGTGGGCGCTCGGCCTGGGTGGCGCGCTGCAGCGCGACCCGGTCACCGATCGCGGCAAGCTGGTGCTCCGCCGGCTGGTCGCGCCGCGCCTGCCGCCCGGGCACCTCGACCGCCCGAAGCGCGGCTTCAACCTGGCGATCCGGAGCTGGGTGCGGCGGCGCCCGGGCATGCTGCGCGGCGCACTCGCCCGGCTCGCGGCCAACGGTCTCATCCGCAAGCCGCCGATCTTCCGCCCCAACAACGAGCAGACCTGGTCGTTGCTGGTGCTCGACCGGTGGCTGCGGCGGCACGCCGAGTTCTACCGCTAGCCGGGGCACAGCGGGAGCGCCGCTGCCGCCGGCGGGACCACCGAACCTTCCGGTGGCAGAATGCGTCTCAGGCTGTGGACGGCGGGCGGTGCCGGAGGTTCGAGCGGCGGCGCCGGAGCCGATCGAGGCTGACGCGTGCTGGATCTCGACACCCTGCTCGAGCGCTGCCGGCGAGGCGACGACCTGGCCTGGGAGGCGCTCGTGCGCCGCTACCAGGGACGGGTGTTCGCGGTCGCCTTCCACTACCTGCGCGACCGCGAAGAGGCGCGCGACGCGGCGCAGGAGATCTTCATCAAGGTGTACCAGAACCTACACAGCGTGCAGCAGGGGCAGCGGTTCGTGCCGTGGCTGCTGCGGCTGGCGCGCAACGCGTGTGTCGACCGCCTGCGCCGGCTCAAGGTGCGGACGCCGGCGGTCGCGGTGCCGGTCGAGGAGAGCTACGACCTGGCCACCGCCGAGCCGAGCCCCGAGGAGGCGTCGATTGCGGGCACCCGCCGCAGCCTGCTGTACCGCGCAATAGCGCGGCTGGGCGACAACAGCCGCGAGATGATCCTGCTCAAGGAGATCCAGCAGCTCAAGCTCGAGGAGATCGCCGAGCTGCTGGCGCTGCCGCTCGGCACCGTCAAGTCGCGCTCGCACCGCGCGCGGGTGGAGCTGGCCGAGGCGGTGTACGAGCTGGACCCGTCGTATGGAGCGTGACGCCGTGGACTGTCGGCAGCTCGAAGACCGCCTGGAGGCGCTGCTGGACGGCGCCCTGGACGCCGCCGAGCGGCGGCGGTGCGACGAGCACCTCGCCGCCTGCGCCGGCTGCCGCGAGCTGGTGGCGCCGCTCCTCGCGCCGCGCGCGGCCGAGCCGCCTCCGCCCGGGCTGCTGACCGGGGTGATGGCGCGCACCGCGGCCGGCGCCTGCCGGCAGGCCAGGCTGCTGGCGTGCGAGCGGCTGGACGGCACCCTGTCCACGGCCGACGGCCAGCTGCTGGCGCCTCACCTCGAGCGCTGTGGGGACTGCCGCGCGGTGGTGCGCGCGCTCGCCGCCCTGCCGGCCGATCTGCCGGCGCTGGCCGAGCTGGAGCCGCCGCACGGCTTCGCCGACGCGGTGCTGGCCGCCACCCTGCCGCTCGCCGTCCGGCTGCGCCGCTGGTGGCGGGCGAGCTGGCCGGGTTGGGTGCGGCGCCCGCGCTTCGCCTCGGAAGCCGCCTTCGTGGCCACCCTGGTGCTGGTGCTGGTGGTGGCGACGCCGGGCTCGCCGCTCGAGGCGGTGCCGCGCGGCGCCCTCGAGCTGGCGCGCACCGATCCGGTGGCCGGCGTCGAGGCGCCGGTGGCGGTCCTCGAGCAGCGGCTCGGCGAGAGAGTGCGCGCGGTCCGGCAGCAGCGGCTCGCGCCGGCCGCGGCGGCGGTGCGCGGCTGGGCGGTCGGTGCCTACGCCGGCGCCGGCCGGCTGGTGGCGGCGGCCGAGCAGCGGCTCGGAACCTTGCGCGACGGCGCTGCGTCCCTGTTGACGCAAGCCGGCGTCGCGCTCCAGCTGATCGAGCCACCGCCGCCGGATTCCGAACAGACCGACGAGGAGACGCCATGAACCAACCCGCTGAACAGCCCCAGGTCCCCACCCCGCCCGTGCCGCCCGCACCGGCACCGGCAGCCCAGGCCGCCCCGCAGCCGGCGCTCGGCGACCCGCGCCGCAAGTCGCCGTTCCTGGCCGGGCTGCTGTCGGCGATGCCCGGTCTCGGCCAGGTCTACATCGGCTACTACAAACGCGGCTTCATCAACGTGCTGACCGTCGCCAGCCTGATCGCCCTGCTCTCCTTCAGCGACATGGGCCCGTTCATTCCGCTGGCCGCGATCTTCCTGGCCTTCTTCTGGCTCTACAACATCGTCGACGCGGTGCGCCGCGCGGCGCTGTACAACTCCGCCCTCGAGGGCGGTGCCGCGATCGAGCTGCCCGCGGACTTCCAGCCCGGCCTGCGGGGCTCGATCCTCGGCGGCGGCGCCCTGATGGCGCTCGGCGCGATCCTGCTCGCCCACACCCGCTTCGACTACTCGCTCGAGTGGCTCGAGGAGTGGTGGCCGCTGGTGTTCATCTTCTTCGGCGGCTACCTGGTGTTCAAGGCGATCCAGGAGAAGAGCGCCGGCGAGCCCGCCGAGTAGGCCGGCGGCAACCGGCCGCCGCAACCCGGGTGCCCGAGGGCGGGCATCCGGGTTTCTTGCTGGCGCCGGGGGCGCTCGGCGAGCGGATAGGATCGCCCGAGGAGGGACACCGAATGCTCGAACCAGGAGACCCGATGCCCGACGTCGAGCTGCTCAACCAGGA
The DNA here is from genome assembly GCA_041574955.1 of Thermoanaerobaculia bacterium. Taxonomy (GTDB): domain Bacteria; phylum Acidobacteriota; class Thermoanaerobaculia; order Multivoradales; family JAHEKO01; genus CALZJC01. The sequence goes on along the minus strand of JBFGNS010000104.1, from coordinate 11,095 downwards.
CGGCGAACCGGTCAGGCTGAGCGACTACCGGGGCCGCCGGCTGGTGCTGTTCGCCTTTCCCAAGGCCGACACGCCGGGCTGCACCAAGCAGGCGTGCGGCTTCCGCGACCGGCTGCCCGCGATCGACGCCGCCGGCGCGACGGTGGTGGGCGTCAGCCCCGACCCGCCCGAGCGGCTCAAGCGCTGGCAGGAGAAGGCCGGCCTCGGCTACGACCTGCTCTCCGACCCCGACCACCGCCTGCTCGACGCCCTCGGCGCCTGGGGCGAGAAGTCGATGTACGGCAAGAAGTACTTCGGCGTCATCCGCTCCCACTGGGTGGTGGACGAGGACGGCCGGCTGCTCGACGCCCGGATCAAGGTGAGCCCGGCGAAGAGCGTCGAGGCCGCCACCGGCGCCCTCGGGGCCTGACCGCTCGCGGCCTCAGAACCCCAGCGTGGCCCCCAGCGACACCGAGTCGAACAGGTCGCCGATGCGCTCGTACTCGCCGAACAGGTCGATCGGACCGGGCAGCTCGAAGCGCAGCCCGGCGCCGTAGACCAGCTCCTCGTCCTTGAACTCGTCGATGAACCGTTTGCCGGCCTCGTCGAGCTGCGACACGTCCGAATCCCAGGACACAAAGCCCAGCTTGCCGTAGAGCGACAGCCGGCGGCTGACCTCGAGATGGGGGAGCAGGGTCACCGAGATCGCGGTGCTGTCGGCTACCACCGGCACCACCAGCGCCAGGCAGGGCTGGTCGCTCGGACCGCACAGCGAGCCGGCGCCGGGCACGACGCCCAGATCCAGGTACTCGGCCTGGATGGCGAAGTGACGACCGAACCGCACCCCGAGCCCGATTCCGGAGCTGGTGTCGTCGCCGGCCACGATCTGGCGAAAGCTGTCGCCCAGCTCGGCGTCGGTGTCGGTATTGCCGAGCTTGCCGACGAGATAGAACGGGTTGGCGTCAGCGGCGGCCGGCAGGGCGATCAGCAGCACGGCGGCCAGCAGCGCCAAACGGGTCGAGCGGGTGAGGTGAGGCATCGGCTTGGCCCTCGTGTTCGGGCGGCGGTCGAGTCCGCCGCGGTAGCGCTACCGTAGCAGGCGGCGTGCCAACGGCGCCCCTGGGGGCGGCGCACCGGCCGCGCCCGCCGGAGCGGGCGGTACAATCGCCGCTCATGCGCCGCGGCCTGCCGATCGCTCTGGCTGCCGCCCTGGCGGCGGCCGCTGCCGGCGGTGCGCTGCCGCCCGAGCCGGACCCGCTGGCGCCGCCGGCGGCGGGCGGGCTGGCGGCGGTGGACCGCGCGTTGGCGCGGCTGGCGGTGCACGCCCGGCTGCTGGTGGTCGGCGCCCATCCCGACGACGAGGACACCGAGCTGCTGAGCTGGGTCAGCCGCGGCCTGGGTGGCGAGGCGGCCTACCTGTCGCTGTCGCGCGGCGAGGGCGGGCAGAACCTGATCGGACCCGAGCTGGGCGTCGAGCTGGGAGTGATTCGCACCGGCGAGCTGCTGGCCGCGCGCCGGTTGGAAGGCGGCCGGCAGTACTTCACCCGCGCCTACGACTTCGGCTACACCCGCTCGCTGGAGGAGACCTTCGCCCGCTGGCCGCGGCACGAGCTGCAGGAGGACGCGGTGCGGGTGGTGCGGCGGTTCCAGCCGCAGGTGCTGGTGGCGGTTTTCGCGGCCGGCCGCAGGGCCGGCCACGGTCAGCACCAGGCCTCGGCGGTGATCGCCACCGACGCCTACCAGCTGGCGGGCGACGGTGAGCGGTTCGGCGCGCTGCCGGAGGCGCCGTGGACCCCCAGCGCGCTCTACCGGCGCGCCTGGCGAGGCGAGGACGCGACGCTCACCTACTCGCTGGCGGCGCTCGAGCCGATCACCGGCCGCTCGCTGGCCCAGATCGCCGCCGCCAGCCGCTCGTGCCACCGCTCCCAGGACATGGGCGTGCTGCAGCCGCTGGGTCCGGCGGAGGGCGGGTTGGTGTGGCTCGCCGGCGGCGCGGGTGCCGACGGGCGCGAGCCGTTCGCCGGCATCGACACGCGGCTGGCCGCGATCGCCGCCACCGTCGGGGACGACGCGCTGCGCGGTGAGCTGGAGCGGCTGCTCGGCGAGGTCGAGCGCGAGGCCCGTGGCGCCCGCGCCCGGTTGTCGCCGTCCTCCACGGCGGACGCGGTACAGCCGCTGGCCTCGATCGTCGAGCGGCTGCGCCGGGGGATCGGCCTGCTCGCGGGCGCCGGCGATCCGGCACCCGCGGCGCGCCGGCTGCTGGCCGAGAAGCTCGCCATCGCCGAGCGCGGGCTGGCGGCGGCGGCCGGGGTGGTGGTCGACGCGGTGGCCGACCGCGAGACCGTGACGCCGGGCGGCGAGCTGGAGCTGACCACCGAGCTGTGGGCGGCGGGCGACGGGCGGGTGGCCGTGACGGCGGTCACCGCTCTCGGCCGCGACGGCTGGCAGCCCGCCGAGTCCGTCGAGGCCGAGGACGGCGGCGGCCTGGTGCGGCGGCGGTTCCGGGTCACGCTGGCGGCCGACGCGCCGCCCACCACGCCCTACTTCCTCCGCCGGCCGCTGCGTGGCGAGCTGTACGACTGGAGCGAGGCGCCGGCCGAGGAGCGCGGCGAGCCGCTCGGCACGCCGCCTCTGGTCGCGCGCTTCGAGCTGGCGATCGGCGGCGCCGCGGTCACGCTCGAGCGCGAGGCGGTCTACCGCTGGGCCGATCAGGCGTTCGGCGAGCGGCGTCGCCCGCTGCGCGCGGTGCCGGCGATCGAGGTCGAGGTGCAGCCGGGGCTGGTGGTGCGGCCGGTCGCGGCGGCGGCCGGCGAGCTGGCGGTGACGGTGCGCACCAACGCTTCCCGTCCGCTCGCCGTCAGGCTCGACTGGCGGCAGCCGGCAGACTGGCCGCGGCTGGCCGCGCGGCAGCTCGAGCTGGCGCCGGGCGGCTCTCAGACCGTGCGGCTGGCGCTGCCGGCGACCGTCGGCGCCGGCCGCTTCAGCCTCACCGCCGTGGTCGAGCAGCCGCCGGCGCCGGGCCGGTCGGCCGGGCTGGCGTTGCGGGTCGTCGAGGCGCCGCACGTGCGGCCGGTGGCGGTGCCGGTCGCGGCCACCGCCGAAGTCAGCCAGTTCCCGCTGCGGCTACCGCGGCTCACCGCCATCGGCTACGTGGTCGGCACCTCGGACCGGTTGCCGGCGGTGCTGGCGGCGCTCGGGCTGCCGGTCGAGCTGGTGCCGGCGGCAGAGCTGGAGCGCGCCGAGCTGGCGCGCTACGACGCGATCGTCATCGGCAGCCGCGCCTACGAGAGTCAGCCGGCGCTGGCTCGGGCCAACGGCCGGCTGCTCGACTACGCCCGCCTGGGCGGGCTGGTGGTGGTCGAATACCAGCAGTACGCGTTCGCGCGCGGCGGCTACGCGCCCTACCCGCTCGACATCACGCGGCCCCACGGCCGGGTGACCGACGAGGGCGCGCCGGTCGAGCTGCTGGCGCCCGACCATCCGGTGTTCCTGCGACCCAACCGGATCACCGCCGCCGACTGGCAGGGCTGGGTGCAGGAGCGCGGGCTGTACTTCGCCGGCAGCTGGGACGAGCGCTACCGGCCGCTGGTGGCGCTCGCCGATCCCGGCCTTCCGCCCGAGCGCGGCGCGCTGCTGGTGGCGGCGGTGGGCGAGGGCGCCTGGATCTACACCGGGCTGTCGTTCTTCCGCCAGCTTCCGGCGGGAGTGGCCGGCGCGGTGCGGCTGTTCGTCAACCTGCTGGCCCTGGCCGAGAAGGAGGGAGAGGTGACATGAGCCGCCGAGCGTTTGCCACCTGGGCCGCCGCAGCCGCGCTGGCCGCGGGCTGTGGCGACGGCCGCACGCCGCTGCTGCTGTACTCGCCGCACGGCCGCGACCTGCTGGAGCTGGTCGAGCAGCGGTACGAGGCCGAGCGGCCCGAGGTGGACGTGCGCTGGCTGGACATGGGCTCGCAGGACATCTTCGACCGCGTGCGCTCGGAGGCCGCCAACCCGCAGGCCGACGTCTGGTTCGGCGGTCCCGACACCATCCTGTTGCGCGGCGCGGAGCTCGGTCTGCTCGCCCCCTACCGGCCGGCGTGGGCCGAGGCGGTGCCGGCGGGGAGCCGTCACCCCGAGGCGCTGTACTTCGGGCTGTACGAAGCGGTGCCGATCCTGATCTACAACTCCGACGCCGTGCCGGCCGAGGAGGCGCCGGCCGACTGGGACGATCTGCTCGAGCCGCGCTGGCGCGGCAAGATCGTCATCCGCGACCCGCTGGCCAGCGGCACCATGCGCACCGCCTTCGGCATGGTGCTGGCGCGCTCGGTGGCCGAGACCGGCAGCGCCGAGCGCGGCTTCGACTGGCTGCGCCGGCTCGACCGGCAGACGCGGGAGTACGTGGTCACCCCGGCGCTGCTGTTCGAGAAGCTGACCCGGCAGGAGGGGCTGGTATCGATCTGGGAGCTCACCGACATGCTGTTTCTCGAGCAGCGCGGCGTGCCGCTCGGCTACCGGTTCCCGGCCAGCGGCACGCCGGTGATCGACGACTCGATCGGGCTCGTCGCCGGCGCGCCGCACGCCGAGGAGGCGCGACGGTTCATCGACTGGGTGGGCAGCCGCGAGACCCTCAAGCTCACCGCCGAGCGCGCCTTCCGGCTGCCGGCGCGCACCGACATGCCGCCCGCCGAGCTGCCCGCCTGGGCGCGGCGGGCGCTCACCGAGATGGTGCGCGCCGAAGTCGACTGGCGGCTGATCGCCGAGCGCGGCGGCGACTGGATGGCGCGCTGGGACCGCGAGGTCCGCGGCCACGGCTAGCGTGGAGCGGGTGGCACGCGAACCCGGCGGGGCGCGGCCCGTAGACAAGGTCGGACCGGACGAGTCATGGCGAGCTTCCTGACCCTCGAGCGGCTGAGCAAGCGGTTCGGCGAGCAGCGGGTACTCGAGCAGGTGTCGCTCGAGGTCGGCCACGGCGAGATCCTGGTGCTGCTGGGGCCGAGCGGCAGCGGCAAGACCACCCTGCTGCGGCTGATCGCGGGCTTCGAGGAGCCCGACGAGGGGCGGCTGACGGTGGACGGCAGCGACGTCACCGCGCTGCCGCCCAACCGGCGCAACTTCGGGATGGTGTTCCAGCACTACGCGCTGTTTCCCCACCTGACGGTCGGCCAGAACGTCGGCTTCGGGCTGGGGGCGCGAGGCGTGGGCCGTCGCGAGGCGGTGCCGCGCATCGCCGAGGCGTTGGCGCTGGTCGACCTGGCGGGCTTCGAGGCCCGGCGGGTGCACCAGATCTCGGGCGGCCAGCAGCAGCGCGTGGCGCTGGCCCGCGCGCTGGCCCCCGGGCCCCGCCTGCTGCTGCTCGACGAGCCGCTGTCGAACCTCGACCCGGCGCTGCGCGAGCGCACCCGCCGCCAGCTGCGCGAGGCGCTCGAGCGCGTGTCGATGACCGCGCTCTGGGTCACCCACGAGCAGGAGGAGGCGTTCGCGGTCGGCGACCGGGTGGCGCTGCTCCACGAGGGCCGGCTGGCGCAGCTGGGGCCGCCGGAGGAGCTCTACCTCGAGCCGCGCAGCCGTTTTGTGGCTGGCTTCGTGGGCCGCGCCGGCTGGCTCGCCGGCCAGCTGGCGCCGGGCGGCGAGCTGCTGGCGGGCGACGACCGGTTTGTCGGACACGCCGTGCGCTGGCCGGCGGTGGCGGCGGAGCCCCTCGCCACCGGTGACCCGGTCGATGCCCTGCTCCGCCCCGAGAGCCTGCGGTTGGTCGATCCGGACGGCTCCGCGGACTCCCTGGCGGGCGAGGTGCGGTCGCGCCGCTACGCCGGCGAGACCACCTACTACGAGGTGGAGCTGGCGGTCGGCGCGCGGCTGCTGGTGGCCGACGCGCACGACGCGGCGCGCGCCGGGCAGCGCGTGGCGGTGGCGCTGCGCCCGGACGGCTCGCCGCCGCGGCTGTTCCGGCGGGAGGAGCCGGAGTGAGCCCGGCGGGCCGGCGGCTTGCCGGCGGCGGGGTGGCGGTGGTGCTCGCCTGGCTGGTCGGCTACCCGCTCGCGCTCACCGTGCTCGAGGCGCTGGGGCTGCCGCGCCAGCCGACGCTCGAACACCTGGCCGAGTTCGCGCGGCGACCCGACGAGTGGCAGGCGCTGTGGCGCAGCCTGTGGATCTCGGCCGCCTCGGTGCTGCTGGCCGCCGCCCTGGGTGTGCCGCTGGCGTTCGTCTTCGCGCGCCTCGAGTTCCCCGGCCGCCGGCTGCTGGGCGGCCTGGTGGCGCTGCCGGTGGCGCTGCCGCCCCTGGTCGGCGTGATCGCCTTCCTGTTCCTGTTCGGCGAGAGCGGCTTCCTGTCGCGCGGCGTGCAGGCGGCGCTCGGGCTGGCGGCGCCGCCGTGGCGGCTGCAGGGCGCCGGCGCCATCCTGCTGGTGCACGCCTACTCGATGTACGTCTACTTCTACCTGTTCACCCGTGCCGCGCTGGCCAGGCTCGACGCCTCGATGGAGGAGGCGGCGGCGGTGCTGGGCGCCGGCCGGCGGCGCACGCTGGCCCGGGTGACGCTGCCGCTGCTGTGGCCGGCGCTGGTGGGGGCGGCGCTGCTGACCTTCATGACCTCGCTGGCGTCGTTCTCGGCGCCATACATCTTCGGCGGCGGCTTCCGGGTGATGACCACCCAGATCGTCGCGTCGAAGCTCAACGGCGAGATCGCCATGGCGCAGGTCGAGACCGTCACCCTGGCGGTTCTGGCCTTCCTCGGCCTGTGGGCGATGCGGCGGGTCGACCCCGCGCGGCGGGTGGTGGTCGGCGGGGTGCGGGGCGTCGCGCCGCGGCGGCGCGAGCTGAAGGGCGCGACGGCCCGGCTGGCCGCCACCGCGCTCGGCTGGGGGCTGGCGCTGGCACTGCTGCTGCCCCACCTGACGCTGCTGCTGATCTCGTTCGTGCCGCCGGGCACCTGGACCGTGGAGACTCTGCCGCCGGTGCTCGACGCCGGCAACTACGCGGCGCTGGCCGGCTGCCGGGAGCGGTTGCGGCCGGTGGTCAACTCGCTGTGGATGGCGGCGGCGGCGACCCTCGGCGCGATCGCCCTGGGCCTGCTGGCCGCCGACCTGTCGCTCAAGCTGCGCGGCCGACTGGGGGCCTGGCTCGAGACGCTGCTGGCGGTGCCGTGGGCGGTGCCGGGCACGGTGTTCGCGATCGCCCTGGCCTCGGCGTTCAGCGTGCGGGCGCCGCTCGCCGGGCGGTTCGTGCTGGTCGGCACCGCCTGGATCCTGCCGCTCGCCTACCTGGTGAGGAGCCTGCCGCTCACCGGACGGGGGGCGCTGGCCGGTCTCAGACAGATGGACCCGGCGCTGGTCGAAGCCGCCGGCTCGCTCGGTGCCGGGCGCTGGCGCACCCTGTGGCGGGTGCGGCTGCCGCTGCTCCGGCCGGCGCTGCTGGCCGGCGGAGCGCTGGCGTTCATCACCGCGCTCGGCGACTTCGTCACCTCGATCGTGCTCTACACCTACGACACCCGGCCGATCTCGATCGAGATCCTCTCCAGCCTGCGGCTGCAGGAGACCGGTGTGGCGGCGGTCTACGGCGTGCTGCTGACGTTGATCGGAGCGGCGGCGTTCCTCACCCGCGGCGGCGAGGAGGCGGTGTAGTGGACGCGCGCGAGTTCGTCAGCCGCCTGTGGGTGCTGATGCTGACCGTGTTCGTGGACATGATCGGTTTCCTGATCGTCCTGCCGCTGCTGCCGTTCTACGCCGAGAAGCTGGGCGCCAACCCCACCGCGGTGGGCGCGCTGGTCGCCACCTTCGCGGTCGGCCAGGTGGCCTCGGCCCCGCTGTGGGGCCGGCTGTCCGACCGCTACGGCCGGCGGCCGATGATCCTCGGCGGGCTGCTGATCGCGGCGGTGTCCTACATCGTCTTCGAGTCGGCCGACGCGGTCTGGCTGCTGTTCCTGTCGCGCTTCGTGCAGGGTGCCGGCGCCGGCACGGTGGGCGTGGTGCAGGCCTACCTGAGCGACTCGGTGCCGCGCGCCGGCCGCGCCAAGGCGCTCGGTTGGCTGACCGCCGCCACCAGCGCCGGGGTGATGATCGGGCCGGCGATCGCCTCGCTGGCCAAGACGCTGGGCTGGGTGGGGCCGGGCTATCTGGCCGCCGGGTTGTGCGTGCTCAACTTCCTGTTCGGCCTGATCTGGCTGCCGGAATCGCACCCCGAGGGCCGGCGCCGCGAGCGCGAGCGGCCGGCGCCCGGCGCCCCCCGACGCGCCGCGGCGGACATCCTCCGTCGGCCCGCCGGCCGGGTCGGAGCGCTGGTCTGGATCTACACCCTCGGCATGATGGCGTTCATGGCGATGAACGGCGTGCTGGCGCTCTATCTGGAGCGCGCCTTCGGCGTCACCGAGGCCAACATCGGCTGGTTCTACGTCTACGTCGGTGGCCTGTCGCTCGTCATGCGCACCCTGGTGCTGGGCCCCGCCGTGCAGCGGTTCGGCGAGGTCCGTACGCTGCGGCTCGGCCTGCTGTCGATCACCAGCGGGCTGGCCGGCCTGCCGCTGGCGACCAACCTGTGGCAGCTGGCGCTGGCTGCGCTGTTCATCCCGGTGGGCACGGCGCTGCTGTTCCCGGTGACCACCTCGATGGTCTCGCACCGCGCGCCGGAGGGCCAGACCGGGATGCTGCTGGGGTTGCAGCAGTCGTTCGGCGGCGTCGCCCGCATGCTGGGACCGATCTGGGCCGGCGCGGCCTTCCAGTACATCGGCATCCGCAGCCCGTTCTTTCTCGCCGCCGGGCTGGTGCTGGCGGTGCGGCTGTTCGCGCAGCGGGTCGAGGACGGGGACGCCGCCGAAGGGCTGGATGCGGGGGTGGAGTCGGCGGTGCCGACGGAGCCGTCGTAGGGGTGGTGCTGGCGAGCGGGCCGGTAGGCGTATGCCGGTGCTGGTGCTGAGGTCCCTCGCTGCGCTCGGGACGACAGCAGCGAAGAGCATCCGCGTCGGAGCACAACTGCTCGGACGCCGCCAGCGGCCGCTTCCGACGCCGGCTGTCTTGTCGCTCCTCGGGCGCTAGAATCGGGCGGTGGCGGGCAAGTCGAACCTGAGGCGCGAGATCGCCGGCCTGGTGACCGCGCTGCTCGACGACGCCCGCACCGTCGACGTGGTGGCTCTGTTCGGAGCGGCCGCGCTCACCGGCGTGATGCTGGCGCGGGTGCTGGCCGCCGGGCGGCGACCGCGGGGGAGGTGACCGTGGCGTTCGATCTCGACGAGGCCCTGGCGGTGCTGGAGCGGACACCGGCGACGCTGCGGACCCTGCTGGCCGATCTGCCCGAGGGGTGGATAGCGGCCGACGAGGGACCCGACAGCTGGAGCCCGTTCGTCGTCGTGGGGCACCTGATCCACGGCGAGAAGACCGACTGGATCGAGCGGGCGCGGATCATCCGCGAGCACGGCACCGGCCGCGCCTTCGACCCGTTCGACCGCTTCGCCCAGTTCGAGGCCAGCCGCGGCCGCAGCCTCGGTGAGCTGCTCGACGAGTTCGAGCGGCGCCGCGCGGCCAACCTGGAGACGGTGCGCGGCTGGTCGCTGAGCGACGACGACCTCGACCTGGCCGGCCTGCACCCGGAGCTCGGCGGCGTCACGTTGCGCCAGCTGCTGGCGACCTGGGTGGTGCACGACCTCGGCCACCTGGCGCAGATCGCCCGCGTCATGGCCAAGCGCTACGCCGGCGAGGTGGGTGTGTGGGAGGCCTACCTGCCGGTGCTGGGCGACCGGCCGGCCGGCGGGAGGGGCGGGTGAGGCGACGCGCGATCGCGGCGCTGCTGGTGGTCGCCGCGGCCGGCTGTGGCCGGCAGCCCGCCGGGCCGTCCAACGGGCCGGCCGCCCAGTCGGCGCCGGCGCCCGACCCGGCTCAGCTGGCGGCGGTCGAGGCCTGGCGGGCCGGGCGGCTGGAGCGCCTCATGCGGCCCGACGGCTGGCTGTCGCTGGCGGGCCTGTACTGGCTCGCGGAGGGCGAGTCGAGCTTCGGCTCCGATCGCGAAAACGACCTGGTCTTTCCCGCCGGCAAGGCGGCCGCTCGGCTCGGCGTGCTGCGACGCGAAGGCCTGCGGGTATGGCTGGAGGCAGCGCCGGACGCGGCCATCACCAGCGGCGGCGAGCCGGTAACGCGGCGCGAGCTGGTGACCGACGCGGCCGGCGAGCCCACCGTGCTCGAGCACCGCAGCCTGAGCTTCTACGTGCTGGTGCGGGGCGAGCGGGTGGGTCTGCGTCTCAAGGACGCGGAGAGTCCGCTGCTGCGCGACTTCCCCGGCCTCGACCACTACCCGGTCGATCCGGCGTGGCGGGTCGAGGCGCGGTACGAGCGCTATCCCGAGCCACGCACGGTGGCCGTGCCCAACATCATCGGCGATGCCTTCGACACGCCGGTCTACGGCAGCCTGGTGTTCGATGCCGCCGGCCGCGAGCTCCGCCTCGAGCCGCTCGGCGAGCCCGACCAGCCACTGTTTCTGGTGTTCGGCGACGAGACCAACGGCCGCGAGACCTACGGCGGCGGCCGGTTCCTGTACGCCGACCCGCCCGATGCCGCCGGCCGCACCGTGCTCGAGTTCAATCAGGCGTACAACCCGCCGTGCGTCTTCACGCCGTACGCCACCTGTCCGCTGCCGCCGCCGGGCAACCGGTTGCCGCTGGCCGTGCGGGCAGGGGAGAAGAGCTTCGGGGCCGGGCATTGAAGCCGTCCGGGCCGGCCCGCGGGCGGTGAGTCCGAGCGGCTACCTGACCGCCGAGATCTCGGCCGGCGCGGTGCGCTCGAACCTCGAGCGCATCCGGGCTCAGCTGTCGTCTGCCACCGAGCTGTGTCCGGTGGTCAAGTCCGACGCCTACGGGCTGGGTCTCGAGCTGCTGCTGCCGGTGGTGGCGCCGCTCGCCGACCGGTTGGCGGTGGCGACCCCGGCCGAGGCGCTGACGCTGCGCCGGCTGGGCTGGCGCGGGCCGGTGCTGGGCTTCTTCTCGGTCGCCGGGCATCCCGACGCGCCGGCGGTGGTGCGCGAGCTGGTGGCTGCCGGCGTCACCTTGAGCGTCACGGCGCCGGCCGAGGCCGAGCTGCTGGCGGGCGCGCTGGCGCCGGGGGCCACCGCCGAGGTCCATCTCAAGCTGGACACGGGCATGGCCCGCTCCGGCGTCTGGC
>JBFGNS010000103.1:0-15772 GCA_041574955.1 Thermoanaerobaculia bacterium | reverse complement strand
GGCGCTCGCCGCCCGCGCGGCGAGCTGCTGCCGGGCCTCGGCCAGACTCTCCTCGAGTGCCGTGATCCGTCCACGGGCGTCCGCCAGCTCGGTCTCGAGCCCGCGGCCGTCCGCGGCGGCGGCGGAGAGCACCTCTTCCAGCTCGTCGACCCGCCGCCTCAGGTCGTGCTCCTGCTCCGACGGCCGGGCCAGCTCGGCCGGCGGCGGCGGCGGAAGCACGCTTTCGCCGCCCGCCACCGGCGCCGCGGGCTGCGCGAGCGGCGGTACCTCGGGCAGACGGTCTTGCACCGCTTCCGAGAACGCCGCCAGGTCGTGGCGCAGGGCCGCCGCCACCGGCCGCCACGAGCCGTTCTCGAGCTCGACGTAGTCGGCGTGGATCCAGCCCTCGTCGCCGCCGGTGCGGGCCCGCAGCCAGCCGTCCCGCCGCTCCAGCAGCTCGACCTCGACGCCCCGCTCGAGCAGCCGCAGGCGAGCCGCATCGGTGCCGGGGCCGCCGCGCAGGTTGACCCGTGCCGAAGTCCGGCCGGCGGCGGGCAGCTCCGGCCCGTCGGGCGACGCAACGCCCTTCAGCACGGCGACCTCGGCCTGCGCCCGCTCCAGGGCGCGCTCGAGCGACTCGAGCGCCGGGTCGGGAGGCGCCGGTCCGGCCCGCGCGTACTGCCCCGCGACCGGCGCAAACGACGCCAGCACGCCGTCGCGCAGCGCCTCGAACAGCTCGGCGGTCCACGGCTCGCCCTTCGAGATCAGGGTCGAGGTCACCACCACCACGCAGTCGTGGGGCGGCGATACGTAGATGTACTGGCCGCCGTAGCCCACCGCCACGAACGCCCCCTCGTAGACCAGGTCGGTCCACCACAGGTGGCCGTAGGTGCCGTAGACGTCGTGCAGGCCCAGCGCGCCGGTGCGCGTCGACTCCGTCACCCAGGCGGCCGGCACGATCTGGCGGCCGTGCCAGCCGCCGCGGTCGAGGAACAGCTGCCCGAACCGCGCCATGCCGCGCGGCGTCAGCGACAGGTCGTTGCCGCCCCGATAGACCCCCTGGGGATCGCGCGCCCAGCCGTGGATCTCGACCCCGAGCGGCCCGAACAGGCGGCTCTGGGCGTAGTCGCGGGTGCTCATGCCGGTGGCCGCCGCCAGCACCGCCGACAGCAGGTGGCTGTTGCCGGTGCTGTACTGGAACACCGTCCCGGGCTCCGCCACCAGCGGCAGGGCGAGAGCGCCATGCACCCAGTCACGGCCGGCGGTCCACTCGCCGTAGCCGTCGTAGCTGGTGCTGGCCAGACCCGAGGTCATGGTCAGCAGGTGGCGCACGGTGATGCGGGCCTTGCGCGGGTCGTCCAGCTCGGGCGGGCCGGGCAGCAGCTCGACGATCGGCTGATCGAGGGTCAGATGGCCCTCGGCGACGGCGATGCCGGCCAGTGCCGACAGCACGCTCTTCGAGGCCGACTTGAGGTTGTGCGGCTTGTCGCGATAGCCGTCGCGGAAGTACCGCTCGACCACCAGCTCGCCGCGGTGGACGACCAGCACGCCGTAGACGCCCTCCATCGCGCCGATCCGTTCTACCGCCGCCGCCAGACGGCCCGGGTCGGCGGCGTGCTCCTCGGGCACGCCGATCACCCAGCCGTCGCCGGCCGCCGGGTCCTGGCCGCGCGCCGGCTGCGCCGCCGACCCGAGCGCGAGCAGCGGCAGACAGACCCGCACCAACCACTGCATACGCGGCCGCGGCCGGCACCGCCGCCGGCCGCTCGCTCCGCCCGCGCCCCGCCCGCTGCGCCCCCACTCTGACCTGGACTCTGCCATTCGCGACACCACGACCGACGGTCGCCAATGATACGAAACCCTGCACGCCGGGGCGAGCGTTAGACTGCCGCCCATGCGGCCTCGCACGAGCACGACACCCGGCCGGCGCCGGGCGCTCGCCGCCGCGCTGACGGCCGCGGCGCTGGTCGGTGGCGCGGCGGCCCCGGCGCGCGGCGATCGCGTGGTGACCACCGACGGCGGCGTGCTCGACGTGATCGGCTACGAGACCGAGGGCGAGTGGGCGCGGCTACGGCTCGCCGGCAGCGGCGAGCTGCTGCTGCCGTTGACCCGAATCGACCGGGTGGTCAGCGACGAGCCGGCCGGCGACGAGCCCGCGACGCAGGTCGTCGCGGCGCCGTTCGACCTGCGCTTCCGCCCCGGCCAGCCGGTGCCCGCCACGCCGTACGGCGAGCTGATCTGGGACGCCGCCCAACGCCACGGTCTCAACCCGGCGCTGGTGGTCGCGATGGTGCGGGTCGAGTCCGGCTTCGATCCCGCCGCGGTGTCGGCCAAGGGCGCTCGCGGACTGCTGCAGCTGATGCCGGGCACCGCCGAGCGGTTCGGCATCGACGCCGGCCGGCTGTTCCAGCCGTCGGCCAACCTGGAGGCCGGCCTGCGCTACCTCGAGTTCCTCGCCGAGCGCTACCGCGGCGACCTGACAAGAATGCTGGCGGCCTACAACGCCGGCGAGGTCCAGGTCGACCGCTACGGCGGGGTGCCACCGTTCCGCGAGACCCGGGAGTACGTACGGCGGATCGCGCGCGAGCTGGGGCTCGGCTGACCGCCGCCGGCGCCCCGGCTCAGCGAGCGCCCGGTTGCGGCAAGGCGGCGGTGAGCTCGTCGGCGCGCCGGCGGTCGGCCGCCGCCTCCGCTGGCTGGCCGAGACGGTCGTGCACCGCCGCCCGGTTGCGGTAGTAGGCGGGCACCGGCGCCAGCCGCACCGCCTCGCCCAGGGCGGCCAGGGCGCCTTCCAGATCGCCCAGCCGGGCGCGGGCGACGCCCAGGCTGTTGTGCGCCCGGTCGAACTCGGGCGCCAGCTCGACGGCCAGCTCGAGGTCGGCGATCGCGGCCTCGCTCTCGCCCTGCCGCTGGAGCGCGTAGCCGCGCTCGAACAGCGCCTCGGCGTGCGCCGGCATCAGCTCGAGCAGGGCGTCGAAGCTGGCCACCGCCTCGTCCAGCCGCCCGAGGTCGCTCAGCGCCTGGCCGCGGTGGAGCAGCGCCGGCGCGAAGCCCGGTCCCAGCTCGAGCGACCGGTCGAGGGCCGCCACCGCCTCGTCCAGCCGACCCAGAAGCCGCAGGGTGGCGGCGCGGCTGAAGTGCAGGTTGGCGTCTTCCGGTGCCAGCTCCAGGGCGCGCTCGAAGTCGCCGAGCGCTCCTTCGAGATCGCCCAGCTGACGGCGCGCGATACCGCGGCCCCGGTAGGAGGGCAGGTGCCCGGGATCGAGCGCCAGCGCTTCGCCGAACTGCTCCACCGCCGACCCGAGCTCGCCGCGCTCGGCCGCCTCGCGGGCGGCGCGGTAGGGGCGCTCGGCCGGGTTTACGCAGGCGGCCAGCGCGAGCAGGACGGCGGCCGCCGCCGCCAGCCGCAGCTGGATCACCGGGTCGGGCATCGTGGCCGATCATACGCGGTCGTGCCCGGCGGAAGGTCGCTTCAGTCCAGGTAGCCGAGCGAGCGCAGGGTCGCGCGGTCCTCCTCGTCGAGCGCCTCGCGCCCCACCGGCCGGCCGTCGAGCGCGCCGGCCAGGCGCTCGCCGAGCGGACGGCGCAGCTCGGCCAGCCGCTCGGGATGCGCCGTCGCCACGCTCTCCCGCTCGGCGGGGTCCAGCTCGAGGTCGTAGAGCACGTCCTCCCGCTCACCGTAAAGCACCGCCTTCCACCGCCGGTCGCGCACTGCGAACGCCAACCCTCCCGGCATCCAGTCGTACGGCTCGCGTTGGGCGAAAGCCAGCCGGGGGGCGCTCTCCCCGGTCCCGGTCGCCGGGCGGCCGGGGTCGCGCCCCGACAGCCCGTCGGGCCGCGCCACGCCGAGAATCGACAGCAGGGTCGGCGCCACGTCGACCAGCTCCACCAGCCCGTCGACCCTTCGGCCGGCAGGCAGCCGGGACGGCAGCCACAGGATCAGCGGCACCCGAAGGACGCTCTCGCTGAGCGACTCGACGTGACCGTGGAACGGCCCGTGGTCGAACAGCTCCTCGCCGTGGTCGGCGGTCACCGCCACCAGCGTCGAGTCGAGCCGGCCGCTCGCCTCCAGCGCGTCGAGCAGCCTGCCGATCTGGCCGTCGACCCAGGCAACCTCGCCCCGGTACAGCCGGCGGATCTCGGGCAGCTGGCGCTCGATCAGCCGGCGCGAGCCGCTCTGCTCGAGCTGCCGGAGGAAACTGTAGCTGCCCGCCGCACCCGAGCCGCCACCGGTGCGCTCGCGGTAGGGCGCATGCGGGTCGAAGTAGTGCAGCCAGAGGAAGAACGGCCGCTCGCGGCCGGCCAGCCAGGCGAGCGCGGCGTCGGTGGTGTCGGCCGCGTCGCGCTCCAGCTGGGAGCCGGCGCACGGGCGCGACAGCCTCTCGTCCCAGTGGCCGAACCCTTGGCGGAAGCCGTAGCGCGCCGCCAGGATGCTCGAGCTGACAAAGCCGGCGGTGTCCCACCCGCCTTCGGCGAGCCGCTCGGCGAGGGTCGTCTGGCGGCCGGCGAGCGGCCGGGTGCTGTGCGTCACGCCGTGCTGGTGGGGGTAGAGCGAGGTGAGCAACGAGGCCACCGCCGGTCCGGTGGCCGGCGCCTGGCTCCAGGCACGCTCGAACACCACCCCGCTGGCGGCCAGCGCGTCGAGCCGCGGCGTGGCGCTCGGGGAGCCACCGTAGGCGCCCAGCGCGTCGGCGCGCAGGGTGTCGACGGTGACCAGCAGCAGCGACAGCCGCGGCGGCTCGCGCCGCTCGCCGCAGCCGGCCACCGCCACCAGGGCGAGCGCCAGCGCCGCTGCGGCGGCGCGCCTGCATCGCGTGCCGGGCACCGATGGCGCCCGCTGTGCCGCCGGGCTCAGAACCGGATGATGAGACCGGCCGACAGCTCGAGCTGTACCAGCAGCGAGCTCGACACCAGGCCGACGCAGCCGGCCGTCGGGTTGCAGAACATCTTGCCGTCGGCGACGTGGCCCAGCAGCCGGCCGTCGAGACGCAGCCCGACACGGTCGTGGAAGTAGAGCTTGCCGCCGCCGCCGAGGCTGATCGAGGGCAGGCTCTTGGTGGAGTAGAAGCGGCCTTCGGGGTCGAGCTCCACGACGCCGACCGCGGCGGTGGCGTAGCCGCGGTGCCGGCCGTCGGTCAGCTCCCACAGGCCGCCCAGGTGGAGCGAGCGCTGACTCACCTCGGTCACCCGCGGCGTGCCCGGCCGGTCGGCCGCCAGGTCCATGTGGTACCGGCTGTAGATCAGCTCGACCTGGAAGAAGTCGAAGCGGGTCGGGAACGACAGCGCCAGGCCGAAGTCCAGGTCCTCGTCGATGTCGATCTTCGGACCGGAGCCGATGCTGTCCAGCGAGTCGCTCACCAGCAGCCCCAGGAACGGGGTGACCTCGAACCGGCGCTCGGGCGGCGCCGGCTCGGTCGCCCCGGTCGTTGCGGTTTGCGCCACCCCCGGCGCGGCGGCCAGCAGGCTGGCACACAGGATCGGCAGCAGGCTTCTCGAGCGCATCACGGTTCCTCCAGGCTACCCTCCCTCCGGCGTCGGCGGAACGGTCGGGTCGATGGGTGTCCCCGCGCCGGACTCGGCGGCCGGCGGAATGGTACCGACCGCCGCCGGCCGGATCTCGAACAGAGGCGTGAACTCCGACAGCACGTTGGCGCCGCCGGCGTTGAGCACCTCCACCGCCGGCACGAGGTCGAGCGTCTGGGCGGTGTTGAGGCAGATCTGGGTGGTGAAGGCAGCGCCCGCGGCGGCGACCGCACAGGAGCCGGTGAAGCGAACGTTGTCGAGCCGCGCGTCGAAGCGCGTCTGGGAGCCGCCGGTGCGCTCGGCGTGGATCCGCACGCCCACCGCACTGGCCGCCGGCAGCGCGCTCAGGTCGAAGTTGTAGACGTCGCTCAGCTGCTGGCCGAGCTGCCCGGAGGAGACGTCGGCGCCGACCGTGGCGAAATCGTCGGTCGACCCCACCACGTGCAGGACGCCGTTTTCCTGGTTCTGGGCCGACACCCGGCGGGCGTTGAGGCTCACCGCCGCGCCGGTCAGCGAACCGCCCCCGGCGCAGGTCACAGTGAACTGGAGGTAGCTGTTGGTGCCCGACACGCGGTAGGAGTCGCCGCTCACCCACTCGTTGGGACCCGGCGGCTCGGCGCGCGTGCCGCCGGTGAGCGCGGTATGGGTGAGGGTGGTGGCGGTGGCAGCGGTGGCGGTGCCGGAGGCGCTGTTGTCGGACAGGTTGGTCACCGTCGCGCCCGGGACCGGCGAGCCGACCGGCACCGCCCGCAGGTCGTTGGGCGGGTTCGAGATCGGCGGGTTCGGCGGGTTGGTCTCGGTGAGCACCGTCCCGATGGTGTTGGTGGCATCGGCGACGCCGGTGAACGAGTAGTTGTAGTAGGTCGCCAGGAACGGACCGGCGGAGCCGCGCCCGTCGCACACGCAGGCCAGCGCGTTGGCACAGTTGCAGCCGCTCGCCGGCGCACCGCCGAACTGCGCGTAGCCCGGGGCGCCGGCCGCTACCGCCGGCAGGTTGTTGGCGGTCATGGTGAGGCCGGCTGCCATCGCGTCGACTCCGCCCTGGATCAGCGACGGCGCACCGTTGTTGGCCGCGAAGTCGTACTCCACGACGATCGGTGCCGGCGTAGCGCCACCGAACCCGCCGGGCGCGCAGTCGGGCGCCAGCGAGGTCCACACCGACTCGATGGCGGTCGAGGCGACGTCGCCGGCAGCGCCGGCGGCGCGCCGGTAGAGGCGGCCGCCGTCGGCACACGGCGTATCGAGGTCGGTGCAGCCGGCCTGCCAGTCGCTGGGCGCCCCGACGCCGTAGACGATGCGGGGCGTGGCGGTGCCGGCGAGCAGGTCGAGCGAGCCGTTGAGGTACCCCAC
Source organism: Thermoanaerobaculia bacterium (assembly GCA_041574955.1). GTDB lineage: Bacteria > Acidobacteriota > Thermoanaerobaculia > Multivoradales > JAHEKO01 > CALZJC01. Next base: position 8,920 of record JBFGNS010000103.1, on the reverse strand, counting down.
CGGCAGGTCGGGCGGGAAGACGCCGCCGCTGGCCGCCGGCACCGCCGGCGGGGCGAGGTAGGCGGCGCCGGTGCAGTCGGCGCCGGCGTAGAACACCTGGTTGCGGCTGGTGATCCGGTTCGGTCGCACGCCCACCAGCGCGAAGAGGCCGTCGCTGCCCGGATCCGGGCACAGCAGCAGCAGCTCGCCGCACGCTCCCCAATCGACCCCGCGCCCGATGAAATCGCCGTCGGCGTCGAGCACCGCGTTGGTGGCGCGCGCCAGCAGGCGGTCGCGCGCAAACCGCCCCAACCCGGTCACGACTACAATCGCCAGCAGGGTCAGAGCGGCGATCGCCAGCAGGCTCATCACCCAGCCCTGCTGGCGGCGGCGGAACGCCACGCGCGGCTGCGCCATGCCCGGGCTCAGCGCTCGGCCGCCCCGGCAGCCACCGTCAGTTGTCCTCCGCCGTCGGCGGGATCGTGGGGTCGACCGGGCCGCCGGGGCCGGGAGCACCCTCGGGCGTCGGCGGGATGGTGCCGACCGTCAGGTCCGGCTCCTGCTGGACCTCGAACAGCGGCTCGTAGGTCACCGTCACGAAGCTGCCGTCTGGGTTGAACTTGGCCGACGCCTCGAGCACGTTGTTGCCCTGCGAGTCGACCACCTCGACCGCCGGCCGCCAGTAGAGGCCGCTCGGCGGGCTGGCCAGCTGGCTGCAGTGGGCAGTGGCCTCGAAATCGGGTGACGGCAGACCTTCGCAGTCGGGGAACAGCGAGGTCCACTGGTAGACCGCCGTTCCCGACAGGTTCACGGCCGCCTGGGTCGTGTCGGAACGGAACAGCCGGCCGCCGCCGGCGCACGGCGTCGCCAGGTCGGTGCAGCCGGCACCCCAGTCGCTCGGCGGGCCCACCGCGTAGCAGATCCGGTTGCCGGCAGAGTCCACCTGCAGGCCGCAGTTGAAGGCGCCGACCGGCAGCAGGTTGCTGCCGGCCGGCAGGTTCTCCGGCACCGGCACGTAAGCGGTGCCGGTGCAGCAGGCCGCTCCGCTGCAGGTGCCGGTGCCGTCGACGAAGTAGGTGCGTGTGCGGCTCACCATGTGGGTGGCGCGCGTCCCCACCAAGGCGGACAGCCCCGCGGTGGCGCCCGGCGTGGCGGTGTTGGCAGGCGTGAAACCGTAGTCCCGGCACAGCAGCTCCGGCGCCTCGCACAGGTCGTAGCTGACCGGCCGCCCGAGGATGTCGCCGCTGGCGTCCCGCACCAGCACCCCCGACAAGGCGCGCAGGGTGCGGGCCTGGAACAGCTGCTGGCGCACCAGCGTCACGCCCACGAAGGCGGCGACCATCAGGAAGGCCAGGATTAGGATCAGCTCGACGCTGACCACGAACCCCGCTGCTCTGTTTCTCCCGCTGGTGTCAGGCACGTCTCTCTTCCCGGGCGGCTCGAGCGCTGCCCGCGCTGCGCGCGACCCGTGGCGGATCCGCCGACGCTCGCTGCTAGTTGGACTATTATAGAAACAGCCCTCGGCATCCGGCGCGCCGCCCGGCCGACCCGCACCACCGCAGGCTCTTCCACCGATGAACGCAGCCAGCGCAGCCGTGTCCCGCATCCTGGTGGTGCACCCCGAGCCAGAGCAGCGGCAGAACCTGGAGCAGATCCTGCGGCGGGTGGTGGACGGCCCGGCCACCGTCTACCAGGCGGCCTCACCTGCCGCCGGGCTGGAGGCGGCCCGCCGGCTGGAGCCCTCGGTGGTGCTGCTCGACCTCGAATCCGAGCGGACGCTGGCGCTCGAGATCGCCCGCGAGACCCGCCGGCCGGACCGGCTGCTGATCGGGCTGTACAACCCGCTGCTGCTGCCCGACGCCCAGGCGGCCAGCTTCTTCCGCCAGGCGGCGCGCGCCGGCATCGCCGACTTCGTGCCGCTGCCCGCCGGCGAGGCCGAGCTCAAGGCCGCGCTGGCCGCCGCCGACGGCCGGCAGGAGGCCGAGGCGACGGTCGGCGAGGGCCGGCTGGTCACCTTCGTCAGCCCCAAGGGCGGGGTCGGCACCACCACTCTGGCCGCCAGCGTCGCCCTGTCGCTGGTCGCCTCGGGCACGATCGACGGCGGCGTCGCGCTGTGCGACGCGGCGATGCCGTTCGGCACCGCCGCAGCGCTGCTCGGGCTGGCGCCCGACCGCGACCTGGCCGACCTGGTGCGCGACCTCGACGACCTCAAGGCGCTGGGCAGCTACCTGACCAGCGAGGAGCGCTCGCACCTGGCCCTGCTGGCGGCGCCGCGCGACCCCTACCGCGCCCAGGCGATCACCCCCGAGCAGCTCGGCCGGGCGCTGATCCTGCTGCGCCGGCGGTTCGCGCGGGTGGTGGTCGACGGGCCGGCCGGGCTCGACCTGCTCGGCCTGGCCGCCATCGACCTCGCCGAGCGCGTCTACGTGGTCACCGAGGCGTGGACACCGACGGTTCTCGCCACGGCACGGTTCCTGCGCCTGCTCGAGGAGCAGGAGCTGGGCGGCGACCGTCTGCGGCTGGTGCTCAACCGCTACTCGGACCAGGAGGACCTGAGCGCCGACTTGGTGGCCGAGCAGGCCGGGCGGCCGCTCGACTTCGTGGTGCCGTTCGAGCCCGAGGTCCTGCAGGCGGGCAACCGGGGCGAGCCGGTGGTGCTGACCCGACCCGACGGACCGTTCGCCCGCGCCGCCGCCCGCATCGCCGAGGACGTGGCGATGTCCTCCGCCAGCGCCGCCGGCTAGACCGCCCGATGGCGATCCCCGAGACCCCCGACCTCCGCCGGCTGCTGGCGAGCTCGTGGCGCAGCCGGCGGGCGCCGCTCGACGAGCGCCTGCGGCGGCGCCGGCCGGACCCGGCGATCGCGCGACCGGAGGCGCGGGACCGCCAGCGCCGCGTCGGCCCGTTCGAGCGGCTGCGCCGCCGCGCCTTCGGTAACCTGCTCGCCGACGTCGAGCGCCTGGGCCTGGGCGAGCTGGCCGAGCCCGAGGCGGCGCGCGGCGAGGTGCGCCGGGTGCTGGCCGAGCTCGGCGACACCGAGGCGCTGAGCGTAGACGACCGCCGGCGGCTGGAGGACGAGCTGGTGGCCGAGGTGTGCGGCTTCGGGCCGCTCGACCGGCTGTTCGCCGACCCCACGGTGTCCGACATCCTGGTCAACGGCCCGGGCGAGGTGTGGGTCGACCGGTTCGGCCGGCTGGAGCCAACCGAGCTGCGCTTCGACGACTCCGACCATCTGATGCGGCTGCTCGGCCGCCTGGTGGCGGCGCACGGACGGCGTCTCGACGAGGCCTCCCCCAGCGTCGATGTGCGGCTGCCCGGCGGCAGCCGGCTGCACGCCATCATCCCGCCGCTCAGCGCCGTACCGGTGGTGTCGATCCGCCGCCTGCGGGTGGTGCCGTTCCGCCCCGAGGAGCTGTGCGACTGCGGCACCCTGAGCCCGGAGATGACTGCCTTCCTCGCGGCGGTGATGGCCGGCCGGCTGAACGTGGTGATCTCGGGCGGCGCCGCGTCGGGCAAGACCACCCTGCTCAACGTGCTGACCCGCTTCATCCCGCCGGGCGAGCGCGTGGTAACCATCGAGGAGACCGCCGAGCTCGAGCTCGCGCACCCGCACGTGGTAGCGCTCGAGGCGCGGCTGCCCAACATCGAGGGCCGCGGCGAGGTCACCCTGCGCCACCTGGTGCGCAACGCCCTGCGCATGCGGCCGGACCGCATCATCGTCGGCGAGGTGCGCGGTCCCGAGGTGTTCGACATGCTGCAGGCGATGAACACCGGCCACGAAGGGTCGCTGACCACGGTGCACGCCAACAGCCCGGAGGACGCCTTGCGCCGCATCGAGAACCTGGTGCTGATGGGCGGCTTCGGCCTCCCCAGCCGAGCGATTCGCGAGCTGCTCGGGGCGACGCTGCATGTTATGGTCCACCTCCAACGCTTTCTGGACGGCACGAGGCGGGTGACCAGCGTTCGCGAGGTCCTCTGGCAGGGTGACGGCGTGAGCACCCGGGAGCTATTTCGCTTCGAGCCCGCCGCGGGGCAAGCCGGCGGACGCCACCAGGCCTGCGGCGCCACCCCGAGCTTCCTGCCGCGCCTCGAGCTGGCCGGCTTCGATGCGGCCCTGCTGGCGGGTGGCGGCACCGCGAGCGGGGGTGCCGGATGACCGTCTTCCTCGAGCTGCTCCTGCTGCTGGTGGCGCTGGCGGCGATCGTGGTGCTGGGGCTCGACTCGCTCAAGGCGCCGCTGCGCCGGCGGCGCGAGCGCGAGTACCTGGAGCGGCTGCGCGGGGCCGACGACGACGAGGAGGAGGACGACGACGAGCCACCGCCCGCCGGCCGGCTGCGCCAGCTGCTGGTGGCAGCGGGCGCCGGCATCGGCGCCCTGCCGTTCCTGCTGCTGTCGGTGGCCCTCGGCCTGGTCGCCTGCCTCGCCCTGCTGTCGCTGTCGAGCCGTGCCTGGGCGGCCGCCGTGCTGCTCGGGCTGCTGGCCGCCTACCTGCCGTGGGTCGCGCTGCGCGAGCTGGGGCGCTGGCGCGGCTGGCGCTTCGAGGAGCGGCTGGTCGAGGCGGTGGAGTTCATGGCCGCCGCGCTGGCGGCCGGGGAAAACCCGACCCGCGCCCTGCGCACCGCGGCCGAGGCGTCGCGCGAGCCGGTGCGCGGCGAGCTGCGGGCGGTAGCCGACCGGCTCGACGCCGGCGTCGGCGTCGAGCGCGCCCTCGACCGGCTGCGGCGCCGGCGCGACTCCGAGGGCACCCGGCTGTTCACCCAGACGCTGATGGTCAAGTGGCAGGCGGGCGGCGACCTGGCCTCGGTGCTGCGGGCGGTGGCCGAGGTGATGCGGGAGCAGATCCGCATCACCCTGCGGCTGCGCAGCGAGCTGGCCGGTGTCCAGATCGCGGCGGTGATCGTGGCGGTGATCCCCTACCTGATGATCCCGTTCTTCCTCGCCATGCGGCCAACCTGGGCGCCCAGCCTGCTCGGCCATCCGCTCGGACCCGCGCTGCTGGGGCTGGCGGTGGCGGCGCAGCTGGTGGGGTTCTTCTGGCTGCGGCGCATCCTGCGGGTGGAGCTGTGAGCGGCGCCTGGCTCGATCTGCTGCTGGTGCTGCTGCTGGCGGCGGCGCTGCTGCTGCTCTACCGGCTGCAGGGCGGCGGCTCGGCGCTGGCCGCCGGACCGGGCGATCCGGCCGAGCGCCCGGCGCCGCGCGGCCGGTTCTCGCGGCTGATCCGCCAGGCCGGCTTCGACCCCGGCGCCGTGCTGTGGCTCTACTGGGTGGCCAAGGTAGCGCTGGCCGCGCTCCTGCCGCTGCTCGCCCTCGAGGCGTGGGGACGCTGGCGCCCCGGGGTGCCGTGGGCGCTGGTGGTAGTGGCGGCGGTGGCCGGCTTCTTCCTGCCCGACCTCGCCCTGCTGTCGGCCCGCCGCGCCCGCCGGCGCCGGGTGCGCGCTCGGCTGTCGTTCTTCCTCGACCTGCTGGTCGCCATGCTGCGCTCCGGACTCAACCTCGACCAGGGGTTCCGCCGCACCGCCCGCCAGGGCCTCGAGCCCGACCATCCGCTGGCCCAGGAGGCGGCGCTGGTGGCGCTCGAGCTGGACCTCGGCCAGGACCACGCCACCGCCTTCCGCGCGATGGCCGAGCGCACCGGCGTGGGCGAGCTCAACGGCGTCGCCGGCGCCCTCGAGATGGGCCGGCGGCTGGGCGTCTCGGTCGAGGAGACCCTGGCCGCGCAGGCCGACCTGATGCGGGTGCGGCGGCGCGAGGCGGCGCTGCGCACGATCAACCTGGCGACCCTCAGGACCCTCTTCCCGGTCTTCCTGTGCGGCTTCCCCATCTTCCTGGTGATCGTGCTGGTGCCGGTGATCCTGGAGATCGCCGAGATCTTCACCGAGCTGCTGGGGATCCTGTAGAGCGGCCGGGCGCGGCCCCGCGAGAGCCGGCGTGAACGGCCACCACCCCGCGACCGGAGCCGGCGGCGACGGCGCCCGCGACCGCCTGCTGCTGGCCGGCGCCCTGGCGGCGTTCGCCGCCAGCCGGTTGGTCGTCTTCCTGCTGCTCGGCGGCTGGGTCAGCGACGTCGGGGCCTACTTCGCGGCGGCCAGCGAGGGCGTCGGGCGCGGGCTCACCGCCTACGCCGACTTCTGGTTCCCGTACCCGCCGCTGGCGCTGGCGCCGGTCTACCTGCCGGCGCTGGTGAGCCCTGCCGAGGCCGGCTACACGGTGGCCTTCCGGGCCGAGATGCTGCTCGTCGACCTGTCGGCGCTGGCGCTGCTGCTGGCGCTGGTGCGCCGGCTGGGGGTCTCCCCCGGGCGCCTGCGGCTGGCCGTCTATGCCTGGACCGCCGGCGGCCTGGCGGTGGGCCACCTGCTCTACGACCGGCTCGACCTGGTGGTGGCCGGCTTCTTCCTGGCGCACCTGCTGTGGCTGCCGGACAGCCCGCGCCGGCTCGCCGTCTCGACCGTGGTGGCCTGGGCCGGCATCCTGTTCAAGGTCGTGCCGCTGTTCTGGCTGCCGCTGCTGTGGCTGGCGGAGTGGGTCCACCGCGGACGGCCCGGCGAGGTCGCGCCGCGCCGCTTCCTCGGCTTCCTGGGCGCCCGCGCCGCGTTGCAGGTGGCGCCGCCGGCCCTCGTGCTGTGGCTGTGGAACCTGCGCACCGGAGGCGGCCTGGTGCGCTGGCTGGGCGAGCACGGCGAGCGCGGCGTCGAGATCGAGTCGGTGTGGGCGACGCCGGTATGGCTCGGGCAGCGGCTGCTGGCCGGAGTCGAGGTGCCGGTGGTGACCCGCTGGGGCGGTCAGCACCTGGCGCCGTGGCTGCTGACCGACGGCTATCTGTGGCTGGCCCGCTGGGCCGGCTTCGCGCTGCTGGCGGCGCTCTACGCCTGGCTGGCGGTGCGGCTGCGGCGCCATCGCGGCGACCCGGGCGCCCTCCCCCGGCCGGCCTGCCTGCTGGCCGGGGCGGCGGTGCTGCTCCTGCTGCTGGCAACGCAGCGGGTGCTCTCGCCCCAGTACCTGATCTGGGTGCTGCCCGCGCTGGCGGCGCTGCTCGCTCTCGGCCACCGCACCGTCGCCGTGGTCGGCGGCGGGGTCTTCCTGCTGACCTTCGAGCTGTTCGGCCGCCACTACTGGGCGCTGGCGGCCGGCGAGACGTATCCGATCGCCGTGCTGACCGCGCGCAACGCCCTGCTCGTCGGGCTGGCCGGCTGGCTGGTGGCGCGGCTGGTGGCGACGGTGCGGCGCACCACCGGCGCCGGGGGGCAGCCGCCGCCCGGGTGCTAGACTGCCGCGCCGACGAGCCGCGCGACCGCACACCGCCCGCCGGGGCGCCGGCCGGCGCGAGGCCCAGGGACCAGGCGCGGGACGAGCCGCGGGACTTGACAGCCAACGCCATCGACGCCCCGCCCGCCGCGGGCAGCCCGTCCCCACAGCGGCCGTTCACCGGCCCGGCCAGCGCCGCCGTCACGGCTCTCGCCGGGCTGTTCTTCCTGCTGCTCTGCTACCTGCCGCTGCGCGCCACCGACCTGTGGGTGCACGTCACCTGGGGCGGCTGGATTCTCGCCCACCGCGCGCTGCCGGCCGAGGACCCGGTGATGCCGCTGGCGGCGGGGATGGAGGTGGTGGACGGCGAGTGGCTGTCGCAGGCCGGTTTCGCCCTGGTCGAGCGGCTCGCCGGGCCCGAGGGGCTGACGGTACTGTTCGCCCTCACCCTGCTGGCCGTCTACCTGGCGCTCGGCCGCGCGTTCTGGCTGCAGACCCGCGGCCTGCTGCTGGCGGTGGCGGGCGCCGCGCTCGCCCTGGCGATCGGCTTCAGCCGGCTGACCACCATCCGGCCGGAGAACTTCGGCGTCCTGGCGTTCGCGCTGCTGCTCTGGCTGCTGGTGGCAAGCGGCGCCTGGCGCGAGCCCGCCGAGCCGCTGCGGTCGCGCCGGCTGTGGCTCGGCGCGCCGCTGCTGTTCGCGGTGTGGGCGAACCTGCACGGCTCGTTTCCGGCCGGCCTCGGCGTCCTCGGCTGCCTGCTCGTCGGACGCGCCGTCGAGGTGGGCTGGCGCCGGCGCAGCCTCGCGGCGGTGATCGACGACCGTCCGCTGCGCCGCTGGCTGCTGCTCACCGAGCTGGCGTTCGGCGCCACCCTGCTCAACCCGTACGGCCTCGATCTCCACCTCCACACCCTGCTGTTCGCGGCCAACGAGAACCTCAAGGACATCATCGAATGGTGGTCGCTCAACCTGTCGGCGTGGGGCGGCCGCGAGTTCGCCTTCTCCTGGGTGCTGCTGCTGGTGGTGATGCGCCACGGCCGGCGCCGGATGCCGGTCGGCCACGTCCTGCTGCTGGCGGCGTTCAGCTGGGCGGTGGTGCGCGCCAACCGGTTCATCGGCTTCTACGCGCCGCTGTTCGTGTGGGTGCTGATGCCGCATCTCGAGGAGCTGTGGCGGCGGCGGCCGCGGCGTGAGACGAAGCGCCCCCGGCTGGCGGTGCCGGGGCTGACGCCGCGGGTCTGGCTGGCGTTCCACCTGCTGCTGGTGTGGGCGGTGTTCGCCCTGTCGCCGATCAGCCGGCCGCTGCTCGGCGGCGTTGCCCGCCCGCCCGAGCGGCTGCTCGGAGACCAGACCCCGATCGCGCTCGCCGCCCACCTGCGGGCGAGCCCGCCCGAAGGCCTCGTCTACAGCCCGCAGGTGTGGGCCGACTACCTGGTGTGGGCGGGGCCCCCGGGGCTCCAGCCGATGGTGACCTCGATGATCCACCTGATCCCGCACCGCGTGTGGCGCGACTACCTCGCCGTCCACAACCGCATCGCCGGCTGGCCGCGGGTGATGGACAGCTACGGCATCGACCGGGCGATCTTCTCGTCCGGCGACCATGCGGGGCAGATCGCGCAGCTGCGGCGCGCGAGCGGTTGGGAGCTGGAGTACGAGGACGAACTGGGAGCGGTGTTCCGCCGCCGGCCGGCGGCGGCCGC
>JBFGNS010000102.1:0-15812 GCA_041574955.1 Thermoanaerobaculia bacterium | reverse complement strand
CCAGCCTGGCCTCGCGCGCGATCTCGTCGTAGCCGGCCACCGCCTCCTTGGACTCGCTGGTGAACGGCACCCAGACGCTGGCGACGTGGATCGTCACGGTGAGCGGCCCGGTGGGCAGCGCGCCGCGCGCCTGGGCGAGGCCGTACGCCTTCCAGTTGGTGCCCAGCACCGCCTTGGTCAGCGCGCAGGCGCCCTGCTGGTAGAGCAGCGGCACGCGGTTGGCGAACCGGTAGAGGCTGGCCAGCTCGTCCGCCGGCTGCTCGCCGCCCCAGGCCAGCCCGACCTCGATCTGGAACGGGTTGCCGCGGTAGACCGCCGGCGGCCGGGTGACCGCGGCGTAGAAGCCGGCCTCGATCTGCTGGCCGAGGCTGGCCAGCAGCCGCTCTTCGCCGATCGGCGACAGGCAGTCGGTGGGGGGGGCCGGGATGCGGGTCTTGCGGATCGAGTAGATCAGCCGCTCGGCGGCGCTGTGGATCACCCGGCGCGGCGACATGGTGGGCGTCAGGCCGGCGCCGTCGATAATGCGCCGCGCGGTGGTCGGCCCGACGCGGCTGAACTCGGTCTGCAGGAAGCCGGTGAGCCGGCGCGCCTTGGTCTCCTTGAGCATCCGCATCAGCAGCCCGACCTCGACGCCGTAGGGGTGGGGCCGGATCTCGGCCGGGTCGGCGGGCAGCTCGGCGCTGGCGCGCGGCAGCTCGAGCGGCGGCTCGCCGCCGGGCGGCAGGTAGGTGAGCGCGACGTGCGGGTTGGCCAGCGCCGTCTGGGTGAGGTAGGTCTCGACCGAGTGGCGGCCGCGCTTGTAGACCCCCTCGAGCTCGATCTCCACCCGCGTGCCGTGCGCCGCCTCCCACTCGACCTCGGTGTCCTTGCGCACCACCGGCTCGTTGCGCCGGGTGTCGATCACCAGCTCGTAGCGGTGTGCCGGGCGGCGCTTCGAGATGCGGCTCTCGATCACCACCGGCTTGCCGGTGGTGAGCTGGCCGTACATGCCGGCGGCGGAGATGCCGATCCCCTGCTGCCCACGGCTCTGCCGTAGGCGGTGGAACTTGGAGCCGTACAGCAGCTTGCCGAAGATGCGCGGGATCTGCGCCTTGACGATGCCCGGTCCGTTGTCGGTCACCAGCACCCGGTAGCGGTTGTCCGCCACCGTCCGGATCGCCACCTCCAGGTCGGGCAGGATGCCGGCCTCCTCGCAGGCGTCGAGCGAGTTGTCGACCGCCTCCTTGATGGTCGTCAACAGCGCCTTGGTGGGGCTGTCGAACCCCAGCAGGTGCCGGTTCTTGGTGAAGAACTCGCTGACCGAGATCTCGCGCTGCTCCGCCGCCATCGAGCGCGCGGTGGCGCGGCGGCGAGGCGGGGGGTTGTTGGGCTTGCGCTTGGCGGCCATCGCGGTCTCCAGCCGGAGCGGATCTTTTCACGCCGCGGCGCCCAGCCCTTCCCGGGAAGGTAGACTCGCGCAGCCGGCAGGGCTGGGGTCGCTGGAGGCGCCGTTGGGAGGCGTCGGCGGCATCTTGTCGCGGCGGGACGACCGTCGATGGCCCGGCAGGCGTGGGGCCAACGATGGAGTCCGAGGGTCTGTCCTTTGTCGCCGCGGGTTTGCCGCCCGGGCTGTCCGCGCTCGCCGGCGACGACGAGCGTCGTGGCTTCTTCACCGATCACCCGGAGCTGCTCGGTCTCGACACCGTCGACCGGCTGTGCGAAGCGGTCAACAGCGCCGCGCGTGTCGATCTCGAGACCGCCGGCCGGCTGCTCGACACCGCCGGCTGGCTGTCCCGGGAGCTGGGCGACGACGTAGCTCTCGGCCGTTTCGCCCGCGCCTCGGCCAACCTGCTGCTCTCACGCCGCGAGCTGGCGGCGGCGGTCGAGCAGTACGAGGCCGCGGTGAGCCTCTTCGAGCGCGCCGGGGAGCAGCGCGAGACCGCGCGCACGCTCAGCACCGGCCTGGCCGCGCTCACCTATCTGGGCGAGTTCGAGCGTGCCGGCGAGTGGGCGGCGACGGCGCGGCGACTGTGCGAGCGGTTGGGCGAGCCGCAGCTCACGGCGCGGCTGGAGTTCAACGTCGGGCACTCGCTGGCCTACCAGGACCGGCTGGAGGAGGCTCTCGACCGGTTCCGCTCGGCACAGCGCTACTTCGCCGACGGCGGCCGCGTCCCCGACGTCGCCGCCGCGCTGCGCAACATCGCCGTCTGCCAGCAGCAGCTCCACCGCTTCGACGCCGCGGTGACCGCCTACGGCGAGGCGCGCGACTACTGCAGCCGCCACGGTCTCGACCGCCTGGCGCTGGAGGTCGAGTACAACATCGCCTATCTCCACTACTTGCGCGGCGACTATTCGAACGCCGTGCTGCTGTTCGAGCAGGCGCGCGAGCGCTGCCTCGAAGCCGGCGACCGCCACCACGCGGCGCTCTGCGAGCTCGATCTGGCCGAGCTGTACCTGGAGCTCAACCTCGGCCGCGAGGCCGGCTGGCAGGCAGCCCAGGCGGTCGACGAGTTCGAGGCGCTCGACATGCCGTACGAGACCGCCAAGGGACTCACCCTGGCGGCCGTGGCCGCCGCCCGCCGCGCCGGCTGGCAGCAGGCGGAGGAGCAGCTGGAGCGCGCTGCCGGTATGTTCGCCGCCCAGCAGAACCGCTACTGGGGCGGGTTGGTGGAGCTGTTCCGGGCCCAGATCCTGCTCGAGCGGCAGCGGTCGGGCGAGGCCGGGTCGCACGCTGCTGCGGCGCTTTCGGCGTTTCAGGAGATCGGCATCCCCGCCAAGATCGGGCTGTGCGAGCTGGTGCTGGCGCGAGTAGCGTTGGCGACCGGCGATGCCGAGGCCGCCGGCGAGCGGTGCGCCGCCGCCCTGGAGCGGCTGTCGGGCGGCGATCTGCCGGCTCTCGAGTTTCGGCTGCAGTTCGTCGCGGGCGCCGCCGCCGAGGCGGCCGGCAGGAGCGGGCTGGCCAGGCAGATGTACGAGCGCGCCGCCACGACCCTGGAAGGGCTGCGCGCCAACTTACGGGCGGAAGAGCTCAAGGTGGGGCTGTCCAGCGATCAGCAAGCCGTTTACGAGTCACTCTTCGCCTGGCAGCTCGAGCACGGCGGCGGGACCGCTGTCGAGCGCGGCTTCGAAGTGATGCAGAAGGCCAAGTCGCGAGGCCTGGCCGAGCTGCTGGCCACGCGGCTGGGCGACCTGCGGCCCACCAGCGTGGGAGTCGACAGCCTGATGGACGAGATTCGCGAGCTGCGGGCGCAGGCCAGCTGGCTCCACCGGCAGATCGACCGCGAGGAGGGCCGGGCTGACGAACGCTCGCTCGAACGGGTCGCCGGGCTGCGCCGGCAGAGCGCCGAGCGCGAGCGCGATCTCCTGCGGCGCCTGCGCCGCCTGCAGTCGGCAGACCCCGAGCTGGCCTCGCTCACCGGCAGCGGCGTCGCCGGCCTGGCGGCGGTGAGGGAGGCCCTGCCGGGGGGCAGCCAGCTGCTCGCCTACTTCACCGCCCGACGGCGCGTCTACGGCTGCCTGATCGACGGCCGGCGGTTGGCGATGCGCGAGCTGACCGGCCTCGACGAGCTGGAATCGCTCAAGACCGCGCTCGACACCCAGTTCGGCAAGTTCCACCTGGGTCCCGAGTACCTCGAGCGGTTCGGGCAGTTCGCCCAGCGGGCCACAGCCGAAGTGCTATCGCGGTTCCACGACCGCCTGCTGGCTCCGTTCGAGGACGCGCTCGATGGCGACCACCTGGTGATCGCACCGCACGGCGTGCTGCACGGGCTGCCGTTCCACGCTTTCGGAACGGGCGAGCGCTGCCTCGCCGAGCACCGATCGGTCTCCTACGCTCCGTCGGCGAGCGTCTTTCAGCTCTGCCAGCAGCGTCCGGCGGCGCCGGCGAGGGGTGCTCTGGTGCTGGGGGTGCCCGACGAGCGCGCGCCGCTGATCGAGCGCGAGGCACGGCGGGTGGCCGAGCTGCTGCCGGACTCGCGGCTGCTGCTCGGCGAAGAGGCGAGCCGCGACAACCTGGAACGGCTGGCGGCCGGACGACGGTATCTCCACATCGCCACCCACGGGCTGTTTCGGCGCGACAACCCGATGTTCTCGGCGGTGCGGCTGGCGGGCTCGCGGCTCAGCCTGTTCGACTTGTTCAACCTCCGCCTCGATGGCGAGCTGGTGGTCCTGAGCGGCTGCGGGACCGGCCTGAGCGCGGTGCAAGGCGCCGACGAGCTGCTCGGCCTGACGCGCGGTCTGCTGTACGCCGGCGCCGGGGCTGTGATGGTCTCGCTGTGGGACGTCAACGACGAGAGCACCAGCGTGTTCATGGAGACCTTCTACCTCCAGCTGGCGGCCGGCCGGGCGCCGGCCGAGGCGCTGCGCCGGGCTCAGCTCGGCCTGCGGCGCAAGTTAGAGCATCCGTACTACTGGGCGCCGTTCGTCCTGGTGGGGCGGCTCGGGAGCGGAACTCCCGCTATATCAAGCACCCCGAAACGCGACCCTAATTGAAGTGAAACCGAGATTAGCGACATTTCCGCGAGGTTCACGATGATCCGATTCAGAATCCAGAAGACACTGTCTTTGCTGCTGGCCTGCTGCCTGGCGCTGCCGTTGGCGGCCCAGGCCCAGGCGCCCAGCTGCCAGGGCCAGTCCTACAACTGCTTCCTGCTGCGCGCGGCATCGGCCGACGTTTCCACCGTGCTGGCGGTCCACGGGCTGACCGAGGTGGTCGACGTGCGGCCGGGCGAGCCGGTGCTCAAGCTGGTCACGGGCCCGGCCAACATCCAGCCCGAGGTCACCCTGGCCGGCCTCGAGGTCGATCCGCTGGTGATCGCCGCCGAGCTGGCCGACGCCGAGGTGGTGAGCGAGAACGCCGCCAGTGCGACCATCGACACGACCGACCCGGCGTTCGTAGGCACATTGGCCGCGACCGGCACCTACGTCGGGCCCGAGACGTCGCTCTTCTCGAGCCCGCTGTGGAACGGCTACGCCGCGCAGCCCGCGGTCAGCCTGATCAAGGCCGACCTGGCGCACGCCGATCCGCGCCCCGAGGCGCTCGGCCTGGGCGTGGTGGCGATCCTCGACACCGGCGTCGACCCCGACCACCCGGTGCTGGTCGACGCCCTGGTACCGGGCTACGACTTTGTCCTCGATCAGCCCGGCGTGGCGTCGGAGTGGGCGGCGCTCGACCCCGCCACCGCGGCCCAGGACGAGGCCGACGTGCGCGCCATCGCCGAGCAGTCGTACACCAGCATCCTCGACGGTGACGGCGTGACGCTCGGCAAGGGGCCAGCGGCGGAGACCATCCTGGAGCAGTCGTACACCAGCATCCTGGACGACATCACCCTGCCCGACGCCTTCGGCCACGGCACCATGGTGGCCGGTCTGGTCCGGCTGATCGCGCCCGGCGCCTACATCATGCCGCTACGCGTGTTCGACGGCGACGGCCATGCCAGCCTCGGCCAGATCGTGCGCGCCATCTACTACGCGGTGGACAACGGCGCCAACGTCATCAACATGAGCTTCTCGACGCCGGAGCACTCGTACGAGCTGGAGCAGGCTCTGCTCTACGCCGAGCTCAACGGCGTCGTGGCGGTCGCCTCCGCCGGCAACGAGGGCTACTCGTGGGGACCCCTGTGCTACCTGCCGGGCGCCAACTGCCCGCTGCGCTATCCGGCGGCTTTCCCCAACGTCATCGGCACCGCCTCGAGCGACCAGCAGGACGTGCGCAGCGACTTCACCAACCGCGGGCTGAGCATCGTGATGATGGCGGCGCCCGGCGAGGCGCTGGTGACCACCTACCCCGGCGGCCTGTACGCCGGCGTCTGGGGCACCTCGTTCAGCTCGGCGCTGGCCGCCGGCGCGATCTCGCTGATGCACGACATCAAGGGACCGAACTTCATCCCGATCTCCTACTGGCAGGCGTACGACGCGCTGATGTTCTCGTCGGACGACGTCGGCGACGCCAGCCTCGGCTACGGCCGGCTGGACGTGATGCACGGCATGGATTGCGGTCTGTCGGGCAAGCCGAGCGACTGCTAGCCTGGGGCGCGACGGGATGGCGCACCCCGACCTGGCAGCCTGGGCCGACTTCGCCCGCGGTCTCTCAGGCGACCCTCGGCGCGGCGAGCTCGAGGGTCACCTGGCGACCGGATGCCGCCGGTGCGCCGCGAACCTGCGGCTGATCGAGCGGGTGATGGCAGTGGCGGCGGCCGAGCGTGGCCCCGCGCCGCCCGCCGCCGCCATCCGGCTGGTCAAGGCGATGGCGACGCTCGGCCCGTACCAGCGACGGCAACAGCTGGCCGCGACCCTGCTGCGCGTGCTGCGAGACAGCGCCGCCGAGCCCGCGCCGGTCGGAACGCGGGGTGAGGCCGGCGGTGAGCGCCACCTGCTGAGCGAGCACGCTGGCTTCGCCCTCGAGCTGACGGTGGCGGCGGACACGGACGGCAGCTCGCTGAGCGGCACCTGTGTCGGCCCCGGCGGCGAGCCGCTCGCTGGCGTGCCCTGGATCGCCCTCGGCGAGGACCGCTACCTGGCGACCGGCACCACCGGTGCGCGGGGGCAGCTGCGCGCTGGCGGTCTGCCGGGGGAGCCGGCAGAGCTCTGGCTGTTCCCGCAGGCCGACGGCCCGCTCGCGCTCGTCCTCGGCCCGGCAGCCGCAGACCCGTGGGCCGGCTGATAACGTAGCCTCCCTGTCGAGTCCTGGTCCGCTCAGCCGCGCCTACGGGCGCGGATGCCTCACCACGCTGGTGGTGGCGCCGTTCGGGGCGCTGATGGGAGCCGTGCTGGTGGGCTTTGCGCTGCTGGTAGCCAACCGCGCGCGGCCCGACCAGGAGGGACTGGCTATGCTGGCGGTGGGGCTGCTGCTGGCGGTCCAGATCGCGCTCGTCGTGCTGCTGTCGGTGTGGTGGGTCCGGCGCCGCGGCCGCCGGCTGGACGCCGCTTTCGCCGGCCGCGGCATGGCGGGGCGGCAGGCAGGCACGCGGGCGCGCGGCTGGCACGGCACGGTGAGCGGCCGGGCGTTCAACGGCTGGGTGTCGCGCGGTCCACACCTCACGCTGGCGCTCGAGTGCGACGTCGCGACCCGTGGCGCGGTGCGGCGCGCCGGACCGGTGGTGCAGGCGCTCAGCCGGCGGCTGTTCGACGAGGGCCGGCCGGTCGAGCCCCCCGCCGCGCTCGCCGACTGCGAGGTGCTGGCCCACGATCCGGCCTGGATGTCGCGCCTGCTGGCGCGGCCGGGGGTGGCCGAGACGGTGGCGGAGCTGATGCGGCCCACCGCCCGGACCGCGCCGGGTCTGCTGTGGACGCCGGCAGCCGTCGTCTACCTGCGCGCCTTCCTGCCGCTGTCCGAGGTCACCGAGGCCAACATCGACCGCTGGACGGCGCGGCTCTCCCGGCTGGCCGACGCGGTCGAGGCCCAGGGACCTTCGCCCCAGGGTCTCGAGGAGAGCCGGCTCGAGCGGTGGTCTCGCACCTCGCGCCGGCTGCCGGTGAACCCGATCTGGATCGGCGTCGGCTGCGGCCTGGTAGGCGTCGGCGTGATCGCCGGGCTGAGCCTGCTGCTGGTGGCGTGGATTGCCCGCTGAGCCGGGCTAGGGCAGCACCTCGAGGAACGCACGCGCGTCGGGCGGCGGCTGCGGCACGGCGTTGTCGAACAGGATCGCCTCGGCGGTCAGCCCGGGGCCGTAGTACGAGCGAATCCAGCGCTTCTTGGGACCCAGCCGGGCGCCTTCGACCGACAGGCCGGCGAACAGGCCGCGCGACTTGGCGTAGCTGAAGATCTCGGCCTTGAGCTTGAGATCGGTGGTGGCCTCGGCGCTGCGTCCCGCCGGCCCCGCGGCGACGCTGACGTCGCCGCCGAGCGTGAACTCGGTCTCGAGCAGCGAGCGGACGCTGCGCTCGGTGAGGAAGAACAGCACGAAGTCGCTCGCCTGGCCGCCGATCTGCAGCCCGAAGCTGCCGCCCGCCAGGGTCACGAACACCGGCGCCGTCCAGCTGCCGCCGCGCTTGCACGACAGGACGCCGCGGCCGTGCCGGCCGCCCCAGCCGAAGGCGCCCTTGATCACTCCGGGGATGACCGCCACGCAGCGCGAGCTCTCGAGCAGCCGCTGCGGCACGCGCCGGTCCGGCGCCTCCATCAGCTCGACGTAGACCGCCCGCGCCGTGCGCAGCTTCTGGCGCTGCCGCTCGCCCGCCGCCGCCGGCACCGCCAGCATGGCCAGCACGGCGGCCACCAGGACGCTCCGTTTGAAAGATCCGGCTGCCCTCATCGTCGCACTCCTTCCACTTGCCAAGAGCATTTCACTCTCCCCCAAGCCACCGAGCCCCCAAGCCCTCAACCCCCTCACCCCGCCGGCACGATCACCGGCTCCACCGCCTTGCCGGCCACCAGCTGGTTGAAGGCCGCCAGCTCGCCGTCGAGAACCGCTTCCAGCTCGGCCAGCAGCCCGTCGAGCTGGCCGCGCAGGTCGGCGAAGCGGCGCTCTGCGCCGGCGGTGGGACGCCCGCCGCCGCCGGCCACCGATCCCATCAGGGCCACGATCTGATTGTCGAGCTTGGGCGGGAAGTTGAGCACGTCCTGGGACGACTCGTTGCGGGTCTGGTGGATGCGTCCCTCGATCTCGGTCAGCCGCGAAGTGACCGCCTCGGCCGCCTCCGCCACGCCCTCGCCGTGCCCCGCCTCCTCGAGCCTCCCGGCCAGCTCCTCGACCTGGCCGCGCACGGAGCGCAGCCTGCCGAGCGCCCGGTGGCTCTCGCTCAGGCTCTGCCAGGCCCGGCGGGCCAGCTCGTACTGCGCCTGCCACGCCTCTTCGGGGGTGTCGAGCCGCGGATCGGCGCGCACGGTGAGCGGCTGCTCGGCGGTCCATTCGCCGCGCGTCAGGCGGACGGTGTAGTCGCCGGGCGGCACACGCGGTCCGCGCGCGCTGCCCCACAGCACGGCGTCGGGCTGGACGGTGGCGTCGGGCAGCCTCAGATCCCACACCCAGCGGTTCATGCCCGCCTCGACCGGCAGCTTGGCGGGCGCGCCGCCGCCGCCGAAGAAGCGGCGGAACGGGTTGGGGGCGCGCTTCTCCTCGCTGTGGCTCGACATCGTGCGCACCACCTCGCCGCCGGCGTCGACGATCTCGACCGTCAGCTCGACGGCCCCCTCGCCGGGCTCGCTCGAGCCTTCCTCGGCCAGCCAGTAGTGGACGACGGCGCCCGCGGGCGGGTTCTGACCGCCGCCGCCGCCGCGGCCGAAGCCGCCGCCGCCGAACAGGTAGGGGTCGCGTGGCCGGAACAGATGGGCGTCGCCGGCGGGCAGCCCGGTAGCGAGCTCGCGCAGCGGGCCGAGGTCGTCGAGGATCCAGAACGACCGCCCCTGTGTCGCCACGACCAGGTCGCCGTGGCGCACCGCCAGGTCGGTCACCGGTGTCACCGGCAGGTCGAGCTGGAGCGGCTGCCAGCGGGCGCCGTCGTCGAACGACACGTACAGCCCGAACTCGGTGCCGGCGTACAGCAGGCCGCGGCGCACCGGGTCCTCGCGCACCACCCGCACGAAGTGGTCGGCCGGGATGCCGTTGTTGCCGTCGGTCAGCCGCTTCCAGCTGGCTCCGAAGTCGTCGGTGCGGAAGACGTAGGGAGCGAAGTCGTCGGAACGGTAGCGGGTGACGGCCAGGAAGGCGCGGCCGGCGGCGTGCGCCGACAGCTCGAGGGTGTTGACCTGCCCCCACTCGGGCATCTGCCGGGGGGTGACCGCCGACCAGCTGGCGCCGCCGTCGCGCGACAGGTGCACCAGGCCGTCGTCGGTGCCGGCCCACAACAGCCCCGCCTGGTGGGGCGACTCCTCGAAGGCGAACACCGTGCCGTAGACCTCGACACCGGTGTTGTCGCGGGTGATCGGGCCGCCGGCCGGAGCCTGCTTGGAGCGGTCGTTGCGGCTCAGATCGGGGCTGATGACCTCCCACGACTGGCCCTCGTCGGTCGAGCGGTGCACGAACTGCGAGGCGTGGTAGAGCACGTTCGGGTCGTGTGGCGACAGCCGGATCGGAGCGTTCCACTGGAAACGGTACTCGAGGTCCTCGGCCGCCTGACCGACCGCCAGCTGCGGGTAGGCCATGATGTCGCGCGCCTCGCCGGTGGCGTGGTCGTAGCGCTCGATCTGGCCGCCGTAGCACCCCGAATAGGTGACTTGCGGGTCGCGCGGATCGACCGCCACGTGGCCCGACTCGCAACCGCCGATGACGTACCAGTCGTGGCGCGCGATGCGGCCGCCGCCGGTACGGCTGGGCAGCGCGACGCACGAGTTGTCCTGCTGGCAGCCGTAGACGAAGTAGGGAAAGCGGTCGTCCACCGTCACCCGGTACATCTCCGCCGTCGGCTGGTTGCCCTGCCCGGTCCAGCTGGCGCCGCCGTTGGTCGACACGTTGGCGCCGCCGTCGTTGCCGTTGATCATCAGCTGCGAATCGTCGGGGTGGATCCACAGGTCGTGCTGGTCGCCGTGCGGCGCGCGGATGAACTCGAACTCCTTGCCGGCGTCGTGCGACCGCCAGATGCCGGTGTTGAGGACGTAGACGGTCTCGCGGTCCAGCGGGTCGGCGTAGACGTGGGTGTAGTACCAGGCGCGCTGGCGGAAGTTGCGGTCGGCGTTGATCAGCCGGAAGCTGTCGCCGCCGTCGTCGGAGCGGAACAGCCCGCCCTTGTCGGCCTCGACCAGCGCCCACACCCGCCCCGGGTCGGCGGCGGAGACGGCGACGCCGATACGCCCCTTGATGCCCTTGGGCAGGCCCTCGGTCAGCTCCTCCCAGCTGTCGCCGCCGTCCTTCGAGCGCCACAGGCCGCTGCCCTCGCCGCCGCTTTCGAGTGTCCACGGCTTGCGCTCGACCTGCCAGACCGCGGCGTACAGCTTGCGCGGGTTGGTGGCGTCGAGCGCCAGGTCGACGGCGCCGGCGCGGTCGCTGACGTACAGCACCTTCTCCCAGCTGTCGCCGCCGTCGGTGGAGCGGAAGACGCCGCGCTCCTCGTTGGGTCCGAAGATGTGGCCGAGCGCCGCCACCCACAGCCGGTCGGGATCCTCGGGGTGAACGACGATGCGGCCGATCTGGCCGGCCGCGCGCAGCCCGACGTGGCTCCAGCTCTCGCCGGCGTCGGTCGACCTGTACACCCCGATGCCGGGCGAGACGTTGCCGCGCGGACAGGCCGAGCCGGTCCCGACGTAGATCACGTTGGGGTCGGAGGGCGCCACCGCCACGGCGCCGATCGAGGCGGCCTCGAACTCCTCGTCCGAGACGTTCGACCACCGCAGTCCGCCGTCGGTGGTCTTCCACACCCCGCCGCCGGTCGAGCCCATGTAGAACAGCTGGCGGTCGCCGCGCACCCCGGCCACGGCGGTGACCCGTCCGCCGCGGAACGGTCCGATGTTGCGGAACTCGAGCTTCTGGAAGTACGCCTCCGGCACCGACGGTTCGGGCGGAGCGGCGGCGGCCGGCGAGGCGGCGGCGAGGAGCGGGACGAGCAGCAGCAGGAGGAAGCGGGAGCGAGGCGACATGGGTGGAACCTCCGTGGCCTGGGATCGACGGGTTGCGGGAGAGGCGGCAGTATATCCACGGCTCCGGCCGCCCGGTTGGCGCCGGTGCCCGCCGATCGACTACGCTTGGACGACCATGGAGCGGCAGAGCGGCGCGCGACGGCTGGGGGCGGTGCGCCCCGCCGTGCCCGGTGGCGCCCGGCCGGTGGCGGGCCGCGCGGTCCGGGAGCCTTGCTGAGGTGCCCCGGGGCTCGCTGGTCGTGCTCGCGCTGCTCGCCGCCGCCTGCGGCCCGCCGGCCGAGTACGACGTGCTGCTGCGCGGCGGCACGGTCTACGACGGCCTCGGAGGCGCGCCGGTGGTGGCCGACGTGGCGATCGCCGGCGACCGGATCGTGCTGGTCGGCGAGGCCCGCAGGGCGCGTGCCGCGGTCGACCTCGACGCCACCGGCCTGGCGGTGGCGCCCGGCTTCATCAACATGCTGAGCTGGGCGACCGTCAGCCTGCTCGAGGACGGCCGGGCGATGAGCGACCTCCTCCAGGGCGTGACGCTCGAGGTGTTCGGCGAGGGCTGGTCGATGGGGCCGCTGAACGACGCCATGAAGCAGGAGATGGTCGAGCGCCAGGACGACATCCGGTTCGACATCGCCTGGACGACGCTCGGCGAGTACCTCGAGCAGCTCGAGGCGCGCGGCGTTTCGCCCAACGTGGCGTCGTTCGTCGGCGCCACCACGGTGCGCATCCACGAGCTGGGTTACGAGGACCGTCCGCCGACGCCGGAGGAGCTCGAGCGCATGCGGGCTCTGGTGCGGCAGGCGATGGCGGAGGGCGCCCTGGGCGTCGGCTCGTCGCTGATCTACGCGCCGGCCAACTTTGCCGACACCGACGAGCTGGTGGCGCTGGCGGCGGCGGCGGGGGAGAGCGGCGGCCGTTACATCTCGCACATCCGCAGCGAGGGCGAGCAGCTGCTCGAGGCGATCGACGAGCTGATCGAGATCGCGCGCCGCGCCGGCGTGCCGGCCGAGATCTACCACTTGAAGGCGTCGCGCCCCGAGAACTGGTCCAAGCTCGAGCCGGCGATCGCCAGGGTCGAGGCGGCGCGCGCCGAGGGGCTGGCGATCACCGCCGACATGTACACCTACCCGGCCAGCTCGACCGGCCTCGACGCCTCGATGCCGCTCTGGGTGCAGGAGGGCGGCCACCGGGCGTGGGTCGAGCGGCTGCGCGACCCGGCGACACGCGCCCGGGTCGAGGCCGAGATGGACCTGCTGCCGCCCGGCAAGATCCTGCTGGTGAGCTTCCGCAACGACGCGCTCAAGCCGCTGATCGGCAAGACCCTGGCCGAGGTGGCGGCCGAGCGCGGCCGCAGCCGCGAGCAGACCGCGGTCGATCTGGTGATCGAGGACGACAGCCGCGTCGGGGTGGTCTACTTCTCGATGTCCGAGGACAACGTGCGTCGCAAGGTCGCGCTGCCGTGGGTGAGCTTCGGCTCCGACGCCGGCGCGCCGGCCACCGAGGGGGTGTTCCTGGAGTCCAACACCCACCCGCGCGCCTACGGCACCTTCGCCCGGCTGCTCGGCCGCTACGTGCGCGAAGAGGGGTTGGTGCCGCTGGCCGAGGCGGTGCGGCGGCTGACCTCGTTCCCAGCCGCCAACCTCGGGCTCGAGGCGCGCGGCCGGCTGGCGCCGGGCTACCATGCCGACGTCGTGGTGTTCGATCCACAAACCGTCATCGACCGCGCGACCTTCGAGCAGCCGCACCGGTACTCGGAGGGCGTCGTCCACGTCTTCGTCAACGGCACCCAAGTGGTGCGGGACGGCGCCCACACCGGCGCCAGGCCCGGCCGCTTCGTGCGCGGCCCCGGCTACCGGCCGGCTCCCGGTGATGGCTGAGCGCGAGCTCGACCGCGACGAGCTGGAGCGCAAGTTCGGCGGCGCCCGGCGGCCGGTGCGCTTTCCGCCGGGCGAGGTGGTGCTGCCGCGGATGCCGTTCCGCCCCGAGCTGCTCGAGGAGATCGATCGCCTCCTGCTGCGCGGCCGCTGCCCCGAGGGACGGCTCGAGATCACCGCCGGCGAAGCGCGACTGACCTGCCTGATCCACAGCTCGGCGCCGTTCGTCGCCGGCCTGGCCGAGGGCGAGGTGTTCAGCCGGGTGCCGCTTGCCGACTTCACGGTGCGCGCCCGCCAGCTCCACGAAGCTCGCTGCAGCCTGACGCGCACCGACGCGATCGAGGTGATGCTGGTCGCGGTGCACTTCTGCCAGCGCCCCGATCTGCAGGGCTCGACCGAGCTGGTCGACCCTGCGCACGTGCTCGATCACCTGGCGCGGCAGCGGCAGGACGCCGCCATCGCGCTCGAGCGCTCAGGCCACCGCACGCTGGTCTTTCTCGACGAGGGCCGGCCGGCCGAGCTGTACTTCGGCGATCCGGCCGACGACCCCGGCGAGGGCGACCTCGAGGATAGGCTGCTGCTCTACGCCTTCGCGCCGTCGTCGGCGTCGTGCCGCATCGAGGTGTTCACGCGGCTCAGGGTCGAGCCCGACGCCGACGCCGGCAGCGCGCTCGTCGAGCTCGACCGGGCGGCCAAGCCGCCGCCACCGGCCGACGTGGTGGTGCAGCTGCCGGACGGCCGGGAGGTTCGCCGCCGCCCGTTCACCCCGCCGGCGATGATCGTCGGCCGCGACCCGACGGTGGATCTGTTCATCGACAACCTGGCGGTCAGCCGCAAGCACGCGCGGCTGAGCTGGGAGCGCGGCCGCTTCGTGATCGAGGACCTGGGCAGCGCCAACGGCACCGCGGTCAACGGCCAGGCGGTG
Organism: Thermoanaerobaculia bacterium; assembly: GCA_041574955.1. Lineage (GTDB taxonomy): Bacteria > Acidobacteriota > Thermoanaerobaculia > Multivoradales > JAHEKO01 > CALZJC01. The sequence goes on along the minus strand of JBFGNS010000102.1, from coordinate 1,534 downwards.
AACCGCGCGGCTCTGGCGGCCGGAGACCGGATCGCGGTCGGCAAGTTCACCCTGACGATCTTCGAGTACGAGGCGTTTCCGTCGATGTCGCAGACCCTGCTGATGCCGACGGTTGGTGAGTCTCCGCCGCCCGGCTACCTGACCACCGACAGCGGCGTCACGCGGCTGGACCGGGACGTTCTCATCGGCCGCGGCGACGAGGTCGACCTGCAGGCCGCCGGGCTGTGGGTGAGGTCGGTGCACGCGCGCGTCAGCTTCGAGGACGGCGAGCGGTTCCTACTGGTCTGCTTCGGTGGCGCCCGGGCGCGGGTCAACGGCCGCAAGGTGGCGCGCGCCGATCTCGAGTTCGGCGACCGCATCCGCATCGGCTCGAGCGAGTACCGGCTGGTGGAGTCGGCGGTCGAGCGGCCGCGCTAGCGGCCCGCTCGCCATGCAATGACAAGATACGCCGCACCGAGGCGGCCCGTCGCGGGCTGCACGAGCCAGGAGGTGAGCGATGCGAGCATGGGTGACAGCAGCAGGGGCGGCGGCCGCGGCCGTGATCTGGGCGTGCGGTGGGGCGGGCGAGCCTGAGATGGCGGCGGCGCCGGATCCCGACGAGCATGCGCGGCGGCTGGCGGCAGAGATGGTGATCGTCGACACCCACATCGACGTGCCGTACCGGCTGCGCGAGGGCATGGAGGACATCTCGCAGGCCACCGAGGGTGGCGACTTCGACTACCCCCGCGCCCGGCAGGGCGGCCTCGACGCGGCGTTCATGTCGGTGTACGTGCCGGCCAGCTACCAGGAGAGCGGCGGTGCCAAGCAGGTGGCCGAGGAGCTGATCGAGATGGTCGAGGGGTTTGCGCGCGACGCCCCCGACAAGTTCACCCTGGCGGTGACGCCCGGGGACGTCCGGCAGGCCCACGCCGACGGCAAGATCGCCCTGCCGATGGGGATGGAGAACGGCGCCCCGATCGAGACCCTCGAGGACGTCGCCCATTTCGCCGGTCGGGGCATCCGCTACGTCACCCTGACCCACTCCGAGAACAACCAGATCTGCGACTCCTCGTACGCCGACGAAAAGCAATGGAACGGCTTGAGCCCGTTCGGCCGCGAGGTGGTGGCCGAGATGAACCGGTTGGGGGTCATGATCGACGTGTCGCACGTCTCGGACGACACCTTCTGGCAGGTGATGGAAGCGAGCCGCGCGCCGGTCATCGCCTCGCACTCCTCGTGCCGCGCCTTCACTCCCGGCTGGGAGCGCAACATGTCGGACGAGATGATCGAGCGGCTGGGCCAGAACGGCGGCGTCCTCCAGATCAACTTCGGCTCGGCCTTCCTGACCGCCGAGGCCCACGAGCAGGCCACCCGCTACTGGTCGGAGGTGCGCGCCTTCCTCGAGGAGAGCGGCGTCGAGTCCGACTCGCCCGAGGCCGAGGCGTTCCGCGACCAGTGGTGGCGGGGCAACCCGCGCATCTACGCTGACGTCTCCGACGTGGTGGCGCACATCGACCACGTGGTCAAGCTGGCCGGCGTCGACCACGTCGGCCTG
>JBFGNS010000101.1:0-15954 GCA_041574955.1 Thermoanaerobaculia bacterium | reverse complement strand
GCGCGCCAAACCCTCGGTCTCGACGGCCAGCTCGGCCAGATCGCCGGCGGCGCGGTCACGGTCGAGCCGGGCGGTGAACTCGTCGACCGCCGCGAGCGCGCCGGCGGGCAGCGCGCCGGCGGAGATCAGCCGCTCGACGGCTACCTGTTCCCGGCCGAGCCGTGGGGCGCCAACCTGGCCTATCCCGCGGGCGGCAGGGTGGTCTTTCAGGGCGGCCCCAACGGCCGGCTCCCGCGCCGCTTCCAGGCGCCGCTGCGCGAGTACCTGGCGGCGGTCGCTGCGCGCCAGCCGGCGCGGGCGGCGATCGCCTTCCTGGAGCTCCTGGCCGAGGGCCACGGCGACCGTCGACTGCGCGACCGTTTGCGCCATGTCGACCCGTTCCGGGATCGCGGCTGGGATGTCGGCGGCGACCCGTTCGCGCGCCAGGTGCTGGCCCACTGGCGGACCGCCGAAGAGCTGGGCTACCGGCCAGCGCCGGGCCTCGCGCCTTTCTACCGCGGGCTGTTCCTGCTCAACCAGGAGGTGCGCCGGCTAGCCGGCGACGACTCGACCGCGGTGCGCGACGGTCTGCGCGAGGCGCGCCTGCTGCTGCTGGCCGGCGAGCTCGGCGAGGGTGGCCCGGCGGGCGGCTGGGCGGGTGTGCTCGAGCGCCAGATCGACCTGCTGAGCGGCCTGCCGTGGAAGCTCGACCGGCTGCTCACGCTGGCGGCCGCCGCGGAGCGCCCGCGGCGGCGCCGCCGCGCCGGCGGCGAACCGCGCCGACGCGGCGGGGGAGTGGCGGTGGTGGCCTGCCTGCTGGCGGTGACGGCGGTGGTCCTCCTGAGCCACCAGCTCGCGCAGACCGGCGCGGCGGCCGCCGAGCCTTTGGGGGCCGTGCTGGTGCTGCTGTTCGGCGGCCTGGCGCTGCGTGCCGCGGCCGGCGGCGGCGGCTGACGGGGCCGTCGCTGCCCGGCGTCACTCGGCGGCGGGTAGCACGAACCGCCGCTCGCCGAACCACACCTCGAGCTCGGTCGGCGTCTCGTAGATCTTGATCGTCAGCTGCTGGCCCGGCAGCACGCCCCAGACGGTCGACTGCCGGCGCGCTTCCATCCGCCGGGCGCGCGCCTCGGCCCGCCCGACGATCTGCTCGTAGAGGTTGTCGATCACCCGCTGCACGGTGCTCCCGGGAACGAAGAAGCCCATCAGGCCGCCCAGGTCGATGTCGATCTGGGTCGAGATCACGGTGCCGCGGCCGGTCGGCGGCTCGGCGAACCGCCACACCGTCTGCCACCGCTTGAGGCGGCCGGCGACCTGGGTTTCGGTGTAGCCCTCGCTGTCGCCGACGATCTCCAGCCGCCGCGTCGTCATCCGGCCCATCAGGCGCTCGCGGGTCTCGACCAGGGCGCGGTCGTCCGAGCGCTCGAGCACCCGCAGCGACTCGACGGTCGGCATCCACGCCGGCCAGCTCTCGAGGTCGCGGAAGATCGTCTTGAGCGTCCACGGCTCGGCGTCGACGCGGGCGTACTTGCGGATCACGGTTCGACCTCCGGCGCGCGCCGCACCAGCTCGTAGGTCGCGCCGCCCATGCGCAGGGTGATCCGTTTGCCGGCGATCTCGAGCTCGAGCAGCTTGGCGCGCTGGTCGGGCACGTCGCTCAGGCCCGAGGTCACGAGCTTGAGCGCCCGGTCGGAGAGGGCGGCGAGCGTGCGGTCGAGGACGCGCTTGAGCTGGCCGCGGCAGCCAAGCCTCAGGGCGCCGGCCCGCGCGCCGAGCACCGCCTCGACCATCGTGCCGGCGTCGTCGTCCGCCGCCGCCAGCGCCAGGCGGCCGAAGACGCCGTCCCGCCGCAGCCGGTCCACCTGGGTGAAGACCACCGAGTCCGGCTTCGACTCGACCAGTTCGAGCACCAGCTTGTCGTGGCCGTAGGGCGGTGCCAGGAGCTCGGCGATCGCCAGCTCGCCCTCGCGCGCCAGCAGCCGGGAGCGGGTGACGTCCGGCACCCAGCTCTCGTACTGCCGGTAGCCGGTGAGCACCGAGTAGACCACCGGCTGGGGCGCCTTGATGTAGGCCGAGCCGCTGGCGGTGAACCGCATCTCGAACGGCTAGCGGCTACTTCTCTTCGTCGCAATAGCGACGGTAGGCGTCCACCATCTCCTCGGGGAGCCTGTCGCAGTCGTCCATCGCGGCGCGGGTGGCGGTCACCATCGCGTCGGGCATCTTCTTGAGCAGGTCGCCCCAGTCCTCCCTGGTCTTGAAGTCGGTCTCTTCGGCCATCGAGTCGAGGAAGGTCTCCATGGCGTGCGCCATCTCGGTCATGCCCTTGGCGGCGCCGGCCATCATCCCGAACTGCATCCGCATCATCTTGAACATCGCCGACTCGATGTCCGAGGCCTCGTCGTCGTCGTCCTTGTCGTCGTCGGCGGGCTCCTTCTTCGCCTTCGCCTTCCCCTCGGCGTCGGATTTCTTCTGGCCCTTCTCCGGCTCGCCGGCTTTCGCCTCCTTGGCCCCGGCCTTCGCCGGCCCAGCGCTGTCGGCCGCTCGCGGCGTCTCGATCGCCGCCTTCTCGGCCAGCTTCGCTTCGGCCGCCAGGCCCTGCAGGCCGCGGATGCGGTCGGCCAGCGCCGGCGTCAGACACCAGGCGATCTGGGGGTCCTTCTTGACCAGCGTTTCGAAGCTGTCGCGGGTCAGCAGCAGGCACTCGGTCGGCTCGAGCGCCGCCGCGCCGGCCGCCCGGGGCCGCTCGTCGATCAGCGCGAGCTGCCCGAGCACCCCTCCCGGCCCGACCTTTTCGAGCGTCACCTTGCCCTCGCCCTTTCCCTTGTAGACCTCCACCTGCCCGGAGGTGACCAGGAACATGCTGAGCCCCATCGCTCCCTCCTCGTACAGCACGTCGCCGGTCTTGAACTTCTTGAGCGTGCACAGCTTGGCCAGCTTGCGCCGGCTCCGGTCGTCCAGGCCGGAGAACAGCGGCACCTTGGCCAGGGCCTCGAGGATGCGCTCCTCGCCGCCGGCAGTCGGATTCATGCAAGACCTCCTTGCGGCCCCCGCGTCACGGTCCGCCGCGACGCCTACCGCACCGCTCACCCTAACGCCGCCGCCGGCCGCCGCGCACCACCCGTTGGGGCGAGCGCGCCGAGCGGTGGATCTCGGGCTAGAGGCAGAGCCGCCAGTCGTTGAGCAGCTCGGCCTCCCGGTAGCGGCGCGCGCAGGCGGCGGCGGCGCGGAACACTTCGTCGACCGGCGGCACCCACCGCTCCTCGGCCTCCTGGCGCAGCAGCGAGTGCTGTAGCGGGATCAGCGCGTCGGCCGGCGACAGCCGTCGCGCCAGCTCGAACAGCACGCGGCCCTGCTCGCTGTCGCCCTCGAAGTAGCGATAGGTGGCCTCGGCGGGCAAGCCGAGTGACGCCACCGTCGAACGGTCGCGGCCGCCGTCGGTGAGTGCGTCGTAGGCCGCCACCGCTTCGTCCATCCGGCCGAGGTGCGCCAGCTCGAGCGGCGCCTCCGCCTCGAGCCGCGGCAGCGGGACCCAGCGGTCGTCCGGCAGCCGCCGCCAGAGGCCCCCGTCCGCGTCGCCACGCAGCCCGAGCTGGATGCCGCCCGCCCAGAAGCCCGCGTCGTCCCCCGCCAGCCGGTCGGCGCCCAGGCCGGTCACCTCGGTGCGGTAGCCGCCGGCCTCGGGCGACACGACCAGCGCCCGCTGCCGGTCGAAAGCGAAGCGGCCGGTAGGGAGGGCCGGCGGCGCGGTCGCCACTGCCGGCTCCAAGCTGGGCTTGCCCTCCGGCGGCCACGCCTCGAGCGCCGCTGCGAGCGCCGGGTCGCGGCCGGCCTGCCACTCCTCGAAGTCCGGCTCGCGCGGCCGCACCGGCACCAGGCTCCGGCGGCCGCCGGCGCCGCCGGCGGTGCGCATCAGCCCGGTGGGCACCCAGATCGCCACCTGCGAATGGCGGAGCGTGAACGGCCGCGCGTCGGTGGTGAGATGCGCCAGGTCGCCCGGCTCCTCGCCGACCAGCAGCGCCCCGGCGCGCCGCTCGAGATCGCCGGCGGCCACCACCGCGGCCGAGAAGGTGTCGCGATCCACCAGCAGCCGCAGGTTGCCGGGTCCGCGCGTGGCGGGCGAAGCGGCCAGCGCCGCGACCAGCGGGATGTGGGACTGCGGGTCGCCGCCCGGGTTGCCCCGCAGGTCGACGATCACCGGCACCGGGCCGAGCGCCTCCCGCTCGGCCAGAGCGCGGCGCACGAGGTCACCGAGCGGCTCCTCGGAAGCGTCGGTGGCGGCCGCGTATCGGATGTACACCGCCCGCCGCTCGGGCAGCACCTCGAACCAGAGAGGGTCCCGGTCGTCGCCGCGGTAGGCCGGCAGGTGGTCCTCGTCCGGCTCGAGCTTCTCGGGCGGGTTCTGCTGGAGATCCTGGGGCCGCCTGCGCTCGAGATCGATCTCTGCCGCCGTACCGTCGAGGCGCCCGACCGTCAGCCGCAGGCGGTCGGGAGCGGAGGCGACCCCGAGGTAGTGGAGCAGCCCGGGCGTGCGCAGGATCCCCGGCGCGAAGACGCGGAAGCCGCTTTCGCTCGGATGGGGCGTCAGCCGGCGGACCGCTGCCAGCGCCTCGGCCACCGGCGTGCCGTCGAAGGCGACCACTCGGGCTCCGAGGTCCGCCGGGTCGTCGGCCGCGACGATCCGCACCTCGTCGCCGAACAGCCGGAAGCCGATGCGCACCACCCCGAAAGTGGTGTAGCGGCCGCCGAACCAGCTGTGCGGGTCACGCAGGCTGGAGACCGCCTCGTAGAAGCTGGCCAGCACGCCCTCCTCGGAGAGCTCCCCGCGCTCGAGGCGCTCGATCGCCGCGGCCGCCCGCTCCAGGGCGCCGCGCACCTCGTCCTCACCGCCGTTGCGGAACGGCGCTGGGTGCTCGAGCAGCAGGATCCGCTCGAGCCTACCCAGGTCTTCGGTCAGCCGCTCCGCCTCGCTCATACGCGCGGCGCGGACGGCATGGTAGCCCTTGCTGCCCCAGGAGATCGCCAGGAACAGCACCACCAGCAGCAGCACCGGCCGCAGCCCCCACCGCCAGGCGAAACCCAGCAGCCGCCTGAGCGGGCCGCGCGCGTGGGGCGCCGCGGACGATCGCTCGCGCCGGACTCTCATCACGCCCCCCCGAGCATGGGGCCGAGCATAGCCGGTGGCGGAACGGCCGTGCGCGTCGCGACGGCATCCATGGAGTCTCCGCTGACCGTGGTGCGGGGGCGCAGGTCCGAGGATCTTGCGGCGAGCTGTGTTATAGTTTTCTTAATACGGCTGATGGACAGCCGGGAGGGTCCAGTTCCAGGTCCAGCCTGGAATCCCCGGCGGATACACGGCAGACATGACGGCCTGGTCGGGGGCGGCGAACCGGAGACGGTGCGGGGTGGTGCGGGCCGTCGCCGTCTGGCTGCTGACGGCGGCCGTCTCTACAGCCACGCCGGGCTTCCAGGCGCCGCCCGCGCCGGATGTCCCGCCGTCGCCGGAGGAGTTGACCGCGGCCGAGATCGCCGCCCGGTACGCGCCGGCGGTGGTGGTCATATCGGTCCGCCTCAGAGACGACCGGAGAGGCAAGTACGGGACCGGCTTCGTGGTCGATCCGTCCGGCACGATCGTGACCTGCCTGCACGTTCTGGATGGGGCGCGGGAGGTCACCATCATCACAGCCGGGGGTGACAAGCACCGGCGCCCCCGGGTGCGCGCGTTCGACGCCGAGCGCGATCTCGCGCTGCTGGCGATCGACGCCGAGGACCTGCCGGCGGTGGAGCTGGGCACCAGCGCGGAGCTGGTGGTCGGCGAAGCACTGGTGACGATCGGCCACCCGCTCGGCCTTGCAAGCTCGGTGACCGACGGCGTCCTCAGCGCCTGGCGGGACCCGCCGCGGCGCCCCGAGGAGAGCCCGGGCGACGAGCCGGCGCCTCTTCCGCAGATGAGAGGCATGCCACGCTCTCGCCTGCTCCAGATCAGCGTTCCGATCGCCCCCGGCAGCAGCGGCGGCCCGGTCTTCGACCGTCACGGCCGGGTGGTCGGCGTGGCCGCCGCCGGCGTCCACTACGGAACGCTCGATCTCAACTTCGCGCTGCCGATCGAGGGAGCCGCGGCGCTGCTGAGCTTCGACTGGGGCCTCGACCTCACCGGCCTGCAGGAACGGGCCGACGACGCTCGCGCCGATCTGGCCGAGCCGCACCTGGCCGAGGCGCGGCTGGCGCTGGCGCTGGAGCGCCACGACGAGGCCGCCTGGCACCTGGACCGCGCCCTCGCCCTGAACCCGCGCTCGCTGGAGGCGCTGCTGCTGCAGGCCGGCGCGTTGCAGCGCGAGGGCGACTTCGGCGGGGCGGAGCAGCTCTTGTTGCGCGCCACCGACCTGGCCCCGAACTCGGCCGACGCCTGGGCACGGCTGGGCGAGTTCTACCTGACGCCGGCCCTCGATCTGCCGCTGGTGGCGGGCGAGGACGTGCTCATCGGCGCGCAGGGCAGCGGCCCGTCGCCGCGCCGGCAGGCGATGGAGGCGCTGCGCCGCGCCCTCGAGCTCGACGAGGAGCACGCTGTAGCCGCGCACGGCGTCGGCAGCCTGCTGTTCACCGAGGGACGGTTCCGCGAGGCCGCCGACAAGTTCCGGCAGGCCGTCGAGTCGGATCCCGAGCAGCTTCTGGCCGGGGTGCGGCTCGGTGAGAGCCACATGATGCTGCGGCAGTACGACGAGGCCGCGGCCGCCTACGAAGGGGTGCTCGACCGGAATGCGGATTCCGCCCTGGCGCACCACGGCATGGCGCGGGTCAGCTCGGTGCGGCTCGACCTGGCCGCTGCACGCGAGCACTGGCGCAGGTTCCTGGAGCTCTCCGAGGGACAACCCGAGCTGAGTGCCCTGCGCGAGCGCTCCCTCCTGTACCTCGAGCGCTATCTGCCCGGCGCGTTGCCGCGTTGAGCCCGCCGACCGGTGCCGCCGCCCTCAGCTGCTAGCAAGGATGGAGTCCTTGCTCAAGCCGGCCTAGCGGATCTGCTCGACCTCCCAGGCGATCATCTTGAGCTTCTCGCCGCAGTTGGCGCAGAACTCGTCGACGCCGCGCTCGAGCCGCGCCAGCGAGGCCTCGTCGAGGACGGTGAAGACCACCGCCGAGGTGCGCGGGAATGCGCTCGAGCCGAGCCGCGGGCCGGTGGTGCCCATGCCGGCGGCGTGCGAGATCTCGGTGTAGCCGACGACGCCCGAGCGCTCGAGGAACACCTCGAGCTCCTCCTTCTTCTGCTCGTCGCAGATGATCATCACCATCTTCATCGCTCGGCACCTCCGCCGGCCGGCGCCACCCGCTCGGCGCCGACCGTGTCGACGTACATGTAGTAGAGCAGCGGGATGACCACCAGGGTGAGGGCGGTGGCCACCACCACCCCCGAGATCAGCGCCACCGCCAGCCCCTGGAAGATCGGGTCGAGCAGGATCACCAGGCCGCCCACCACCAGCGCTGCGGCGGTCAGGGCGATCGGCCGGAAGCGCACCGCGCCGGCCTTGACCACCGCCTCGGCGAGCGGCTCGCCGGCCGCCAGCTCGAGGTTGATGAAGTCCACCAGCAGGATCGAGTTGCGCACGATGATGCCGGCCAGCGCGATGAAGCCGATCATCGAGGTGGCGGTGAAGAACACCCCGCCCAGGGCGTGCGCCGGCAGGATGCCGATCAAGGTCAGCGGGATCGGTGCCATGATGATCAGCGGCGTCACGAACGAGCGGAACCAGCCCACCACCAGCACGTAGATCAGCACCAGCACGACGCCGAACGCCAGCCCCATGTCGCGGAACACCTCGTAGGTGATCTGCCACTCGCCGTCCCACTTGACGGCGTAGCCGGCGGTGTCCTCGGGCAGGGCGGAGGAGAGCACCACCAGCGGCTCGCCGGCCGGGTCGGTGAGCGCCGCCACCCGCTCCTGCATGTCGAGAATGCCGTAGACCGGCGATTCGTCGGCGCCCGCCACCTCGGCGATGACGTAGGACACCGGCTGCAGGTTCTTGTGGTAGACGAACCGCTCGCGCGACGCCGGCCGCACCGTCACCAGCTCGCCGAGCGGCACCATGCCGCCGGCGGCGGTGTGCATGCGGATCCCCAGCAGGCCCGCGGCGCTCGAGCGCTGCGCCCGGTCGAGCCGCACCACCAGCGGCACCGGCTCGCGAGCGTGCTCGTCGCGCAGCAGACCGGCCTCGGCGCCGTCGAGCGCCACCCGCACCGTGCGCGCCACCGCCTCGGGGGTGATGCCCAGCCGCGCCGCCTTCTCGCGGTCCACCTCCAGCTCGAGCCGCGGCCCGCCGTCCTCGATCCACCAGTCGACGTCCACGATGCCCGGCGTCGACTCGAAGATCTCGCGCACCCGGCGCGCCAGCTCCACCCGCCGGTCGAGGTCGGGGCCGTAGATCTCGGCCACCATGGTCGAGAGCACCGGCGGCCCCGGCGGCACCTCGGTCACCTTGACGTTGGCGCCGCTGCCGGCCGCCACCGGTTGGAGCAGCTCGCGCAGCTGCTTGGCGAAGGCGTGGCTGTCGCGCTCGCGGTGGTGCTTGGGCCTGAGGTTGATCTGCAGATCGGCCACCAGCGGCCCCGAGCGCAGGAAGTAGTGGCGCACCAGGCCGTTGAAGTTGAACGGCGCCGAGGTGCCGGCGTAGACCTGGACGTCGGTGACCTCGGGCAGCCGCCGCGCCTCGGCGGCCAGGGCGCGGGCGACGCCGGCGGTCTGCTCGAGGGTCGAGCCCTCGGGCATGTCGACGACCACCTGCAGCTCGCTCTTGTTGTCGTATGGCAGCATCTTGACCTTGACCAGCCGCACCGCCAGCAGCGCCACCGAGGCGAGGAGCAGCACCGCCACTCCGCCGAGCAGCGCCCACCGCCGCCAGGCGCGCGCCAGCAGCGGCCGGAACAGCCGGGTGTAGAAGCCCAGCAGCCGGGTCTCGCCGGCGGTCTCGGCGTCCGGCGCCGCCTCGCCCTCGGCCGGTCCGACGGCCAGCGCCGCCGCCTTCTTGCGGAACAGCCGGTAGGTCAACCAGGGCGAGACCACGAACGCCACCACCAGCGAGAACAGCATCGCCGCCGAGGCGTTGATCGGGATCGGCCGCATGTACGGTCCCATCAGCCCGGAGACGAACGCCAGCGGCAGCAGCGCCGCGATCACCGTGAAGGTCGCCAGGATCGTCGGGTTGCCGACCTCGTCGGTGGCGTAGATCGTCGCCTGCCGCGGGTTGGCCCAGCCGAGCTGGTAGTGGCGGTGGATGTTCTCGACCACCACGATGGCGTCGTCGACCAGGATGCCGATGGCGAAGATCAGCGCGAACAGCGTCACCCGGTTCAGGGTGTAGCCGAACAGGTAGGAGGCGGCGAGGGTCAGCGCCAGGGTGGCGGGTACCGCCACCAGCACCACCACCGCCTCGCGCCGGCCGAGCGCCAGCGCCATCAGCGCCACCACCGCCAGGGTGGCGATCCACAGATGCTTGATCAGCTCGGAGGACTTCTCGTCGGCGGTGAAGCCGTAGTCGCGCGTCTTGGTGACCTCGACGTCGCCCGGGATCGCCGAGCCGGCGAGCGCCGCCAGCCGGCCGTCCAGCTCGGCCACCAGCTCGACCGCGTTGGTGCCCGGCTTCTTGGCCACCGCCACCGTCACTGCCGGCGCGTCCAGCCCGGCCGGCAGTGTCTTGTCGCCGCCGCCGGCGCCGGCCAGCATCCAGACGTAGTCGGCCGGCTCGTCGGGTCCGTCGGCGACCGTCGCCACGTCGCGCAGGTAGACCGGGCCGCCGCCGGAGGCTCCCACCACCGCGCTTCCCACCTCGGCGGCCGAGCGGAAGAAGCTGCCCACCTCGACCACGGTCTGGCGGTCGGCGCGGGCGAAGCTGCCCGCCGGCAGCCGCCAGTTGAGCCCGGCCAGCGCCTGGTGCACCTGGAGCGGCGACACCGCGTGCGCCGCCAGCCGCTCGCGGTCGAGCCGCACCTGGACCGTCCGCCGCCGTCCGCCCAGCAGCGTCACCTCGGCCACCCGCGGATGGCGCTTGAGCTCGGTCTGGAGCTCGAGTGCCGCCTGTCTGAGCGCCAGCTCGGAGGCGGTCTCCGACCACAGCGTGTAGGCCACCACCGGCACGTCGTCGATCGAGCGCGGCGCCACCAGCGGCGGCGGCGAGCCGGCGGGCAGCGCCGCCGCCGCCTCGGCCACCTTGGCGTGCACCCGCACCACCGCCTCATCGGGGTCGCTCCCCACCACGAAGCGCACGATGATCAGCCCGCCCGACGGCTGCGAGATGGAGTAGACGTAGTCGACGTTGTCGATCTCGTAGAGCGCCCGTTCGAGCGGCCCGACCACCCGTCGCTCGACCTCCTGGGCAGTGGCGCCGGGGAAGCCGGCGAAGACGTCGATCATCGGTACCTGGATCTGGGGCTCCTCCTCGCGCGGCGTCACCAGCACCGCGAAGGCGCCTAGCAGCAGCGCCGCCACCACCAGCAGCGGCGTCAGCTTGGAGTCGAGGAACGCCTTGGCGACGCGGCCGGCGGCGCCCAGCGGCCGGCGGGTGAGCTTGAGCCGTAGCGCCTCGCGCCGCAGCGTGTCCCGCTCGGAGGCTTGCTCGGGGGGGCGATCCCCGGTGGGCTGGTTCATGATCCGGCCCCCTGGCCCGCCACGGGTTCGACGCGGGCGCCGGCCGGCGGCACCGCCGCCAGCCCGACCAGCACCGTCTCGCCGCCGGCGAGACCCGAGAGCACCTCCACCCGGCCCTCGGCCAGCTCCTCGCCCAGCGTCACGGCGCGCGATTCGGCCAGCCCGTCGTCGGTCACCAGCACCACCAGGCTCATGCCGCCCCGGCGCAGCACCGCATCACGCGGCGCCGCCACCAGCTCGCGGCTCTCGCCCGGCAGCCAGGCGCGCCCGGCCAGGCCGCTGGCGAGATCGGCGCCGTCCAGCTCGAGCTCGACCTCGAACGTGTGGCTCACCGGGTCGGCGCCCGGCGCCACCTCGACCACCACCGCCTCCAGATCGCCCAGTTCGGGCCGCGCGTCGATCCTCGCCCGCAGCCGGTCGCCGGAGGCGAGGCGCGAGCGCGCCATCAGGCTCTCGGGCACCTGCAGCCGGAGCCGCCGGCCGGTAGCCGACTCGATCGACACCAGCGGCCGCCCCGGCGCAGCCAGGTCGCCGACCTCCACCAGCGTGCGCGCCACCCGGCCGGCGAACGGCGCGGTGACCCGCGAGTCGGCGGCCACCGCCGAGGCGGCGGCCACCGCGCCCTCGGCCTGCTCGACCGCCGAGCGTGCCTGGTCGTGCTGCATCCGCGCCAGGTCGAGCTCGAGCTCGGAGGCGGCGTTGGTGGCGGCCAGCGCCTCGAACCGCTCGAGGTTGCGCTCGGCGAGCGCCAGCGCCGCGGTTGCCTGACCGAGCGCGCCGCGCGCCTGGGCGAGCTGGCCGCGGGCGACCTGCGGATCGATCTCCAGCAGCAGCTGGCCCCGGGACACGGCGTCGCCGGCCGCCACGTGCAGCGCGGTGACCATCGCCATGACGCGCGCCGAGACCGATGCCGTGCGCTCGGCGGCGACCGTGCCCTGGAGCTCGATGGCGCCGGCGGCGGTCAGCCGCTCGACCGGCGCGCTGGCGGCCCGCACCGCGGGCGCGGCGGTGCCGGCCGGCTCGTCGTGCCCGCCGCCGCAGCCGCCGGCGGCCAGCGTCAGCGCCGCCGCCAGCGTGAGGGTGAGAGGGTTGCGGAGAAGGCTCATGACGGGCTCCTCGAGCCGCTCGGCTCGGATTCGGTGGCAGAGGGGTCGGGGGTCTCGGCAGGGGTGACGGCCAGCGCGCTCTCCGGCGTCCGCCCGGCGGCCACCGCCAGCCGTAGGGCGGTGAGGTGGGCGTCGGCGCGCGCCACGAGCTCGCGCATCTCGGTCTCGCGGCGGGCAGTCGAGGCGTCCACCAGGTCGATCATCTTGACCACGCCCTGGCGGAACCGCTCCTCGGTGATCCGCTCGGCCTCGGCCGCCGCCGACTGTGCCGCCAGCGCGGTGGAGTGCCGGGCACGGGCGCTCGCCGCCCGCTCGAAGGCGTCGCGGATCTCCAGTCGGATGCCGTCGCGGAACCGCTCGATGCCGGTGGCCGCGGCCTCGGCGTCGGCGCGCGCCGCGGCGACGGCGGCGCGATGCCGGCCGCCGCTCCAGAGCTCGACGCGGGCCACCGCCATCAGCGCCGTCGAGTCGCCGTGGCTGCCGAACGGGCTGTCGTCGACCAGGTCGTGGCGGGCCATGAGCATCACCTTGGGCAGCCGCCCCGAGCGGCCGACCGCCACCTCGAGCTCGGCGGCCGCCGCGAGATGGTTGGCAGCCGCCAGGTCGGAGCGGGCCTCGGCGCCGTCGAGCCAGCCCGCCAGCTCCTCGGCAAGCGGCGCCGGCGCCGGCAGCGGGGCCAGCTCCCATCCGGTGTCGGGCGCCGCCGCCAGCCGGAACGCCAGGTTGGCGCCGGCCACCCGCGCCAGGCCGCGCGCCTCGGCGAGCTGGTCCTCGATGCGGGCGTGCTCGACCCGGGCGCGTAGCAGCTCCGACGCCACCAGCATGCCCTGCTCGACGTAGGCGCGTGCCAGCTCGACGTGCTCACCGGCGGTGGCCAGCGCGCGCTCGAGCAGCGCCACCTGCTCGCGCGCCCGGGTGACGCCGATGAACGCCTCGGCGGCGGCCAGGGCGGCGGTCTCCTCGCTCCAGGCGGCGCTCTCGGCGGCCGCCGCGGCGGCGCGCTCGGCCTGGCCGATGCGGCCGGCCAGCTCGCCGCCGGTGTAGAGCGGCAGAGCGAGCTGGAGGCGGGTGGTGGCGGCCTCGAGCGCCGCCGGGTCGTTGGGATCGCCGGCCACGAAGTCGGCGAACGAGAACCGTTCCTGGTTGAGCTGGAGGGCGAACGCCTCGGCAGGCGAGTCGGTGCGCAGCCAGACCTCCTCGAGCGTCACCGTCGGCCGCCGGTGGCCGCGCGCCTGGCGCAGCCGCGCCTCGCCGGCCTCCTGGCGGGCGCGGGCGGCGGCGATCTCGGGCGCCCGCTCGCGCGCCAGCCGGATCGCGTTCGCGAGGTCGAGGGTCTCGGCCCCGGCCGCGGCTCCGCCGGCCAGCGCCAGCGTCAGCAGCGCCGTTCTGAGTGTGGCTTTCAAGAGGTCCTCCTATCGGCTAGGGGGAGAGCTCTAGGCGGCGAGCGCCGCTGAAACCCACTGGCGGAGCACCGGCTTGGGCAGGGCGCCCACCACCCGGTCCACCTCGCGGCCGCCGCGGAACAGGACCATCGTCGGGATGCCGCGAACGCCGTAGCGTAAAGGGCTCAGCTCCTCCCGGTCCGTATTGACCTTCGCCACCAGCAGCTTACCGGAATACTCTTCGGCCAGCTGCTCGAGGGCCGGTGCCACCATCTGGCACGGCCCGCACCACGGCGCCCAGAAGTCCACCAGCACAGGCAGCTCCGAGCCGATCACCTCGGCGTCGAACCGGTCGTCGGTCATCTCGAGGGGTTTGTTCGTCATCGTCGGGGTCTCCTTGGATTCGAGTTGTCGTTGCGGGCGCGGTCCGATTCGCGCCCTCCCCCGTTGAGAGGCACGCCCGGGCCGGCGGGTTCCCGCCCCGGCGCGGAGCGGACTCGCCGGGCCCACGTTCGCCGGCCGCCCCACTGGGGCGAGCCTTTCCGTCTCGATGAGCGGCGAGCGCGGCGTTGGGCCGCGCCGCAGACCGGTCAGCGGACCAGCAGTCGGATCCCCGGCCGCACCAGGTGGTGCAGGCGGCGGGCGTCATCCGCCGCGAGCGCGAGGCCGACGACGGTGCGCGGCTCGGGGGCCTCGCCGCGCCAGCGCGACCAGCCGTCGCCCACCGCCTGGGCGAGGCGCGCCAGCGGTCCGGGGCCCGGACGGCCCTGGCCGACCCACAGCTCCCAGCCGCCGTCGAGCGCGGCGCGGTAGCGGGCCGGCGGCGGGGCGTCCGCGGCGGCGGGGGCGGCCGGCGCCGCGGTGTCCGGCGGCTCGGCGTCGGCGCCGTCCGTACCGTCGGGGTACGGCCGCAGCTCGCGCGCCACCACCACCCGACGCCGCTCGTCGAGCCCGCTTTCGGTGACGGTGAGCACCGCCGGCAGGATCGCGCCAGGCGCCGCCGGCTCGCCGCCCGACCGGCGGTAGTGGAGCACCGCCGCGTCCTCGGCGGTGATCGACGCCAGCACGACACCCCGCACCTTGACCTCGACCGTGCGCCGGCCGGTGTCGACCACCAGGTACAGCTCCGGGCGGCGGGCCAGAGCGAGCTCCAGCTCGAGCGCCCGCTCGAGCGGCGCACCGGCCGGAGCCGGGGCGGCAGC
Source organism: Thermoanaerobaculia bacterium (assembly GCA_041574955.1). GTDB lineage: Bacteria > Acidobacteriota > Thermoanaerobaculia > Multivoradales > JAHEKO01 > CALZJC01. Next base: position 1,658 of record JBFGNS010000101.1, on the reverse strand, counting down.
CGCGAGGCTAGTAGAGAAGAACGCTGCCGCCGACAGGCAGATTGCGGTAGAGGTATTCGAGGTCTTCATCGCCCAACCTGATGCACCCGTGGGTGATCTTCTTGCCGAGCAGGCTCTGGAACAGCGTGCCGTGGATCAGGTAGCCGTCGCCCAGGTAGATGCCGTAGTCGCCGAGCGAGACGTCGTCCATCCGCTCGCGGGCGTCGGCGGGCGGCGTCACGCCCTCCTCGACGAACGCCCAGTCCGGCTTGACCCAGATCGGGTCGCGGGTCTTGCGTTCGACCCGCCGTTCGCCGAGCGGCGTGTCGAACACCCACTGACGCTCGCCCTGGGTGTCGCGCAGCACGAAGCCGCTGCCGGTCGAGCAGACCGCCTCGCGCAGCAGGCTGCCGTGGCGGTAGACGCGCAGGCGGTTGGCGTAGGTGTCGACCACGGCGTAGGTGCCGCCCGGCGTCTGGCGCTCGATCTGGCGCCGCAGGGCGCGCGCGCGGGCGCTCTCCTCGACGCCGCCGCCGGCCGCGGCCGGCACCTGCTCGAACCGCCCGCCGGAAAGGGCGAGGGCGAGGAGCAAACAGATCCCCAGGGCGGCGGCGCCCGCCCCGCCCAGGCGCGCGGTTCGTCGCCGCTCAGCCGGCGGCCTGCCTGCGTTCATGGGTCCCCACGATCGTCACCGGCGTGCCGACCTCCACCAGCCGGAACAGCCGGTCCATGTCCCGGTTGCGCAGCGCCACGCAGCCGTCGGTCCAGTCACGGCCGGCGCCGCCCATGCCGTGGATCTCGATCAGCCCGCCCGGCGTGCTGCCCGCGGGCACCTGCCCGGCGCGCCGCGCCGCCTGGAAGCGGCGCACGTCGTCGGCGTTCGGATAGTCGAGCATCAGCGCGCGGTGGTAGCGGGTGGCGCCCGGCCCGCGCAGCTCGGTGATCCGGTAGCGTCCCTCGGGGGTCGCCCGGTCGCCGGAGTGGAGCTTGCGCTCGAGGCCGTTGCGCCCGAGCTCGATGTCGAACTCGGCGACGCTCCGCGAGCCGGAGTAGACGGTCAGCCGGCGGTTCATCTTGTCCACGATCAGGTGCCGCGCGCTCCGCTGGGCCGCGGCGAAAGCCTCACGGGTCCATCGCTCCCACAGCTTCATCAGGGCCGGGTCGCGGAAGCGGGCCAGCTCGGCCTGCCAGCTGCGCTCCACCGTCTCCGACTCGGCCAGCGACCGCGCGGCCAGCTCGATCGCCTGCTCGAACCGGCCCCTGGCCGCCTGGCGCCGCGCCGCGCCGAGCCAGCTCGCGGCGCGCGCTTCAGCCGCGTCGGGCTCGCCCGGCAGAACGCGCCGGAGGCGGGCGCCGGCGAGCACCGCCGCCGCCTCGGCCTCCGCCCGGGGCCAGTCCTCGCGCGCCATCCTGCGACTCTCGCGCCGCGCCTGGGCGCCGCGGCCGGCGGCCGCCTCGACCTCCAGCCACGCGTCCTCGACCGGGGCGGCCTCGCGCCGCCACCAGCGCTCGGCGGCGTACCGCCGGCTGGCGCTCTCGGCCCGCTCGAGTGCGGCTCGCAGCTCGGCCGCGAGATCCGTTTCCAGCGGACCGAGCCCGGCCAGCGCGCGGGTCGCCACCCGGCGCGAGGCCTGCGGCTCGAACGGCTCGGCCGGCCGGCCGGGGGGGGGGGGGGGGCG
>JBFGNS010000100.1:0-16141 GCA_041574955.1 Thermoanaerobaculia bacterium | reverse complement strand
GTCGAGCGCCAGCGCGCTCACTCGAAGTCGTAGGTGAAGTGGAACGGGTAGCTGTCGGCGTGCGCCGAGGCGAAGCCGCCGGTACCGCGCAAGCCGGCCAGCTCGCCGGTCGCCGACCCCGGCACCACCGAGAACGTGGCCCTGGCGACGCCTTGCTCGAAGCTGCCTTCGTGCTGCAGCACGAAGCTGCCGCGCCGGTCGCCGATCCTGCCTGCCACTCGCTCGAGGCCGACGAAGGAGGCCGACTCCTTGCCGCGGTAGACCATCAGGTACTCGACCTCGCTGTCGGCGATGATGCCGCCCTCGTAAGACTTGGCGGCTCTCGCCCGGCACAGCCGGGGTCCGTCCGCGGGCTCGTGGAACGCCTCTTCGCGCCACGACCGGATGACGAATGAGGCCGCGACGGTGCTGCTCACCGACTGCCGCCGTTCGGCCACCGCGTCGGCGGCCGCGCCTCCGCCGGCGCCGCCCGCAGGTCGCTCTGCGCTCATCGCCGTCCCTCGCCGTCGCGCGCCGCCTGCTCCCGTTCTCGCCTCGACATGCCCCCACCTCCGGACCGGCCGTCCCCGCTTCCGCCGAGTCTATCCCCGAGCGGCGATCGGTCTCTCCGCCACGACCCAGCCGAAGCTCCGGCCGAAGCTGCGCCAGGCGGTGACCCGCAGCCCGGCGGCCTCGAGCCCAACACGGAACTGCTCGCCGTCGAAACGGTCATTCCGGGGATGGTCCAGCAGCCACCGGGTGCGCCGGATGAACGGCGCCAGCACCTCCTCGGCGTAGAGCCGCCCGCCCGGAGCGAGCACGCGGCGGACCTCCGCCAGGGCCGCCCGCCAGTCCGGCACGTGGTGCAGGATGCCGAAGTCGAACACTGCGGCGTAGCTGGCGTCGGCGGCCGCCAGCCGCGCGGCGTCGCCGACCCAGAACCGCGCCGCGGAGCGGCGGCCGGCGTGGCGCCGGCGCGCCCGCACCACCATGCGCGGATCGAGATCGAAACCGTCGACCGAATCGGCGCCGAACCGATCCAGCACGATCTGGGCGCCGACTCCGCGACCGCAGCCGATCTCGAGCACCCGCCCCGGCGCCGGGCCGCCCATCGCCAGCAGCCGCGAAGCCTCCAGCCGGCGCTGCAGCGCGGCCCGCACCGGGTTGTTCATGAGAGCGAACTCGAGCCGGTTGAGCAGCACGTCACTCGCCTCCGGTGCCCGCTACCGAGCCCGACTCAGGCGCCCAGCTTGCGCGCGATGCGCTCGACCGCGTTGACCAGCCGGCCGGCCAGGACAAGCAGGTAGACCACCACCGCCAGCCAGACCAGCAGCACCAGGATCTCGCCGAATCCGATCATTGCCACACCTCCTCACCTTAATTCGAGAGCCCGTTCGAGAGCGGTTGGGCCGCCAGCCGGCCGCGGATCTCGGGGGGCGACTCGCCACGGCCGCCGGCGCACGGCTCAGCGCAAGGCCGCATCGAACCTCCCGCCGAGGCCGCGCAGCCGCGCCGCCGGCTCGTTCGAGTAGACCAGGCGCAGCAGCCCGGCGCTGCGCTCGCCGCCCCAGCCGTCCATCGGCGTGGCGGCCACCTTGCCGCGTTCGAGCAGCCGCGCCGAGGCCTCGGCCGCGGTGAGGCCCAGCGGCGAGAGGTCGACCAGCAGCGACCAGCCGCCCTCCGGCCGCACCACCGGGTAGTCCGCCAGCTCCTCGAGGATCACGTCCCGCCGCGACCGCCACCGGTCGTTGGCCGCCGCCAGGTCGGCCGCCGGCGCCGCCAGTGCCAGCGCCGCCGCCGCCTGGGCGATGCCGACGCCGGTCACTGCGTTCGAGATGCCGACCAGCCCGACGTCGTCGACGATCGCCGGCGGCGCCACCACCCAGCCGACGCGCCAGCCGATCATCCGCTGCTCCTTCGACACCGAGCCGACGGTGATGGTGCGCTCGGCCATGCCGGGAAACGAGGCCGGGTGCAGCGGCTCGCGGCCGTCGAACAGGATGCGCTCCATCGCGGCGTCGTAGATCATCCAGGCGCCGGCGGCGCGGCAGGCCTCGCAAACGGTCTGCCACTCGCCGCGGCGCAGCACCGCGCCCGACGGCATCGCCGGGCTCATCATCAGAAACGCGCGGGTGCGCTCCGACACCGCGGCCCCGACGGCGCCGGCGGCGAGCCGCCAGACGCCGTCGCGCACCTCGCACGGCAGGAAGCGCGGCACCCCGCCGGCCAGCCGCACCCGGTTGATCAGGCCGATGTAGATCGGGTCCGGCAGCACCACCTCGTCACCGGGCTCGAGCACCGCCAGCAGCACGTTCAAGATGCCGTTGAGGCCCCCGGTGGTGATCAGGGTCGAGCGGTTCCAGTCGTAGTCGACGCCGGCGGTGCGCGATACCCGCGCCGCCGCCGCCTGCCGCAGCTCGTCGCTGCCGACGAACGGCAGGTAGCTGTTGGCCGCGTCCCGCGCCGCCGCTTCGCGGGTGGCCTCGACCGCACCCGCCGGCGGGCGCAGGTCGGTGTCCAGGTTCTCCAGCCGCAGCAGCTCGGGGTCGGCCGCGCCGTCGGCCAGCGCCCCCATGCGGTCGACCCCGATGCCGGCCATGCCGGCCAGCCGGCTCACCGCCATCGGACCGCCACCGGGCGAAGCCAGCCGCCAGCAGGCCGTCGTCGGCGAACCGTGGAAGGTGCGGGCCGAGTCTCCGCGCCGCGCAGGCGAGCCGGCAGCACGCCGGGTCGGCGATCGCCACCCGGCGGGTGGCGGCGACGACCCGCTCCTGCGAGCTGCCTCGGCAGCCCGATCGCCGCCAGATGGTGGACCGTCACCGCCAGGCGGGCGCGCACACGTCACCTTCCTCGGGCTCGAGCAGCGCCCGCAGCTCGCGGGCGCGCTGCCGGGCCAGTCGCGCGAGCTCCAGCGCCACGCACATCGGGCGCACCGACCCGCCGGTCCGAGAGCCCGCGGAGCCGTCGGCGAAGTGGAACCCCAGCTCGATCTGAGCGTCACGGTAGGACCGCCAGGCGACCTGCGCCGCCTCCAGCCTCGCAAGCGAGGCCGGGTCTCCGGCGGCCCGCTCCCGCAGCCGGGAGAGCAGGACGGCGACCTCGGTCTCGGCCGCGGCGCGCTCTCGCCCGGCCTGCTCGTTGAGCTCCAGCTGGGTCGATCCGGATGGAGTCGCGGCGGGACCGATCGGCACCAGCAGCGTCATCAGGATCCACACGGTGGTCATGGCGGGGTCGGGCGTGGTGCCACTCTACTCGCTGATCACGCGCCGCAGCGCGTTGTGCCGCGCGCAACGCGGACGCTCACCCGACCGCAGTCGTATAGCAACGGCATGCTGTCGACGTCGGGCGGAGAGCGCTCGATCACCGTGTACTCGAGCCGGCTGCGGGGCGCCTGGTCGGTGTTGATCGAGCGCGCTCGTCGCCCTCTCGTCGGCAGGCGCGCCCTGCCCGCTCCTATCCATCGATCCGCCGGATCGTCCTGCCTGGCTGCGCCAGCTCGTGGAACAGGTCCTCGAGAAAGCCGGCCACGGCCGCCGGCTCGAGCTCCGGCGGGATCGCCAGATCGGGCTGGCGGCGTCGCGTCCCCTCGCCCAGCCGGTAGGCCGCCCAGCGGTCCGCCTCGCGCGCCAGCTCCAAGACGAACCGGCCGTAGACGTCGAACTTCACCCCCGGCCTCCGCCGTCCGGTGCGGCGGTGCGCTTCAGCCAGGCGCGCACGCTGTTGGCCAGCCCCTGGTTGGTGGGCGGACCGACCTCCGGCAGCGGCACCCAGCGGCCGTCCACCAGCTTGAGCGCGGCGCTGGCACCCGCCGCCCAGCTCACCGACTCGATCGCCGAACGGGGGATCACCCGGCGCCGGAAGTTGCTCACCAGGGTGAGCCGGTCGGTGTCGACGGTGACCCGGCGGCCGGCCAGCTCGAACAGGCCGGCCACGCACGCGGCCGTCCAGACGACGAAGAAGACGCGCAGCCAGAGGGCCAGCTGCCCGACGAAAGCCAGGCCGGCCATCGCCGCCACCACCACCAGAACGGCCCACGTCACGATCCACCGCGAGCGGCGGGCGCGCCAGACCCGCGCCCCTTCGCCTGACGATTCGTCGCGCCCGCTCATCCGGCGACGGCGGCGCTCGGCTCAGTTGTCGACATAGCCCTCGGACCAGCTGCAGCGCGGATCGTGGTTGCGCAGGTCGACGCCGTGGTCGGCGAACGCCTTGAGCGCCAGCAGCACCGAGATCCAGCCTGCCCGGTTCTCGCGCAGCCCCTCGGCCGTCAGACCGGTCTCGCTGAGCACCAGCTCGGTGCCGGGCCTCGCCTCGCGCAGCTCGAAGCGCACCGTGGTGCCGTCGAAGTAGGTGAGCGCGAAGCGGTGCGGCCTCGAGACCTCGAGCACCCGGGTCTCCAGCACTTCGCCGCCCGGGAAGTGGAACACCAGCCGGTCGTCTCGCGACTCGGTGTGCTCGGCCCAGAAGGCGGCCCGCCCGTAGTCGGTCGAGAGCAGCTCGAACACCCGGTCGGGAGGCGAGGCGAGGCGCAGCCGCCAGCGGATCTCGTGGCCCTCGCCGGCCGGCTTGCTCGCCGCGCCCGCCGCCGCGGTATCCGGCTTCGCGCTCAAACGACGATCCTCCACACGAAGTAGACCAGGTACGCCACCAGCGCGAGCCGGACGAGGAGGCTGACGAGCGCCCAGGCGGGTCGGATCGTCTCGACCCGGGGCTCGAACGGGAGGTGCCGGGCGATCCGGCACCACGGGTTGAGCCCGAACTGGAAGGTGCGGTCCGCGGTGTCCAGCCGCAGCACCTTGAGCGGGTTCAACGGAACCGACGACAGGTAGAGAGTCGCCGACGTCACGGCTTCGACCGGCACCACCCAGTCGCCGCACTCGAGGCGGTCGTCGAATACCTTGAGCCAGGCGCGCCGCGAGGTGGCCCAGTGACGAGACGGCCGCGGTGGCGCGGCCGCCCTGTCGGTGGCCTTGGTGAAACAACGGTAGCGCAGGCCGCTCAACGCCGTCCTCCCGACGGCCACCGTCCGCCACGACCGCCGTCAGCCATCGTTACCCACGCCGAGCCTCGGCTCCCCCGAGCCGTCGCCGGCCGCTCTCGCAACCCTCGACCGAACATGATCTGTCTCCGGCCCACGCAGTATAGACCCCACCGGACTCCCGCCGAGCCCGTGCCGCAGCCGGCGACCGTCCCGCGCGGCCAGCACGGTCGCGCCGCCGGATCAGCGACGCTTCGCCTGGGTACCGAGATCCGGCGTCGCGCCGGCCTCGAGCTCCCGAACCCACCGGTCGAGCAGCTCCTGACGCCGCCAGAACCGGCGGCACAGGCCGAGGTACTCCACCACCGCCTGCCGCTCGCCGGCGGCGAGCAGCTCGGCTGCCAAACCCAGGTCAGGGCCGAACGAGTCGAGCTGCGGCGAGCCCGGAGTGCGACCGGCCGCCAGCAAATGCTCCACCGCCGCCGCGCGGTCGCCGCGGCCGAGCGCCACCCGACCCAGCGTGATGTGGGCCCAGTGGACCACGTTGCCGTGGTTCCAGCTTCCCTGCCGGCCCGCGACCGATGCGAGCTGCGCGCGGGCGTGGGCGGCCTCGAAGCTCCGACCGGCCGGCGAGACGACGAGAGCGAGCGACGAGGCGACCAGCAGTCCGCCTGCCAGCAGGCCGGTGAGGGCCGCCGTCCGCTCCCCACGCCGCAGGCCGGTAGCCCGCCGCAGCGCCACCCCACCGAGCGCGGAAGCGGCCAGCCCGGGGAGCGCCAGCAGCCCAGCCGCCTGTGCCGCGGCGCCCCGTATCCCGAGCACCGTCATGCCGCCGACGAAGAGGTCACCGGGGAGCCGAAGGCGGAGCGGAAAGAGCATTGCCAGCACCAGACCGAGCAGCGCGAAGGCTGCTGCCGCCCAGGCGGCGCGTTCGGCGAGGCCGGGCGGGCGCTGGGACAGCCGGCCGGCGGCCGCCGGGCGCCGGTCGAGCCAGGTCACCGCGGCCGCCAGCAAGGCACCGGCCACTACCCACGTGGACGACAGGCCGACCAGCACGGTCGCCGGATGACTCGCCGCCGCCGCCGCGAAGGTGGCCGCTCCTCCCGCGATCCCTGCGACGGCCAGCGCCGCCGCGACCACTGCCGTGCGCGCCGCCAGCGCCGGCAGACGGGACCTCCGACCGGCGAGAAACGGCCCCGCCACGACACCGGCAACGCCCAGCGCGATGCCCCAGCTCGCCGCGCCGTAGGCCGGGTCGGCTCCACCCTGCAGACTGACAAGGCTGAACGACACCACCACCCCGAACACCGCGAACCCGAGACCGAGACCCAGCGCACCCGGCCAGCGCACCGGCAGCGCGCGGGCACGCTCGAGCAGGTATCCGCCGACACCACCACCGAGCCCGAAACCGGCCGCCACCGGCCAGCCCCCGCCGCCCACCGCCCAAGCTCCCAGCAAAGCGAGGACCGCGGCGCCCGAGCCGACGGCGAAGGCACGCGCCCCGGCGAGCGCGAGGCTGGCTGCCGGGCGCGCAGCCGGCGGTGCGCTCCGGCTCATCGCGTCTCCCGCGCCGAGACCTCGCCGCCGGCGCGCAGATGCGCGGTGTCGCGCTCGATGTCGGGCCAGTACAGCCAGTAGCCGTCGAGGGGCACCGCGCCGTGCTTCAGGTAGAAGCGCCGGTAGGGGTTGGCGGGCGGCGCGTCGATGACCACGCGGCGCAGCTCGCGGGCCGAGCACCACGCCGCCAGCGGTGGCAGCAGGCGGGCGCCGACGCCGCGCCGCTGCCACTCCGGCAGCACGAACATCCACTGCAGCTCGGCCTCGCACCCCATGCGGGTGGAGGCGTGCGACGCGAGGAAGCCGACCGTCTCGTCGCCGGCCTCGGCCACCCACATCGCGCGCGGCGCCAGCGCGTGGCTCGGGTGGTAACTGCCGTGGACGTAGCCTGCGACGCGCGGCGCCATGACCTCGATCTCCGCCGCCACCTCCACCGACTCCTCGTAGTAGGGCGAAGCGACCCGCGCGCGCGCCAGGACAGCGACCACCGCCGGCAGGTCCTCGCTCCCGGCCGGCCGGATCCGAGGCCGGGCGCGCTCGCTCCGCGGCGTCACCGCGACCGCTCCGGCCCGGCCGGGACGGGCCGCCGCCAGCGCCCGCAGAAGCTAGCGGCGCCCACCACCGGCGTGGCCGCCGGCTCCGCTCGCGCCGAGCCGCTTGAGGAGCTGGATCTGCCCCGCGTGGTGGAGGTCGTGGGCGATGATGCCGGTGACCAGCGAGAGGTTGTCGACCTTGCTGCCGGCTGGCGTCCGCTCGAGCTGCGCGGCGCTCAGCCCGGCGATCGCCTGCCGCATCGTGCGGTGGGTGTCGTCGAGCAGCCGGAGGTCTCGGCGCCACTGCCGCTCGTCGTTGCCGTCGGCCGCCGGCCAGTCCGAGCCCTGCCGGGGGAAGCCGCCGCGCTTCTCACCCAGCAGGCGGCGGCGCACGGCGTACTTCCAGTAGGCGCAGTGCAGCGCGATCTCCCAGATCGAGTGGCGGACCTGTGCCGGCCGCCACGCCGCCTCCGCCGCCCTCACGCCCCGTAGCGAGCCCTTGAGGTTGGTGCCGTGCCAGGAACGCCGGTCGTAGGCCTGGTCGAGGGCGGCGAGCAGCGCCCGGCCGGCCGACAGCGTCACGGCGTGACCGGCGCGCGGCGCGGCGCTCGCGTGGTGCCGATCCACAGCCGTCGCCGCGTCAGTCGCCCCAAGGGTCGTAGGTTCCGAAGCTCCACAGATGCCCTTCGGGGTCGCGGCAGGAGAAGCCGCGGCCGCCGTACTCCTCGTCCTTGATGTCGACGACCACCTCGGCGCCGGCGGCCACCGCACGCTGGTAGACCTGGTCGGCGTCGTCGACGATCACGTAGACGCTCTGGGTGGCGATGCCGCCGAGCTCGGCCGGCGGCCTCATCAGCCGCCCGAAGCCCTCGTCGCGCGCCGAGCCCAGCATCACCATGCCGCTGCCCAGCACGAGCTGGGCGTGCGCGATGGTGCCGCCCTCGCCCGGCACCACCAGATGGCGCTCGAAGCCGAACGCCTCGCACAGCCAGTCGATGGCCGCCGGCGCGTCCCGGTAGAGCATCGCCGGCACGATCGAGGGAACACTCGGTCCAGCCCCGTCGCTCATGGCTCCTTCCTCCGTAGCTAGGCCGCGGCCGGCGCGGCGTCGTGGTCGAACAGCGCCTTCACCGATTCACGCATCAGGACGACAATGGTGAAGACACCGAGCACCGTGCCGAACGGCACCAGGATGCAGGACACCGCCGCCATCACCAGGCAAAAGGTGTAGCGACGCCGCTGCTGCAGGTACCTGCCGGCCAGCACCAGGCAGACCGCGAACGCCCAGCCCGCCAGGATGAACGCCGCCGGAAAGAGCACCATGATCCAGCCGACGAAGGCGGGCGGCGGATCCGAGGTCTGGCCGAACTCTCCCCAGCCGGTCAGCATCGCGATCCCCAGGGTCAGGTGGATGAGCGGCAGACAGGCGAACAGCGCCGTCACGCCCGCCACCACGTAGTGGAAGATGGCCAGCAGTCGCAGGTGCTCGGAGTCCTGGTGGGGCGTCGTCATCGGCTACCTCCGGCCGGCGTCTTCCGTCTACGGCGCCGCCGGCCGGGAGTTGCCGGATCTGGCGGACCCGAGCACCGGGACCGCCGGCCGGGCCGCCGGAGCTCTACGCCGCGTTGAACGCCTCATGGTACCGGATCAGGCCGCCGGCGCCGTCCAGCGAGCCCGGCTCCAGCTCGCGCACCAGGAACGCCTCGTCGGGAACCTCGAACTCGCAGCGCAGGCCGGCAGCAGCGGCCGGCGAGAAGCCGAACCGCGGGTAGTAGGCCGGGTGCCCGACCACCACCACCGCGCCACCGCCCGCACGGCGGCACGCCGCGAGTCCGGCGCGCACCAGCTCGGAGCCGACGCCGCGTCGCTGGCGCTCGGGCAGCACCGCCATCGGCGCCAGGCCGAACAGCCGCAGCTCGCCGCGCCCGACCAGCTCTACCGGCGTGAACAGGATGTGCCCGACGACCACTCCCCCCTCCTCCGCCACCAGTGAAACCAGCGGACGGGCCGCCTCCCGCAAGGCGTCGACCAGGTCCGCTTCCACGGCGCTCTCGAACGCCGCCTCGTGGACAGCGCGCACGGCGCCGCCATCGGCTGCCGCCTCGGCTCGCACCACTAGCTCTCGCAGCCGGGGCGGCACGCTCATTCGGCACCGTCGGAACCGGCGGGCTCGCGCACCCCGACGGCGCCGTCAGCCAGCGCCCGGGCGATAAGCGCCCGTACCGCCTCGGGCTGGTCGATCCAGGCGTTGTGCCCGGCCCGCTCGACGACGTGCAGGCGGGCGTTGGGGAGCACCGCCGCCAGCGGTGGCCAGGCGACGACCCCGAAATCCACCAGGTCGTGGTCGCCGAGGATCAGCTCGACCGGCGGCGCGTGGGTCGCGAGGGCCGCGAACAGCCCCTGCCACTCCCCGGCGGGAGTGTTCTCCTGCAGCAGCGCGTGAACCCGGGGGTTGTAGAACGCCTGGCCGCCCTCGAGCTGCCGCCACCGCTCCACGTGGTAGAGGTTGCCGGCCGCCATCGAGATGCGGGAGCGGGCGGAGCGCTCGCGGTCGTTGCGGGGCTCGTGGTCGAGCCCCTCGCGCACCGCCTGCGCCTTCTCCTGGGCGCGCGCGAACTCGACGAACCGCGCCTGGGCGGCCCGCACCCGCTCCGCATCGGTGGCGGCGTCCGGCGGCACCACCGGCGCCAGCATCACCATCGAGCGCACCCGCTCGGGGTGCTCGCGCAGGTAGGCGTAGGCGAGCATCGAGCCCATCGAGTGGGCCAACAGCGTCATCCGCTCGAGGCCCAGCTCGTCGCGCAGCTCCTCGAGGTCGGCCACCAGCCGGCCGAGCGAGATCGACCCTTCCGGAGCCGGCGAGCGCAGCGAGCCGCGCTGGTCGTACAGCACGAAGCGGAAGCCGTCCGCCAGCGGCTCGACCAGCCTCAACAGGTAGCCGTGCTCGGCCCCCCAGCCGCCGTGAAGCACCACCACCGGCTCGCCGCGCCCCACCTCGACGACGTAGTGACGGACACCGTCTTCGGTCCACAGGTACCACGAGTCGGCCTCGGGCGCCAAAGCCCGGCACACCACCGGCACCAGAGCGGCAAGCAGCGTCAGCCGGTTCGCCAGGCGCACTCAGCTCCTCCTCTCGACGACCACCGACACCACGAAAGCGGAGATCGTCACGGTGTTCCTGGTGACGGTCGGCCTGCTGGCGCCGGCACCGCCTGTGGGCGCCCCGCTCACGACAGCACTCGTGGAGCCAGCAGCACCGAAGCCAGCGAGACCAGCACGATGCCGATCAGGTTGAGCCAGAAGCCGGCGCGCACCATCTGCGGAATGGTCAGCATCCCGGAACTGTAGACGACCGCGTTGGGCGGCGTGGCCACCGGCAGCATGAAGGCGCAGCTCGCCGCCAGCGCCACCGGCACGGTCAGCGTCACCGGCGCGAAGCCGGCCTGGGCGGCGAGCGCCGCCACCACCGGCAGGAAGGTGGCGGTGGTCGCCAGGTTGCTGGTCAGCTCGGTGAGGAAGATGATGAGGGCCGCGACCGCCACCACCAGCACCGCGAGGCGCGTCACGCCCAACTCGAGCAGCCGCTGCCCCAACCAGACGGCGAGCCCGGTCTCAGAGACAGCCGCGGCCAGCGCCAGGCCGCCTCCGAACAGGATCAGCACCCCCCACGGCAGGCCCCTGGTGTCCTCCCACGCCATCAGACGGGACCCGCGCTCGGCGCCGCTCGGCACCAGGAACAGAGCCAGCGCCGCCAGCATCGCGACGCCGGCGTCCGACAAACCGCCGAGCCCCGGCAACCGGCCGAGCAGCGGGCGCGTGATCCACAGCAGCCCCAGCGCAGCCGCCACCAGGGCGACCCGCCGCTCCGGCCGGGTCATCGGGCCCAGCTCCCGCCGCATCCGCTCCAGATGCCTGCGCGTCGGTCCGCCGGTCGAGAACCGCACCGGGTAGATGCGGCGGGTCAGCAGCCACCAGGCGAGCGGCAGCAGGCTGGCGGTCACCGGCACGCCGACCAGCATCCACTGGGCGAAGCCGATCTCGAGCCCGAAGTTCTCCAGCATGAAGGCGGCGAGCAGCGCGTTGGGCGGCGTGCCGACCAGGGTCGCCATGCCGCCCAGGGTGGCGCCGTAGGCCACCCCCAACAGCATCGCCACCGGGAACCTCTCCTGGACCTCCGCCGAGTCACCCAGGTTCTGCTGCACCACCGCCACCACCGAGGCAGCGATCGGCAGCAGCATCATGGTGGTCGAGGTGTTGGTGACCCACATCGAGACCAGCGCGCTGGCCACCATGAAGCCGCCGACCAGCGAGGCTCCGCTGCCGCCGAACAGCGCGATCACCGCCAGCGCAATGCGGCGGTGGAGCCCCCAGCGCTGGACCGCCAGGGCCACCAGGAAGCCACCCAGAAACAGGTAGATGGTGGGGTTGGCGAACGGCGCCGTCACCGTCTGGATGTCGCTCACCCCGGCGAGCGGGAAGAGCGCGATCGGCAGCAGGGCGGTGGCCGCCACCGGCACCGCCTCGGTCGCCCACCACAGGCCCATCCAGACGCCGAGCGCGGCGGCGCGCCAGCCGGCCGCCGTCAGGCCTTCGGGCGCCGGCAGCGCCATCATCGCCGCCGCCACTGCCGGCCCGGTGAACAGGCCGATCCGGCGGTAGGCGGCGCCCGTGTCTCGTTTCGACGCCCTGGTCGTCACCCTGGGGAACCCCGTTCCTCGGCCGTCGTCGACCGCCGCCCGCTGCCGCCGCCGGAGACCCTGTCCATCCGAGGCGTCAGTCTACGACGCCCGGCGCCGCGCGCACCGGACAGCAGGTCGACGTGAGCGGCGGAACGCCGAGGGTATACTCGGCGCTCCGCCGGCGGCCGCCGATCTGTTCTAAACCCTGGCCGCCCGGCGCTCGTAGTACCGAGCGGGCCTTCGCGGCCCGCGACAACCCGTGAGTCCCATCAGCAGCACGAGCGGCGATCTGCCTCGAGCGGGCAGGATCCGTGCGCGCGGCCACCGTTGGTCACCCCGCACCGCACCCGCCGCCGTTCCGGTTTCACCAGCAGCCGTTAGGAGTGTGACGACCATGCGCAGGATGCTCCGTTCGCCGTTTCTGGCCGCCCTCGTCGCCTGCGGGCTGATCGCGGCCTCGCCCGCCGACGCGGCCCGCACGCAGAAGAAGAAGGAAGAGCCCAAGCAGGAAGAGAAGGCGCCCGCCGAGGAGGAAAAGGCGCCCGCCGACAAGCCCAAGAAGCCCGAGGAGAAGCCGTTCTCCGAGATCATCGACGGCTTCGAGAAGGTCGAGGGCCTGTTCACCTTCTGGCGCGACGACGACGAGGGCAAGGCCTACATCGAGATCAAGCCCGAGCAGTTCGACACCATCTACCTGGCCTCGATCACCCGCTCGGCGGGCGACGGCTGGTGGTTCGACTCGAGCGCCATGCTCAACGAGTTTCCGTTCGTCTTCACCCGGGTCGGCAAGACCGTCCAGTGGCTGCACAAGAACGTCTACTTCCGCGCCGATCCGGAGGCCGCCATCGGGCGCGCCCTCGACCGCGGCCTGTCGGACTCGCTGATGGGCGTCGGCAAGATCACCGGCGCGCCGCACCCCGAGACCGGCGCCCTGCTGGTCGATCCGAGCGACATGTTCGTGCAGGACATCGCCATGGTCGGCTACATCTTCCGCGAGTTCATCAAGCAGCCGAGCTACAACTTCGACAAGGCCAACAGCTACTTCGGCGCCGTCAAGTCGTTCCCGCAGAACACCGAGATCGACGTGGTGCTGCACTTCCAGTCGGGCAACCCGCAGGGCGGCGCGACGCTGGCGGACTCCCGCGCCTTCCGCCACATCTACCACTACAGCCTCTCCACCCTGCCGTCGACCGGCTACAAGCCGCGGCTGGCGGACGACCGCGTCGGCCACTTCCTGACCATGTACCAGGACTTCACCAGCCAACTCCAGGACACCCCCTACGTGCGCTACGTCAACCGCTGGCAGCTCGACAAGGCGGAGCCCAAGTTCGGCCAGTCCAAGCCGCGGCAGCCGATCGTCTTCTGGCTCGAGAACACCATCCCGGTCGAGCACCGCGAGGCGGTGCGCGACGGCGTGCTGCTGTGGAACGACGCCTTCGCCAAGATCGGCTTCAAGGACGCCATCGAGGTGCGCCAGATGCCCGACGACGCCGACTGGGACCCGGCCGACGTGCGCTACAACGTGGTGCGCTGGATGGTCCAGCCCGGCGCCGGCTACGCCGTCGGGCCGTCGCGCACCAACCCGTTCACCGGCCAGATCTACGACGCCGACATCCGCGTCTCGGCCGACATGCTGCGCTTCGTCTACCAGGAGTTCGAGGAGTTCGCACAGCCGTCGGCGATCGGCGACAGGATCGCCGCCGAGCAGGGCGTCCTGCGCCGTGACGGCCGTGCGCTGTGCGATTTCCAGGAAGGGCTCCGCCGGCAGGCGGCGTTCGCCTGGAGCGTGGTGGCGGCGCGCTCCGACATGGCGGCCGGCGGAGCGGCGCTCGAGGAGTTCCTGCGCCAGTTCATCATCGAGGTGATCGCTCACGAGGTCGGCCACACGCTCGGCTTCCGACACAACTTCAAGGCCTCGACCATCCGCTCGGTCGATGCGCTCGGCAACGGCGCCCAGGCGCACACCGGCTCGGTGATGGACTACAACCCGGTCAACGTCGCCCCCAAGGGCCAGCCGCAGGGCGCCTACTACCAGACCGTGCTCGGCCCTTACGACTACTGGGTGGTGGAGTACGCCTACAAGCCGATGCCGCCCGACAGCTCTCAGAGCGAGAAGGCGATGCTCGAGCAGATCGCGTCGCGCGCGGCGGACCCGATGCTCGCCTACGGCACCGACGAGGACGCCTGGTTCGGGCCGCGCGGCATGGACCCGACGGCCACCCGCTGGGACCTCGGCGACGACTCGATGGAGTACTACCGCGGCCGCATCGGGCTGGCCGAGGAGCTGTGGGCGTCGATAGAAGCCAAGTTCGAGAAGCAGGGCGAGCAGTACCAGAAGCTGCGCCGGGTGTTCAACCAGGGGTTCGGCGAGTACTTCGGCTCGGTGATGAACGTCGCCAAGTACATCGGCGGCGTCTACCACCACCGCGACCACATCGGTGACCCCAACGGGCGGCTGCCCTACCAGCCGGTGCCGGCCGCCAGGCAGCGCCAGGCGCTCGACTTCCTGACCAGCGAGGTGCTGGCGCCCGACGCCTTCCGCATCCCGTCATCGCTGATGAACAAGCTGGCGGCCGAGCGCATGTGGGACTTCTCGGGCGCGATCTGGGAGACGCCGCGCAACGACTATCCGCTGCACGAGCGGATCTGGCGCATCCAGTCGATGCCGCTCGACCACCTCTACGACCCGCTGCTCCAGCAGCGCATGCTCGACATCGAGCTGCGCGACGGCGCCGACGTGCTGACCCTGCCCGAGGTGTTCACCGGCCTGCGCTCGGCGATCTGGGCCGAGCTCGACGCCGGCTCGAACATCACCAGCCTGCGCCGCGGGCTGCAGCGGATGCACCTCGACAGGCTGGTAGCGACGGTGGTCAAACCGGCGCCGGGCACGCCCGAGGACGCCTGCGCCCTGGCGCGCGCCGACCTCAAGGCGCTCCAGGCGCAAATCGCCTCGGCGGTGGCCGGCGGCTCGCTCGACGCCTATACCCGCGCCCATCTGGACGAGACGGCGGCGGTGATCGAGGCGGCACTCGAGGCCGGTATCGAGCGTCAGCTGGGATAGGGCTTTAGGGCTTGGAGCACGTCGCCGGAGGGAGCGCCGAGCCGGCGGGGGCCCGGGCGGAGCGATCACCCTCGCCTTTGGAGCCCGGCCCGGGCCACCGACGGCCAAGCGACCGTGCCCGACCGTCAACGCAACCGCCAGGAGGCTTGAGTGCTCGGGGGCTGGGGCGGCGGTTCTCGACCGCGCTCCGTACGAAGCCGGTGCGACCGGCCCAGCGCGCTGCCGCGCGGCGGCCGCGAGCCTAGCGCACACCCCGGCCGCGCGGGGAATCCGCCGGTCCGCGGCCGGATGCCGGCGAGGCGCCGGAGAGGACCATTCTCAACTCCTCGACGCCCTCCGGAAGCCGGTCGCCGGCAGCCGCCGCGCCGAGCTCGCTGGGAACGAAACCGCACTTCTCGAGCACGCGCACCGAGCCGCGGTTGTGGCTCGCCACCCACGCCACCAGCGGCCGCTCGCGCACCAGCTCGAGGAGCCCGCGCAGCGCGAGCGTCGCCAGCCCGCGGCCCCAGTGCTCGCGCCCGATCCAGTACCCCACCCGCCACTCGCCCGACTGCTGCCAGCAGACGACGTAGCCCGCCACCCGATCGCCGCACACCAGCGTGCGCTTGACCACCGAGCCGTCCGCGAGCAGCCGCCGCCAGTGCGCCATGAACGCCCGGCGCGCGCGCGGCTCGAACGCCGCCATCCGCACCGCCTCGGGGTCGCGCTGGTGCTGGTAGAAGACCTCGAGGTCGCTCGCGCGCACCGGGCGCAGTCGCGGCGAGGCGCCCCGGCGGCTCAGCGGCTTTCGCCCTTGCTGTAGCGCGGCTCGTAGAGTTGAGCCTGCACCCCACCCGGCATCCGGAAGCGCGTCACCAGGCCCCAGCCCGCGTCTTCGATGCCGCCGACGAACTCGACGCCGAGGCGGTCGAGCTCGGCCACCGTCGCCTCGAGGTCGTCGCAGTAGAACGAGATCTGGTGGGTGCCGGCCGGCGCGCCGTGGCCGGCCTGCTCCTCGGTCGGATGGCATCCCATGTCGGCCTCCGGCAGATCGAAGATCAGCCAGCCTTCGCCGACGTCGGTGTACGGAAAGCCCAGCACGTCGCGCAGGAAGGCGCGCAGCGCCTCGGGCTCGGAGGAGTAGAACATCGTGTGGACGCCTCGGATCATGGTGCCCTCCCGGGGATCGGCCTCGTGCCACCGGCGCCGGCAGGCCGCTCGCGGCCCGCCACGCTCTCCGGCTCCAGCCATACCCACTGGTCGCGGTGATCATGCTCGAGCACCCGGCAGGTGACCGGAATCTCGACTTGCAGGAGCTCGGGCTGCCGCCCGAACCGCTGGTAGGCAGGGTGCGGGATACACCCCAGGAACTCCC
>JBFGNS010000099.1:0-16202 GCA_041574955.1 Thermoanaerobaculia bacterium | reverse complement strand
GCGTCGTCCCAGCCCTGGATCAGCTCGTCCCGGCCGTCGCCGTCGAGGTCGGCGACGAGCCAGGTCACCGCAGCCGAGCCCGCGTCGAGGGTCGTGCCCCCGAGAACGGCCAAGGTGTGACCCTGGCGGGCGCCGTAGACGATCATTCCGAGACGGCCGGCGTCGTCCCAGCCCTGGATCAGCTCGTCCCGGCCGTCGCCGTCGAGGTCGGCGACGAGCCAGGTCGGGGCGTTCGACCCCTCGTCGAAGTTCGTGGCTGCCAGAGTGGCCAGGGTGTGCCCCTGGCGGGCGCCGTAGACGATTGTTCCGAGGCGGCCGGCGTCGTCCCAGCCCTGGATCAGCTCGTCCCGGCCGTCGCCGTCGAGGTCGGCGACGAGCCAGGTCACCGCAGCCGAGCCCGCGTCGAGGGTCGTGCCCCCGAGAACGGCCAAGGTGTGCCCCTCGACGGCACCGTAGACGGTTGCGCCCAGCCGCCCCCCGTTGTCCCAGAGCTGGATCAGCTCGTCACGCCTTTCGGCGAACGGCCACAGGAAGTACAAGACCGACAGGACGACCACCACCACGACGGCTCCGGTGAGTGCGAGACCGGGCGGGGAGCGCAGGAACGTCGCTCCGGGTCTGGTTTCTGCCTGGCGCTCGGCAGATCGTCTCGGCGGTTTCTTCTTCTCGGACTGCGGCCGAGCGGGTTCGCCAACGGCTCGGCTCCTGACGTCCGCCGCGGTCTCGGTCCCAGCCGCGCTCCTCCGGCTCTCTTCCGGCATCTCCTCGTCTACCCCCGTGGCAGGTGGAGAGCCCAGCAGACGGCCGATGGCATGCACGAGCAGCTGAAAGCCAGCGGCTTCCGCCTTCCCGTCCCAGTCCGTCAAGTCCGCTGCCTGGACGCTTCGAAAACCCAGAGGAGGTGCCACCTCGTCGAGGAAGACAGGTATCAGAACGCCTCGATGCTGCGCTTCGCCGGCCTCCTCCAGGACCCAGTTGGACTGGACCGCTGCCTCGGACCACGCGACCAGAACACAGCCGGCCCCCTGGATCTCGCGCCCGATGTGCTGGTGCCAGGTCAAACCGGGAGGAATGGTCCGGTCCCAGAACACCGACAGGCCCTGTTGCTCGAGGGCTTCCGCCAGCATCCTTGCCCGCGCGCGGTCCTCCTTGGCGTAGCTGACGAAGACGTCGCTCATGGTCGCCTCCTCCGCCGTTGGCCCGATGCTCTCCGTCGACCTTACGCCTCGCTCACTTGGCGGGACCCACCCGCAGAGGTAGGCTGGTCAACGACCCGCGTGGACCCCCGTCGCGGTGCGGCGGTGGGCCGCCGGCAGGCTGGCGGCTCTGCCCCGGCAGCCGAGAGGTCTCAGGGCGTCTCGCCGCGCAGCTCGTACAGGATGTAGTCGATGAGCTGGCCGACTTCCTGCTCGCTGTACCGGCGCGGTGGGTGCTCGGGGACGAGGTCTTGCTCGAGCACGCGCGCGATCCAGACCTCGTCTCCGCCGAAGCTCCAGGTCTCGTCCAGCAGGTTGGCGCCGGCGTCGGCCTGGTACTGGACTCCGCCGCCGCCGTCGACGCCGTGACAGCTCGCGCAGTCCCGGCGGTAGAGCCGGGCGCCGGGCGAGCCGCTCGGCAGGCACGCTGTCAGGAGAAGCGGCAGGATTCCCAGCGCGAGCCCAGCGGCGGCGCGTCCGCTCGGGACGCGGTGTCTCTCGGTGGGCGGCATGGCTACCTACTCTACGCCTGCCGTGCTCCGCAGTGCGCAAGAACCGGGTGGCTCGCGCCGCGCGCCGTTGCTAGCTTTCTTCGAGCGTCGGCGCCGCCGGAGGGCCGACGGTCAGAGGGAGGTAACGAGATGAGCGCACCTTCGTTTCGTCTGGAGGCGTTGACGGTCGAGAGCTTCGCTGAGCTCCACCAGCTGTCGGACCAGGAGCTGGTGGCCCGCGGCGCCCGCCGGGTGCGGGTCGACAGCAAGCCGGGCTTCCCCTGCCGGGTGAGCCTCGAGGACGCCGAGCCCGGCGAGGAGGTGATCCTGCTGCACCACGTCCACCACGACGTCGGGTCGCCCTACCGCGCCGCCGGACCGATCTTCGTCCGCCCGGGTGTCGCCACCGCCAGCCCCGCGGCCGGTGAGATCCCGGCGATGCTCTGCGCCCGGCCGCAGTCGATCCGCGCCTACGATGGCGACGCGATGATGGTGGCCGCCGAGGTGGTCGAGGGCGACGAGCTCCGGCGGGCGATCGAGCGCCTCCTGGCGCGCGACGAGGTCGCCTACCTCCACCTCCACAACGCGCTGCCCGGGTGCTTCAACTGCCGGGTCGAGCGCGCCTGAGGGAGCGCCGACGCGCACGGCTCGAGCCGAGCGAGGGCGCGAGCCGCGGGCTAGCCGCGGTCGGGCGCCTTGCCGGCGTAGGCCTGCTGGAGCGCGAGGCCGATGGCGGCACCGACGCCCAGGCCCCACGCGAGGTGGCCGCTGCCGGCTCCGAGGATGCCCCCGACGGCCAGACCCGCGGCGAGCCAGAAGCTCCGGGCGGGCGAGCACCGGTTCCAGGCCCTGGCGGCCCAGTGGCTCCCACTGTCGCTCG
The DNA here is from genome assembly GCA_041574955.1 of Thermoanaerobaculia bacterium. Lineage (GTDB taxonomy): Bacteria > Acidobacteriota > Thermoanaerobaculia > Multivoradales > JAHEKO01 > CALZJC01. The sequence goes on along the minus strand of JBFGNS010000099.1, from coordinate 13,635 downwards.
ATGTTGGATGGCTCATCTGCTGTCCCCTTTCCGCGGGTCGGTTCTTTCGTTCAGTCGTGGAGCTGGAAGATCTCTTCCACCGGCACGCCGAGCTCGCGGGCGAGCCTGAGGGCGAGGACGGTCGAGGGCACGAACACTCCGCGCTCCACGGTGTTGATCGTCTTGCGGGTCACGCGCACCCGGCGCGCGAGCTCCTCCTGGGTCAGGTCGCGCTCGGCGCGCAGCACCTTGAGACGGTTCGACAGCTCACCGCGGTCGGCCATGGCTCACTCCCGGTCGAGGACCAGGAACGCCCCGAGGGCCGCGGCGGCGGCCACCAGCAGGCCGCCGAGGGCCACCGCCCCCGCGGCGAGGTCGGCGGCGAAGGTGGCCAGACGGACGGCCGCCAGGTAGACCACGAGCGCCCAGAACGCGAAGGCCAGCGACCTGGCGCGGACCTGGCGCACCCTCTCGTCGTCCAGGGCGGCGGCCGCTTCGGAGTCGCGGGCCAGCTCCCGCCGCAGGAGGACCAGCCGGATCGCGTAGAAGACCCAGACGGCGCCCGCCAGCGCGGCCAGGCCGGCCAGCCCACGCCCGAGCGACGCGGGAACGGCGGCACCGAGTGCCTCCTGCACGATGGTGGGGGTCTGCCAGGCGACGAAGGCCACCAGGAAGCCGAGAAGCGTCCGTCGCCGTGTGCGGTCGAGCTGTTCGATGCGGTGTTCCACAGGGGCCCTCCCGATCTTGCGGGCCGGTCTCCCCGGCCGCAAGATGTAACCTACACTACTCACTTAGAGTCGTCAAGGTTGCATTCCAGGGGCCTCCTCCAGAGGTGATCAGAGGTGATTCCCTGGTTTCCCGCCTGCGGGCGCCCCGAGGTAGCGGGCTTGGCGCGGTACACTGCTGGCGGTGAGCCCAGCGCCCAGCGACACTTCGCCCGAGGCGGCGAGGGTGCAGCTCGAGATCTACCGGAGGATGCCGGCGGAACGGAAGCTCGAGCTGGTCGAGGACGCCAACCGCACGGCGCGCCAGCTGGCCCTGGCCGGGCTCAGGCGGCGCTACCCGGACGATCCGCCGGAGCGGCTCCACCGCCGGCTGTTCGACCTGATCCTGGGACCGGAGCTGGCGGCGCGCGCCTACGGGCCGCTCGAATGACCCCGGAGCAGCCGGAGGCGCTCGGCGTCGCGCTCGAGGTCATCGAGCTGCTCGACCGGCTCGGCATCGCCTACCAGCTGGGGGGCTCCTACGCCAGTTCGGTGCACGGGGTGCCGCGGCAGACGCAGGACATCGACCTGGTCGTCGAGGCCGAGGAAGACGCCGTTGCCGAGCTGCTGATGCGCCTGCCGGAGGGGTACTACCGCGACGAACAGGCGGCGCGCGAGGCCGTGCGGCGCCGCGGCAGCTTCAACCTCATCCACCTGGCGAGCGGCGTCAAGCTCGACCTGTTCGTGTGCGGCGACCAGCCGTTCGACCGTGAGGAGATGGCGCGTAGCCTGGAGGTGGTGCTGCCGGCCGCACCCGGACGACCGCTGCGGGTCAAGTCCGCCGAGGACACCGTGCTGCGCAAGCTGCAGTGGTTCCGCGCCGGCGGTGAGGTGTCGGAGCGCCAGTGGCGGGACGTTCTGGGGATTCTGGGCAGTCAGGGACGGGAGCTCGATTCCGACTACCTGGCGCGATGGGCGGAGGAGCTCGGGGTGCGTGATTTGCTCGAGCGAGCGGGCGGCCGCGGCTAGTCGGGCTACCACCGGATCGGCGGGCTGCTCGACGGCCCGTTGAAACCCTCGGCGCGGGCGGCTCGTTATGAGATAGGTACCGCCGAGCGGACACGAGCCACGACGGCGACCGGAGAGTCGAGGCCATGAGCCCATTCATGACCTGGTTGGCGGACCACCTGGGTATGGTCCTGATCGCTGGGCTGCTGCTCGCGCTGGCGGCGATGACGGCGGGCGTTTTCGCCGCCTTCCGGACAGGCCGGCGGCTGCGCGGCCCGCGGCGGCCCTGGCTCCGCTTCGCCCTGTCCGTCGTGCTGATCCTGGCGGGGATCGGCGCGGCGCTGTTTCTCGGCACCGGCCTGGTCCAGCTCGGTCCCGCGCTCCGGTTCCAGCGCGGCATGATCGGCCAGCCGTCGCCGGAGCTGGCCTACCGGCTGGTCGAGAGCGACCGGCCGGAGCGGCTGGCCGAGCTGCGCGGCCAGGTGGTGCTGCTCAACATCTGGGCCACCTGGTGCCCGCCGTGCATCAAGGAGATGCCCGAGCTCGAGCGGCTGCAGCGCGTCCATGCCGACGCCGGTCTGGTGGTCCTCCACCTGTCGGACGAGGACAGGGGGACGCTTCTGGCCTGGCTCGAGAAGCGGTCCGAGCCGGCGGTCCACGCCTACGCCCGGCCGCTGCCGTGGCCCGAGCCGGGCCGCCCGACGACGTTCGTGGTGGACCGCCAGGGCGTGGTGCGCCGGGTCCTGCTCGGCGCCCGCTCCTACGAGCAGTTCGAGGCCGCGATCGAGGAGCATCTGTAGGCCGGAGGCCGGCGGCGATCCGGGGGGAAGCTCCGCCGCCACCCGGGAGGATCAGCGTGATGCCCGATACGCCCGTCCGCAAGCGATGAGACCAGCGGCTGTTCGTGGTCCTCTGGATCTGGGTGGCCTTCCACACCGTCCTGCCGTGAGCGGGCGCGGACCCGGGCGAGGACCGGCCGGTGGTCGGACAGCTCGCTCTCCGGCAGCACCTCGCCGCCCAGCGGCTCGAGCGCCAGATCGCGGCCGTCGCGCACCAGGACGTGGTCGATGTCGACGCTCGGCCGGCTGGCGCTCCAGCTCGCGCCGGGCGGCTCCACGTGCTCGAAGCCGGCGGCGTAGAACAGCGCCAGGGTGCGGCTCTCGGGTACGTCGTTGAAGTCGCCTGCCAGGAGGATCGCGTTCTCGACAGCCGCGAGCTCCGCGGCCAGGACGCTCGCCTGGGCGAAGCGCGCCGCGTCGTCGACGCGCCAGTCGAAGTGGACGTTGACCGCCAGCAGCGTCCGCCCCAGCAGCTCGACCTCGGTCAGCAGGGCAACGCGAGGCTCGCCGCCGGGGGGAAGCTCGAGCGTGCGGTCGGCGACCAGCGGCAGCGCGCTGAGGGTCCCCAGACCGTAACGGCCGCCGTCGAACGGCATGAAGGCGCCGAAACGGGCGCCCATCCCCGTCAGCCGGGCGAGCACGGCCATCTGGTCGACGCGGCCCGAGCGCACGCAGCGATCGTCGATCTCCTGCACGAAGGCGAAGTGGGGGGTCTGCCGGAGGATGTAGCCCGCCTGGGCTTCCAGGTCGAGCTCACCCCGCTCGTTGGCGCCGTGGAGCAGGTTCCAGGTGAGGACGGTCAGCTCAGCGTCGGCGGGCTCGGCCGGTCGAATCGCGGCCGCGGTGGCGTGGATCAGGCCGAGGGCGAAGACGGCCGCCAGATGGCCGGCGCGGGGGAAGCGGGACCGTCGGATCACGGCAAACCGGATGCTACCGCCGCGAGGGCCCCGGCACCGCTCGGCTGGCGCCCGCCGCACGGCAGCTGTTGCCTGGGGGCCGGTCCGAAGGAGGCGATGCAGGCTGATCACTGTCGGTTCACCTGATCTCGGTCTCGGCGACCCGAGAAGGATTCTGGCGCCGTGCGCATCGAAAGAGTTGCACGTGCGCGAAAGACGCGGTTGCAGGTCTTGACAAGAAAAGCAAAGGAGCTGCCGAGATGAGAGGACCCGAAAGACTGAAGTTCGCCCTGCCCCTGATGCTCTTCACCCTGGTGCTGTTCGCCACCGGTCCGGTCGCCCGGGCGGACGAGATTCCCTGGGATGAGGCCGAGCTGTTCTTCGAGCTCAACAACACCGACGGCGATCTGGGCATCCACGCCGCGATCGACGGCGAGCCGTGGAAGCTGCTCGCGATCGAGACGCCCGACGACCGCAAGCTGCTCCACATCCGGGCGGGGGGCAACCTGCGGCAACAGGGGATGACCCAGCTGATGTTCGAGAGCGCCGAGCCGACCTTCGACGAGCTGTCGCCCGAAGAGTTCTTCGCCCGCTTCCCCGAGGGGAAGTACGAGATCGAGGGCGTCACCCTGGAGGGTGACGAGCTCGAGTCCGAGGTCGAGCTCAGCCACGTCATGGCCGCGCCGGCTTCGAACGTGCGGGTCAACGGCCAGCTGGTGCCGGAGGACTGCGACGAGGGCCCCGTCCCCGTGGTCAGCTCCCCGGTGGTGATCACCTGGGACGAGGTCACGTCTTCGCACCCCGAGATCGGCGAGACCGGCCCGGTGACGGTGGATCTGTACGAGTTCGTGCTCGAAACCGACGAGCTGAAGCTGACCGCAGTGCTGCCGGCGTCGGAGACCTCGTTCGACGCGCCGTCGGCCTACCTCGCGCTGAGCGACGAGTGGAAGCTCGAGATTCTCGTCCGTCTCGACACCCACAACAACACCTCGATCGAAAGCTGCTTCGAGGTGCAGTAGCCGATTGGCTGAGTGTCCCGAGGGCGGGCTTCGTTCAGTTGCGCTTCGGCGCCCCTGGATCGAATGAGCGGAGCCCGCCCTCGTCCCCATGCGGGAGGTGCTGGTGATGATCAGGTTCAGACGCGGCGGTCGAGGGCTCGGCGCAGGGCGGCGCGCGGCCGCGATCGGCTTTCTCGCGTGGCTCGCGGTGGGGGCCGGCGCGGCGCAGGAGCGGGCGCCGGAAGGCAGCGGGCCGGCGACCGAGCTGCGCCTGGCAGAGCTGGTGGCGGCGCTGGCCGCAGGCGACGAGGCGGCTCGTCTCGAAGCGGTCTTTGGGCTCTCCGCGCTGGGTGGCGAGGCGGCGTCTGCCCTCGCCGATGCGGGCCTGTTCGACAGCTCGCCGGCGGTTCGGGAAGAAGCGATCGCCGCCCTCGGCGAAGTCGCCGACGGAACTCACCTGGCTACCCTCGACACCGCCTTGCTGGATGAGGCCCGCGGCGTGCGTGAGGCCGCCGTCTGGGCGCTGGCCGAGATCGGCGGCGAGGACACTGCCTGGATCCTGGCCCTCGCCCTGACCGACGAAGACAGCGACCTGCGCGAGCAGGCGGTCCATGCGCTGGGCGAGATCGGCGGCGCGAGCGCCGTCCAGGTGCTCGAGCGGGCGCTGGCGGACGACTCGGCGGCGGTGCGCCGGGCCGCCGTCGAGACACTGGCCGAGCTGGCTGCGGTGCGCTCGGGGGGCGAGTCACGACCGGCTGGCCGCTGAAGCGATCACGCGGCGCCCGTCCGGGCTCCCGCGCCCCTGTCAGGACGTCCTGACAGGCCCGACCTTGCCGCCGCAGCGCGCGCACGTCGGCGCGCGGCCGGCCACGCGGCCGATCCAGCCGCACTCCCGGCAGCGGCCCTCGTAGAAGCGCGGTGCCAGCTCGTTAAGGATCGGCCGGTGGCGCAGGTAGTGGAGCACCAGGGTGCGAAACCGGTCGAGCGTCTCCTTGTCCGACTGTCCGCGGTCGATCTCGATCGCCACCCCGGTCGGCTCGATCCGGCAGACGTGGCCGAACAGCGCGAACGCCGGACAGACCTCCGGATAGCCCTCGAAGCGCAGGATCGCCGGCTCACCGAGCTCGGCGCCCTCGCACGGCCCCGCGACGAACGCTCCGTTCAGGCTCACGTCCCTCAGCCGGCGCGCTTCGGGGGCGTCGCTCCCGATTTTGAGCTGCACGGGGATCGCGAGCTCCAGCCGCTTGCTGGCCCTCTCGTGCTCCCAGCCGCGCCCGCGGCCACCCGTCAGGGTCTCCTTGAGCCCCATGCGACGTCGATTGTAACGGGCCGCGCGACGGGCGGCTCACCGGTGCGCCGCCATCAGCGCCTCGAAACCGGGGTGCCCGCGCAGCGGGTCGAAGTAGGGCTCGAGACGGATCCAGGCCGCGGTCAGCGGGGTCTGCTCGGAAAGCAGCTCGGAGAGCTGCTCGACGGCCAGCTCGGGTTCGCCGACCCAGGCGTAGGTCATGGCCAGCGCCAGCTGCTGCCGCGGGCCGTGCAGGGCGTCGCGCGAGACCGGCAGCAGCTCGACCGCGTGGCGGCCCGCCGCCACCGCCTCCTGCTTCAACCCGAGGCCGGCCAGCACGCGGCCGAGGGCGGCGTGCGCCCTGGCGTCGCCGGGGGTCTCGGCGATCGCCACCTCGAGCTTGCGTCGCGCGGCCTGCCACAGCGGGCGCGCCGCGGACGGGTTGCCGCGGAACCGCTCGAGGTCGCCCAGCGCCAGCTCGCGGCACATCATCAGGTCGGGAACGCCGAACACGCCGGAGTCGGGAAAGCGGCTGGCAGCAGCCTCGGCGGCCTGCCAGTCGCGTTCGTAGAGCGCCTGGAACCAGTCGAACCAGTTCGAATACAGGCTGGCGGACCCCGGCGTGGCGGCGATCGCCGCGCGCGCCGCCGCGAGATCGCCGCGCGCCCACTCGACCATGACCTTGAAGAGATAGGCGGCCTGCTGATCCGGCGCCAGCGCGATCGAGCGATCCAGCGACTCGACCGCGCGGTCGAACCGTCGCAGCGACATCAGGATCACGCCGATCTCGCGCACCACCTCGCTCGACAGCGGGTCGAGCCGGAAGCTTTCCTCGGCCAGGCGCAGCGAGTCCTGCCAGCGCCCTTGGCGGCGGGCGATCCAGGCCCTGGTGGCGGCGACCGCCGCGCTGTTGGGCAGGCCTCGCTCGGCGACCGCCAGCGCCGCCAGGGCCTGGTCGTACTCGCGCTTGCCCCAGTAGTGGTAGTAGGCCAGGGCGAGATGGGCCTCGGGCAGCTCGGGGGCGAGCGCCAGCGCGCGGTCGACCGCGGCCTTGGCGGCAGCGAGCCGCTCGCCCGAGGGGTCCATGCCCAGGTTGATCAGGTTGCTGTGCGCCCGCGACAGCTCGGCCCAGGCGAGGGCGAAGCCGGGGTCGAGCTCGACGGCGCGCTCGAACATCTCCACCTCGAGCAGCCGGTCCGGGAGCGAGTAGGTCAGCCGGCCGGTCTGGTCGAGGCCGCGCAGGTAGGCCTGGTAGGCCTCGAGGTTGTCGGTGGGTCGGGCGTCGAGCGCCCGCTGCTCGCGGTCGAGGAGCGTCACCCCGAGCTGCTCGATCACCCGGCCGGCGATGTCGCTCTGCACCTCGAAGATGTCCTCGAGCACGCGCTCGAAGCTCTGCGACCAGACCTGCAGCTCGTCGGCGGTGCGGCTCAGGGTGGGGGTGATGCGCACCCGGCTGCCTTCGGCGCCGCGCGCCCAGCGCACGGTGCCCGCCAGCACGTGGGTCACGCCCAGCTCGCGGCCGATCTCGCGCGCGCTCTTGGCGGTGCCGGCGTAACGCAGCGCGCTGTTGCGGGAGATCACCCCCAGGTCGCTGACCGAGGCCAGGCGGCTGGTGATCTCGTCGGTGATGCCGGCGGCGAAGTACTCGTCCTCGGCGGGGCCGAGGTTCTCGAACGGCAGCACGACGAGCATCCGGCGCCCGTCCGCGCCTTGCCCGGCGGCGTCGGCGGCCGGCCGGCGGGGCGCCCCCGGCCGGCCGCTCCACCAGGCCGCCAGCGCCGCCAGCACGGCCACGGCGGCTGCCGCGGCGATCCACGACGCCTTGCCGCGGCGTCGGGCCGCCTGCGGGGCCGGCCGGGTGGCCGCCACCACCGTGCCGCTCGAGACCTCGGTCGCCAGCGACTCGAGCTGGTTGCGCACGTCGAGCGCGCTCTGATAGCGCCGCTGGGGGTCCTTCTCGAGGCACTGCTGGACGATGCGAGCGAGCTGGCGCGGCAGGTCGGAGCGCAGCTCGGTGACCGGGTCCGGCGTGTCGCGCAGGATCGAGGAGACCAGCGCCGCAGGGCTGTCGCCGCCGAACGGCCGCCTGCCGCACAGCATCTCGTACAGCACCACGCCGAGCGAGAAGATGTCGCTGCGGTGGTCGACCACGTGACCCTGCACCTGCTCGGGGGACATATAGGGCATGGTGCCCAGCACCACGCCCTCCTCGGTGAGCGCCTCGGTGGCCAGCGCGGTCATCTCCGGGGCCGCGGCGCGCGCCGCCTCGGCCAGCGGCTTGGCGAGCCCGAAGTCGAGAACCTTGACCCGGCCCTCGGTGGTGATCATGACGTTGGCGGGCTTCAGGTCCCGGTGCACGACGCCCTTGGCGTGGGCCGCGGCCAGCGCATCGGCCAGCGCCACCGCGACGGGGAAGAAGCGTTCGAGCGGCAGGGCGCCGCGCCCCAGGATCTCGCCGAGTGTCTCGCCCTCGACCAGCTCCATGGTGAGGAAGCGGACGCCGTCGGCCTCCTCCACCGAGTAGAGGGTCACGATGCTCGGGTGGTTGAGCGCCGCCACCGTCTCGGCCTCGCGCTGGAACCGCTCGAGCCGCTGCTCGTCGGCGGCCAGCTCGGCCGGCAGCAGCTTGAGCGCCACCTGGCGCTTGAGGCTGGTGTCCTCGGCGGCCCACACCTCGCCCATGCCGCCGGCGCCGAGCTTGCCGGTGATCCTGTAGCGGCCCAGCCGACGGCCGGCCAACGAGGAGTTGCTGTCTGCGTCCACGGGGAGCTCGGGTGTCGGAGCGAGTCTATCGACCCACCTGCCGGCGTGTCCCGGCCCCCGGCACCAGGGCGGTCACCTCGGGCCGGCGATCCCCCCCCAGCCGCGACTCTCGCCGGCGGTCAGCCGCGGTCTCACGGCTCGACGCGCCGAAACTCGAAGCTGCCGACCGCGAGCGCCACCGCGCGGATCGGTATTGCCGGCTGCGTCGAGCACGCCGACGGTCGAGGGAGCCGTGGCGTCGCGGGGTCAGCCCGGGAAAGCCCGTGCACGGTGGTCCCGCGTCGGTCCCACGCTAGCCGGTCGCCGAGTTGCCGGGCGGGTCGGCGACGCGCAAGGGCTGCCAGCGCCAGTGGGTGAGCGTCCGCCACAGCCACTCGGCCGGACCGAAGCGGTAGCGGTCGAGCCACCAGGGGCTGGCGACGAGCTGCGCGATCCAGACCGCGAGGATGAACCACCAGAGCTCGGCGCGGCTGGGGCCTCCGAACAGGGCGAGGCCGTAGCCGTGGAAGACGGCAACGCCGAGAACCGTCTGCAGCAGATAGTTGGTCAGAGCCGTGCGTCCGACCGCCGCCAGACGCCGGCGGACGCCGGGCAGCCTGCCCGACCGGCAGAACAGCATCAGCAGCCCGAGGTAGCCCAGGCTGACCAGGACGCTGCCGAAGTAGTTGTACTGACCGTCGATGAGGAAGCTGCTGACGAAGTCGTAGCCGTGCAGGCTCCAGCGCCAGATGCCGATAGCGACGAGCGGCAGGCCGAGTCCGAGGCCGATGGCGGCACACCGCAGGTAGAAGCCGCGCGTTCGCGCCCCGCTGAGGACACCGGTCTTGAGCAGCGCCATGCCCAGCAGCATCAGCGCGAGCGCGCGCCAGAACAGCATGAACGGCACCGCCTGCGTGTGCATGGCGATCGTCTCCTCGACGTTGGCCGCGAGCACTTCGCGCGGGGTGCCCCGCATGGTGGCGATCGTTTCCGCGGTCTCCTCCGGGGTCGGCGCGAAGGAGCGCCGCACGTCGTCCCACTGATCGACCAGCGCCTGCCGGCGCGGCGTCATCTCCTGCCCGGCCGCCACCTTGGCCTCGATCTCCACCACCACGTCGCGCAGCATCCCCTGGGCGTAGCCGCCTCCGGCCGACAGCAGTGCGCCGAAGACGAGCACCGCGAGGCCGCTGGCGATCAGGGCCCGCGCCGACCGCCGGCGGAACAGATAGAGCACCAGCCCGCACAGGGCGTAGGTCACCAGGATGTCGCCGTGCCACAGCAGATAGGCGTGGAGGAGACCGATCACCAGCAGCCAGAAGATGCGCCGGTAGTAGATCCTGCCGAACGGCCGTCCTGCCGCCTCCGCTCGCTCGGCCATCAGCACGACGCCGGCGCCGAACAGCATCGAGAACAGCCCCATCATCTTGAGCTCGAAGAACAGATGGGCGAACACCCAGGCGGCGTAGTCGATGCCGGTCGAGCCGCCGTAGGCCATCGGATTGAAGTAGGCGGCCATCGGGTACGCCATGCCGGTGACGTTCATCACCAGAATGCCGAGCAGGGCGAAGCCGCGCACGACGTCGATCGCCTCGATGCGGTCGCCGGGCGCGACGGGGCCCGGGCTCGGGCCGATCGGCTGGCGCGTCGCGGCCGCCGTCATCGGCCAGGGTTGCCGCGGGCGGCGGCGGACCGGAGGCCAACGAGCCGCAGCAGTGAAACGGGAGCGAGAGCCCGCTGGACGAGATTCCTGTTGCTGTACCGGACCACTCGCGCCTCCGTTCCGTTCTTTCGAGTGTTGGACGGCGTCGGGCGCAAACCGGTTGCAGCCGGCGGCTCGCCGGCCTGGGCGTGCGGGCGAGCGGGCCGGAAGCTGCTCACCTCCTGCAGCGACCCCCGCTCACGCCGCCGGATCAGCCTCGCACGTCGAGCTCGACGTAGTCGTCATCGACGCCCGAGCACGGGCACAGCTCGACGTGGTAGCGCAGCTCGGCGCGCAGCCGGTCGAGCGCGTTGGCGGGCGACAGGCCGCGCGTCCGGACGTGCGGGTCGGGGCACCAGGCGACGTAGCCGCCGTCCTCGCTCTCTTCGAGGTTGGCTTCGAACCTCATGCTCGGAGCCTACCGCAGGCGAGCGCAAAGATCGGCGGCGCCCCGGAGAGCGTTGGCGCTGGCTCCGCTCGCCGGCGGTGCCGTGCTTCAGGGCTGGCCGGTGACGACCTCCAACCTGCCGTCGACCGCGACCGTGAAGCCGTCGAACAGCACCACGCGGTTGCGCGCGTGCAGCACAGCCTCGCCGTTCGGGCCGTAGACCGTCACGTTGGGTCCGGCGAGGATCTCGTCGCACGCCTCGACCAGCCGGTAGCCGGTGATCGAGTCGTCCTGGATCGTCACCTGCTCGGGCGCGGTGCACGGAACCGCCGGCGAGGTGCGCATCGAGTCGGGGTCGACCATCAGCCCTGTGACGTCGACGGCCTCGAAGTCGGCGCCGGTGACCAGGTGCAGCTCGGCGAGCAGCTCGTTGTCCCAGCGCTCGTCGGGCGCGCCGGACAGGAACCAGGGCGAGCCGTTGTCGGCCAGCATCATGCCGTACTGCTTGAGCGCCCGCAGGATCACCTGCACCGGCGCCGAGAAGCCGGACAGGTCGAAGTCGGCACGCAGCCGGAACCGCTGCCCCATCGGCGGGTACTCGCCGCCGGTGAGGCTCGATGCGTAGTGGCGCGCCGGCCAGACGTACTCGCGGCGTGTCTGCGGCGCGGTGAAGCGCAGGGCGTGCCGGATGGCACCGGCGGCGACCTCGTCGTAGCGCACCAGCCCGGGCAGGATCGGCAGGCCGGCGGCGTCGGCCGAGGTCCAGCCGGCGGGCCGCAGGGCGTAGGAGTCGAGAGCGAAGACGGCGCCGGAGCCGGCGTGCCAGGAGGAGCCGCCGTTCTCGGGAAAGGCGTGGAACAGCTCGTAGAGCGTGCAGCCGTCACGCTCGACGACCAGCACGTGGCGATCCCCGGTGAACTCCGGCCCGCCTTCGATCGGAGCGTCCGGCGGGACGGGGTAGGGCCCCGGGTCGCTCTCGTCGGCGTAGTCGAAGCTGATCGGCACCGCTGGCTGGCTCGCCGGCACGGTGGTGTACGGGATGCCGATCGGCGAGCCGGAGCCGGGCGGCCAGTCGCCGGCGCCGAAGTCGGGATGGAGGCCGGCGCCGGCGCCGATGGTCGCCACCCAGGCGTCCGAGCCGGCGGCCACCGGCAGCTGGTCGACCCGGACGTTCCAGATGCTGTCGGCGGGGAACAGCGGGCAGCCGGCCAGCTCCTGCGCGTGGCAGGGAGCGACACCCGCGGCAGCGGCGGCCACGAGAAGACCGAACGCGGCGGCAGGGCCGGGTCGATGTGTGCTGCGCCCCACGCCCGTCGCCAGTCTGCCCGAAGCCGGGCCCGGTGGCGGTGAGACAGTCCACAGCCTTGCTAGACTCGCGGCTTCCAGCCCACGCCGGAGGGCGGCCGCATCGGCCGCCGGACTCCGCACCGACCTCCAGGAGCAGGCCCATGAAGACCGTCCGACTCTCCGCTCTGATGCTGCTCACCGCCCTGACCTGCCTCGGCCAGGCCAGCGCCGCCGAGGCGCCGCCGGCCGGCGACACGAAGGACGAGGCCAAGCCCGAGCCCAAGTCCTCGTCGACCCGGCACTCGATCACCATCGACGGCCGCAAGGTCGACTACACCGCCACCGCCGGCTGGCTGATCCTCGACAACGACGAGGGCGAGCCGATCGCGCGCTTCGGCTACACCGCCTACACCCGCGACGGCGTCGAGGACAAGAGCCGCCGGCCGGTGATGTTCGCCTTCAACGGCGGCCCGGGCTCGTCGTCGATCTGGCTGCACATGGGGGTGCTCGGGCCGCAGCGGGTGGTGGTCGAGGACGAGGGCTACACGCCGCCGCCGCCGGCCCGCCGGGTGGACAACGAGTACAGCATCATCGACGTCACCGACCTGGTGATGGTCGACCCGGTCGGTACCGGCTTCAGCAAGCCGCTGGGCGACGCCGAGGGCAAGGACTTCTGGGGCGTCGACCAGGACATCCGCTCGGTGGGCTCGTTCATCAAGGAGTACGTCACCGCCAACGGGCGGTGGGCGTCGCCCAAGTACATCCTGGGCGAGAGCTACGGCGGCATCCGCACCGCCGGGCTGGTGTGGCACCTGCAGAGCGTCCACGGCATGAACTTCAACGGCGTCATCGTGGTGTCGCCGTTCCTCGACATGGGCTCGGGCATCGACGGCGGCGGCATCGACCTGCCGCACGTGCTCTACCTGCCGACGCTGGCGGCCACCGCCTGGTACCACGACGCCATCCCCGACAAGCCCGAAGATCTCGAAGCGTTCCACGCCGAGGTCGAGCGGTTCGCCTACGACGAGTACGCGCCGGCGCTGCTCAAGGGTTACACCATCTCCGCCGAAGAGAAGCAGGCGGTGGCCGAGAAGCTGGCGCGCTATACCGGCACCTCGGCCGACTACTGGCTGCGTGCCGACCTGCGGGTGAGCCACCAGCAGTTCCTGCAGGAGCTCAAGCGCGGCGAGCGGCGCATCACCGGCCGCATCGACTCGCGCTTCATCGGCCCGTCGGTCAACCCGCTGGCCGAGGACATGGACTACGACCCGTTCTTCCCGGCGGTGGGGCCGGCGTTCACCGCCGCCTTCCTGAGCTACATGCACGACGTGCTCGGGTTCGGGCGCGACGAGACCTACCAGATCATGGGTGGCGTCAGGGACTGGGACTGGGAGCACCGGCCGCCGGACTCGCGCGGCTGGGCGGTGCCGTGGGCCAACCTGCGCGGTGATCTGGCGATGGCGCTGACCATGAACCCGGGCCTCCACCTGCTGGTGCAGCAGGGCTACTACGACCTGGCCACCCCCACCCTCGCCACCAAGCACGACATCGCGCACCTCGACATCGAGCCCGAGGCGCGCGAGCGCATCCGCATCGAGCTCTACGAGGCCGGCCACATGATGTACCTGCACCAGCCGTCGCTCGAGAAGTTCCGCGCCGACCTGGCGAGCTTCGTCCGCGACACCGACCGGCTGTAGCGGGCCCCGACAGGCCTCGGCCTTTCCTTCCGGCCACCATGGCGCCTCGTCGCTCGCTCCAGGGAGCGACCGCGCCAGGCGCTACTTCTTCTTCGCCGCCTTCTTCTTCG
>JBFGNS010000098.1:0-16592 GCA_041574955.1 Thermoanaerobaculia bacterium | reverse complement strand
GGCGACGACGGTGCTCAGCAACCGGCCCGGCCGGCGACGACGGTGCTCAGCACGCGAAGCCCGGCCGCGTGCTGCAAGCGAATGTCATCCCGAGCGCAGCGAGGGACCTCAGCACCAACCGCGGCATGCGCTTCCCGGCCCGCTCGCCAGCACCAGGGACCGCGACAGCAACCTACTCCTCAGCCGCGCCGCTCTCCACGTCGTACACGACCCCGGAGCCGCCCTTCTGCACCGTGCCGATCGGCAGCCCCTTGCCGCCGGCGCGGCGCAGGGTCGCGAGGATGTCGCGGGCCGCCTCGGGGTCGATCACCAGCGCCATGCCGATCCCCATGTTGAAGACCCGGAACATCTCCTCGCGATCCACCCCGCCGTGCTCCTGGAGCAGGTGGAACAGCTCGGGGATCTCCCAGCTGCCCACCCGGATGCGGGCGTGGGAGCGCTTGGGCAGCACGCGCGGCAGGTTGTCGGTCAGCCCGCCGCCGGTGACGTGCGCCATCGCGTGCAGCCCGGGGTGGCCGAGCAGCGGCTCGAGCAGCCGCAGGTACGACAGGTGCACCGCCAGCAGCTGCTCGCCGACGGTGCGCCGGTCGGCAGCGCCCGGGATGCGGTCGCCGACCTCGAGCCCCAGCTCGTCGAGCAGCACCCGCCGCGCCAGCGAATAGCCGTTGGTGTGGAGCCCGGAGGACGGCAGCCCGACGATCAGGTCGCGCGGTCGCACCCGGCTGCCGTCGAGGATGGCGGCCCGGTCCGCCAGGCCGACGATGAACCCGACCAGCTCGTAGTCGCCGGGCTGGTAGAAGCCCGGCATCTCGGCGGTCTCGCCGCCCAGCAGGGCGCAGCGGTTCTCGCGGCAGCCGGCGGCGACGCCGCGCACCAGCTGCTCCATCGCCGCCGGCTCCAGCACCCCGGCCCCGACGTAGTCGAGGAAGAACAGCGGCCGAGCGCCCTGCACCAGGATGTCGTTGACGCAGTGGTTCACCAGGTCGCGGCCGACGGTCGAGTAGTCGCCGGCCAGCCGGGCTACCGCCAGCTTGGTACCGACACCGTCGGCCGAGGCCACCAGCACCGGCTCCTCGATCCCGCCGAGGTCGGGGCGGAACAGACCGCCGAAGCTGCCGACGTCCGACAGCACTCCCGGTGTGAACGTCTTGCGCACCAGCTTCTTGATGCGGCGCAGCGCCTCTTCCTGGGCGTCGATGTCGACGCCGGCGCGGGCGTAGGCGCTGTCGGAGGAGCTCATCGGCCGGGCGGTCCGCTCACTCCTCGGTGCGGATCGGGAACAGCTCCTGCTGCCGGCGGTCGGCCGCCGAGATCTCCACGCGGTATTCGCCGCTCCAGCAGGCGGTGCAGTAGCCCCCCGGCTCACCGTCCAGGCAGTCGAGCATTCCCTCGAGCGACAGGTAGGCCAGCGAGTCGGCGTCGATCGTGCTGCGGATCTCCTCCACCGAGCGCGACGAGGCGATCAGCTCCTCGCGGGTCGGCATGTCGATGCCGTAGTGGCACGGCCAGGCGGTCGGCGGGCAGGAGATCCGGACGTGCACCTCGGCGGCACCGACGTCGCGCAGCATCTTGACGATCTTGGGCGAGGTGGTGCCGCGCACGATCGAGTCGTCGACCAGCACCAGCCGGCGGCCGGCGATCAGCTCGCGCACCGGGTTGAGCTTGACCTTGACCCCGAAGTGGCGGATCGACTGCTTGGGCTCGATAAAGGTGCGGCCGACGTAGTGGTTGCGGATCAGCCCGAACTCGAGCGGCAGGCCCGACTCGCGGGCGTAGCCGAGCGCCGCGAACAGGCCGGAGTCGGGTACCGGCACCACCACGTCCGCCGCCGCCGGTGCCTCGCGCGCCAGCCGAGCGCCGAGCGCCAGCCGCGCCGCCGACACCGGCTGGCCGTAGATCACGCTGTCGGGCCGCGCGAAGTAGACCTGCTCGAAGGCGCAGCGCGCCGGCCGGTCGGCCGGCGGCAGGCGGTAGCTGTCGAGGGCGCCGTTGCGCGCCACCACCACTTCGCCGGGCTCCACCTCGGCCTCGGCCTCGGCCTCGATCAGGTCGAAGGCGCAGCTCTCCGAGGCGAAGCAGGCGGCGCCCTGGCAGCGCCCGCGGACCAGCGGCCGGAAGCCGTCGGGGTCGCGCGCCGCCACCAGGCAGTCGCCGCTCATCAGCAGCAGCGAGTAGGCGCCGCGCACCCGCGACAGCGCCTCCATCAGCGACTCGACCGGGTCGCGCCGCGGGTTGCGCGCCATCAGGTGCAGGATCACCTCGGTGTCGCTGGTGGTCTGGAAGATCGAGCCGTCGGCCTCCAGCTCCTCGCGCAGCTCGACCGCATTCACCAGGTTGCCGTTGTGCACCAGCGCCAGCGGCCCCATCGAGGTCTGCACCACGATCGGCTGGGCGTTGGCAAGCACCGAGGTGCCGGCGGTCGAGTAGCGGGTGTGGCCGATGGAGCGCATGCCGCCGAGCCGCGTCAGCACGCGCGCGCGAAAGATGTCGGCGACCTGCCCCATGCCGCGGTGGGCCAGCAGCTGGCTGCCGTTCCACGACACGATGCCGGCGCTCTCCTGGCCCCGGTGCTGCAGCGCGTACAGCCCGAGGTAGGCGAAGTTGGCCGCGTCTTCGTGCCCCTCGATGCCGAAGATGCCGCACATCGGACCGCTCGACCTCAGCCGCCGTGTGCCCGCGCGCGCCGCCGCGCCGGTCTGCCGGCAGCCGCCCGGCGGTCGCCGTCCGTCGACGCCACCGGCCCCCTCCGCCCAGGGAGACGCTCCCGGTTGAGCCCGCGCCGCACGGCGCGAAGCTATCACAGCGGGCAGGGCGCTCAGACGGCTGGCGGCAGGCTAGAATGCCGGCCGAAAAAGGCCCCGCCGCGGGCCGCCCCCCAAGCCGAGACCCGCCGTCCGAGAGCCGCCCCTCGTGATCCACCGCATCGAGATCGCGGTCCGGCCCGACCTGCCGGATCCGCGCGGCCGGCACGTGGCGGCGGAGATCCGGGAGCTCCTCCACATCCCGGTGACACGCGTCCGGACGCGCGAGGTCTACCACCTCGAGGCCGAGCTGACCGCCGGCGAGCTGGCGGCGGTGGTGCGCGAGCTGGCCGACCCGGTGCAGCAGGTGGGCGCCGCCGGCCGGCTACCCGCCGACGGCTTCGAGCTGGCGGTCACCGTCGCCTACAAGCCGGGGGTGGCCGATCCGGTGGGCAAGAGCGCGCTGGTGGCGGTGGAGGACACCCTGGGCCGGCCGCTCGGCGAGGCAGCCGCCGTCTACAGCTCGCGCGTCTACCTGCTCGACGGCGTCGACCGCGCCCGCGCCGAGCGCATCGCGACCGAGCTGCTGGCCAACCCGGTCATCCAGACGGCGCGCGTCGAGCGCCCGGCCGACTGGCAGGGCTCGCCGCCCGACCTGGCGGTGCCGCGCGTCGAGCGCGGCGGCCGGCCGCCGGTGGCGACGGTCGACCTGGGGGGCGACGACGCGGCGCTCGAGCGGCTGAGCCGCGACGGCCTGCTGGCGCTGTCGCTGGCCGAGATGAAGGCGATCCGGGACCACTTCACCGCCGCCGGGCACGATCGGCGGCGCCGGCGGCTGGGGCTCGGCGGCGCGCCCACCGACGTCGAGCTCGAGAGCCTGGCCCAGACCTGGAGCGAGCACTGCAAGCACAAGATCTTCAACGCCACCATCCGCTACCGCGAGGGCGACGGCGAGCCGCGCGTGATCCGCTCGCTGTTCGACACGACCATCCGCCGCGTCACCGAGGAGATCGACCGCGAGCTGCGCGCCGGCGACGGCGGTAGCTGGCTGGTGTCGGTGTTCCACGACAACGCCGGGGTGGTGGCGTTCGACGACGCGGTGCACCTGGTCTACAAGGTGGAGACCCACAACTCGCCCTCGGCGCTCGACCCGTACGGCGGCGCCATCACCGGCATCGTGGGGGTCAACCGCGACCCGTTCGGCACCGGGCGTGGCGCCGACCTGCTGGTCAACGTGTGGGGCTACTGCTTCGCGCCGTCCGACTGGCGCGGCGAGCTGCCACGGGGGCTGCTGCATCCGCGCCGGGTACGCGACGGCGTGCACCGCGGGGTGATCGACGGCGGCAACCAGTCGGGGCTGCCGTACGGCCGCGGCTGGGAGCTGTTCGACGGCCGCTACCTGGGCAAGCCGCTGGTGTTCTGCGGCACGGTGGGCGCGCTGCCGGTGACCATCGCCGGCAGCCCGGGCGAGCAGAAGGCGGCGCGCCCGGGCGACGCGGTGGTGATGGTCGGCGGCCGCATCGGCGCCGACGGCATCCACGGCGCCACCTTTTCGTCGGCGGCGCTCGACGAGGCGTCGCCGGCCCAGGCGGTCCAGATCGGCGATCCGATCACCCAGAAGATGATGTTCGACTTCCTGCTCGAGGCGCGCGACGAAGGGCTGTACTCGGCGATCACCGACAACGGCGCCGGCGGCCTGTCGTCGTCGGTGGGCGAGATGGCGCGCGACCCGGGCGGCGCGCGCATCGACCTGGCGCGCGCGCCGCTCAAGTACGCCGGTCTGGCGCCGTGGGAGGTGTTCCTGTCGGAGGCGCAGGAGCGGATGACCCTGGCGGTGCCGCCGGCGCGGCTCGACCGCTTTCTGGAGCTGGCGCGGCGGCGCCAGGTCGAGGCCACGGTGCTGGGGGAGTTCACCGCCGACGCCAGCCTGCACGTCACCTGGGGCGACGAAACGGTGGCGCTGCTCGACATGGAGTTCCTGCACGGCGGCGTTCCCGAGCTGGAGCTCGAGGCGCGCTGGCAGCCGCCGGCGTTCGACGAGCCGCCGCGCCGCGCCACCGACTGCGGCGAGGCGCTCGCCGGCCTGCTCGCCCGCCCCAACCTGGCGAGCGGCGAGCGCCGCGCGCGCCACTACGACCACGAGGTCAAGGGGCTGACGGTGGTCAAGCCGTACGTCGGCGTGGACGGCAACGTGCCGGCCGAGGCGACGGTGTTCCTCGTCCGCCACGGCTCGCCGCGCGGGCTGGTGCGGTCGGAGGGCGTCAACCCGTACCTGGCGGATCGCGACACCCGGGCGATGGCGGCGGCGGTGGTGGACGAGGCGGTGCGCCGGCAGCTTTGCGCCGGCGCCAGGCTGGACCGCATCGCGGCGCTCGACAACTTCTGCTGGCCCGACCCGGTGTGCTCCCCGGGCACGCCCGACGGCGAGTACAAGCTGGCCCAGCTGGTGCGCGCCTGCGAGGGCCTGTACGAGACCTGTCGCGCCTACGGTGTGCCGCTGGTGTCGGGCAAGGACTCGATGAAGAACGAGGCGGTGGTGGGCGGGGTCAAGATCGCCGTGCCGCCGACGCTGCTGGTGTCGGCGCTCGGCCAGATCGACGACGCCCGTCGCGCCCTCACGCTCGAGCCCGAGGAGCCCGGCGACGCCGTC
The DNA here is from genome assembly GCA_041574955.1 of Thermoanaerobaculia bacterium. GTDB lineage: Bacteria > Acidobacteriota > Thermoanaerobaculia > Multivoradales > JAHEKO01 > CALZJC01. The sequence continues at coordinate 11,201 of JBFGNS010000098.1, read as the reverse complement.
TACGTGCTCGGCGAGACCGCCGGGGAGGGCGGCGGCAGCGAGTACTTCCGCTACCTGGGGGCGCTCGACGGCCTGCGGCCCGAGCTCGGCGGCGCCGCGCCGTACGTCGGCCGGCGGCCGCCGGCGCTCGATCCCGGCCGCACCCTGCCGCTCTACCGCGCGCTGGCGGCGGCGATCGGCGACGGCCTGGTGCGCTCGGCCGCGACGCCGGCGCGCGGCGGCCTGGCGGTCTGCCTGGCGCGCTGCGCGGTGGCCGGCGGCCTCGGCCTCGAGCTCGACCTCGACCCCTGCCCGGTGGCGGAGGAGCTCGACGACGACCTGCTGCTGTTCGCCGAGTCCAACGGCCGGTTCGTGGTGACGGTGGCGCCCGGCGACGAGACCGCCTTCGCCCGCCGCCTCGCCGGGCTGCCGTGCGCGCGGCTGGGCGCGGTGACCGCCGAGCCGCGGCTGGCGCTGCGGCGCGCCGGCCGTGTGCTCGCCGACCTCGCCGTGGCGGACCTCGCCGCGCTGATGAGCGAAGGAGCCGACGGTGGTTGAGCCGCGACCGGCACCGCCCGCCGCTGCCGCCGGCGGCGCCCTCGACGGCCTCGACGCCGGCGAGCTGGCGCGCCGCCGCGCCGCCGTCAGGGTGCTGATCCCGACCGGCCTGGGGCTCAACTGCGAGGCCGAGACCGCCGCCGCCTTCCGCCTGGTCGGCGCCTCGCCCGAGCTGGTGCACCTGCTCGACCTGCTGGACGATCCGGGCCGTCTAGCCGGCTACCCGATCGTCGCCTTCGTCGGCGGCTTCGCCTTCGGCGACCACCTGGGAGCCGGCTTCGTGTTCGCCAACAAGCTGCGCTACCGGATGTACCGGCCGCTGGTCGACTTCATCGCCGGCGGCGGGCTGGCGCTGGGCATCTGCAACGGCTTCCAGATGATGGTGCGGCTCGGCCTGCTGCCGGGCTTCGACGGCGACTACCGCACGCCGCGCGCGGCGCTCGCCCCCAACGACCGGCTCGGCTACCGCGACTGCTGGGTGCGGCTGCGCGTCGATCCCGACTCGCCGTGCCTGTGGACGCGCGGCCTCGACCGGCTGGAGCTGCCCAGCCGCCACGGCGAGGGCAAGCTGCTGGCCGCCGACGACGGCGTTCGGCGGCGGCTGGAGGAGCGCCGCCAGGTGCCGGTGCGCTACGTCGACGAGGCCGGCCATCCGACCGAGCGCTGGCCGGACAACCCGAACGGCTCGCCGGGCGGCGCCGCCGGACTGTGCGACCCGAGCGGCCGGCTGTTCGGCCTGATGCCCCACCCCGACGCCTACCTCTACCCGTTCCAGCACCCGCGCTGGACACGGCTGCGGCGGCGCGGCCGGGCGCCCGCCGAGGGCGGCGGGCTGGCGGTGTTCCGCAACGGCGTCGACGCCGCCGCCGCCGCGCTCGACCAGCCTGGCTAGGCGGTCAGCGCCGCTTCGGCGGCTTCCAACGCGGCGTCCAGCCGCCGCCCCAGCTCCTCGCACTGGCCGGCCAGCTCGGCGTCGTCGAGCTGCCGCGGCACGGCCATCGGCGGCCCGATCGCCAGCGCCACCCGGGCGAACGGCTTGGGCACCAGGAACCGGTCCCACGAGCGCAGCCGCCAGGCGCGGTCGGCGGCGTAGGCCAGCGGCACGATCGGCGCGCCGGTGAGCTGAGCCAGCACCACGGTGCCGGGCCGCGCCCGGTAGACCGGACCGCGCGAGCCGTCGGGCGTGGTCACCGCGGTGCGGCCGTGGCCGGCGATCTCGCGGTACAGCCGCCGCAGCCCCAGGGTGCCGCCGGTGAAGCTCGAACCGCGCACCAGCGTCACGCCGAAGCGTCGGGCGAGCGGTGCGGTGGCCTCGCCGTCGCGCGAGCGCGACACCAGGGCGGCGAGGCGCACGCCGCGCCGCGCCAGCCCGAGCACGTAGTCGCCGCACAGCAGCAGGCGGTTGTGCCAGAACGCCAGGATCGCCGGCCGCTCGCGGGTCATCAGCCCCGCCAGGTGCTGCTCGCCGGTGACCGGCCGGCGCCGGTAGGTGGCCACCAGCGCCCTCACCAGGCCGTAGGCGAGGAGCGTCTTCGGCGGCAGCCGCGGGCGGTCGGCGCCGCGGCTCACGCCAGCCGGGCCAGCGCGTCGAGCACGTCGCCGACCGTACGCAGGCGGGCGGTCTCGTCGTCGCCGATCTCGACCCCGAGCCGGTCTTCGAGCTGGATCAGCATGTGGAGCGCCTTCGGCGAGTCGATCCCCAGCTCGCCGACCAGCTCGGTGTCGCGCTCGAGGCTGGCGGCGTGGACGCCGCTCACCCGGGCGATCACGTCGAGGACGATCTGCTCTCTGTCTTGCGCCATGCTTTTCTCCCGGCCACGCCCCGGCGGCTCGCCGGCCGGTATTCTAGCCTGAGCTGGTCACCGAGCCGCCCGGCGAGCGCTAGCCCGGCCCGGCTCGATCCAACCGCTCGAGCCCGCCCTCCAGGTACAGCCGCCGCAGCTCGCCGCGCTGCAGCTTGCCGCTGGTGGTCTTGGGGATCCGCCCGCGGCGCACCAGCACGACGTCGGCCAGCGGCAGGCCGAGCTCGCGGCCGACCGCCACCCGCACCCGCCGCTCCACCTCCGCCAGGGCCGCCGGCTCGCGCTCGCTCACCTCCACCGCCAGCACCGCCTCCTCGCCCGTCTCGCCGCGCGCCACCGAGAAGGCGCCGGCCCGGTGGCTGCCACCGCCGCCGACGGCCGCCTCGGCCACCTGCTCGAGGTCGTGCGGCATCAGGTTCTCGCCGCGCACGATCAGCAGCTCCTTGAGCCGGCCGGTGACGTACACCTCGCCGGCATGCAGGAAGCCCAGGTCGCCGGTGCGCAGCCAGCCGTCGACCAGCGCCTCGGCGGTGGCCGCCGGGTCGCCCCAGTAGCCGGAGAACAGGTGCGGTCCGCGCACCCGGATCTCCCCCACCCGGTCTTCGCCCAGGTCGCTGCCGTCGGGGGCGGTGACCTGCACCTCGCTGCCGACCAGCGGCTCTCCCAGGCAGACCACCTCGGAGGGCGTGCCGGCAGCTCCGCCCCCGGCGGGCAGCGGCCGCGTCCGCGGGCCTTGCAGCCGGCGGTCGAAGCTGATCCCGACCACCGTTTCGGCCATGCCGTAGCACGGCACCAGCGACTCGGCGCGGAAGCCGGCCGGGCCGAAGGTGTCGACGAACGCCGCCATGGTCGACGGCCGCACCATCTCGGCGCCGCAGATGGCGCAGCCCCAGCTCGACAGGTCGAGATCGCCGAGCGGCTCGCCGGCCAGCCGCTCGACGCACAGCTGATAGCCGAAGTTGGGGGCGGCGGTCTGGGTCGAGCCGCGGCTGCCGAGCAGGTCGAGCCACACCCGGGGCCGCGCCAGGAACGCCTGCGGCGGCAGCAGCCACAGGTCCCAGCCGAAGAACACGGCGCGCAGCACCAGGCCCACCAGGCCCATGTCGTGGTAGAGCGGCAGCCAGGCCACCAGGGCCTCGAACCGCTCGCGCCCGGCCGCCCCCGGCGGCACGCCGATCTGCTCGATGGCCCGGGTGCAGTGGACCACCGCCCGGTGGCTCAAGGTGACCGCTCGCGGCAGCCCGGTCGACCCGCTGGTGAGCTGGAGGAACGCAGCCTCCTCCGGCCGCGGCCGGTGCCACGGCGGCGCGGCGCCGGCGGCCGGCAGCCCGTCGAGCGCCGTGGCCACCGCCGCCGCCGCGCCGGCGCCGGCGCCGGCCAGCTCGCCGACCAGCGCCGGCGAGCCGATCAGCAGCCGGGCGCCGAGCTGCTCGACGACGCCGTCCATCTTGCGCAGGTGCGACTCGCTGGTGCCGATGACGGCGCCCGGCGCCATGCCCACCGGCAGGGCGCCCAGCAGCACCGCCCCCCACCAGGCGTCGAGCCACTCCCACGAGCTCGGCAGGCAGATCACCACCCGGTCGCCGGCTCCGACGCCGGCCGCCGCCAGCCGCTCGGCGGTCCGCCGCGCCGCCGCCAGCAGCTCGGGGAAGCGACGCCGGTCGGCGTGCCGGCCGCGGCCGTCGAATACCGCGATGCCGCGCTCGGGGTGGTGCCGGGCGGCGCCTTCGAGGGCCTCGACCAGGGTGTCCGGATCGCGCACGCCGCTCACCCGCCGCGCCGGGCGCGCCGGCCGCCGTCCCGCAGCGGGGACCGGCGGTCAGGCGCCCGCGCCGACCGTCTCCTCGAGCTCACCGACCGCCCGGCCGTCGAGGTCGAGCCAGGCGGTGGGCGTCGCCTGATCGCTGACCAGCACCTCGGCGGCCGAGCCCTCCCGCGCCAGCGCCTCCCCCACCGCCTCCGCCGCCAGCGCCGGCAGGTTGTTGGTGCGGGACAGGTGGTAGAGCACCACCCAGCGCAGCCGGTCGCACACCAGCTCGGGCACGCCGTCGGCGGCGTCGCGGTTGGACAGGTGGCCGTGGCGCCCCGCCACCCGCTGCTTGAGCGGCCACGGGTACGGACCGTTGCGCAGCATCTCGAGGTCGTGGTTGGTCTCGAGCAGCAGCAGGTCGAGGTCGCGCAGCCGCGCCCAGGCGAGCTGCGAGCGGGCTCCCAGATCGGCCGCCAGGCCCACCCGTCTGCCGGCGGAGTCCTCGACCACCAGGCCCACCGGCTCGCGCGCGTCGTGCGGCACCGCAAACGGCTCGACCGCGAAGGCGCCGATCCGCTGCACCGCGCCCGAGCGCAGCACCCCGGTCGGAAAGTCCGCCTGCTCGAAGCCGAGCGCCTCGAGGGTGCCGCGGGTGGCGTAGACGGTGACGCCGTGGCGGCGGGCGAAGCGCGCCGCGCCGCGCGCGTGGTCCTGGTGCTCGTGGGTCAGCACCACGCCGTCGAACCGCTCGCCGGCCAGGCCGACGAGCTCCAGGCGCTGCTCGATCTGGCGGCAGGAGAAGCCGGCGTCTACCAGCAGCCGGCGTCCACCGCACTCGACGACCACGGCGTTGCCGGCGCTGCCGGAGCCCAGCACCGCCAGCCGGCCGGCCGGGTCGCCGAGGGCGAGGTCGAGCTGCACGCCGGGACTATAGCAGCGCGCCGACGGGCGCCCCGCGGGCCGTCGGCGCGCTCGCGGCTCCGCTCACAGCTTGTAGGTGCGGCCTTGCTGCAGGAACTGGATGTCCTTGCGGCTCCAGGCGCCGACCTCGGCCTCGATGCGCTCGAGGCACTGCGGCTTGAGGTGGTGCAGGAGGGTGGTCACCGGGCGGTCCAGCTTGGCCAGCTCGACCGCCAGGGTGCGCGGCGTCAGGTGCTGCGACAGATCGGCGATCTGCTGCATCGAGTTGTCGAAGCTGACCTCGATACACACCGCCTTGAGGTTGGCGGTGCGGTTGGCGATCTCCCAGAACCGCTCGCATGGCCCGGTGTCGCTCGACCACAGGATGGCGCTACCGCCCTGCTCGATGAGAAAGCCGTGGGTCGGCACCAGATGCTCCATCGGGATCGGCGTGAAGCGCACGCCGCCGATCTCCACCGGCACCTCGTCCTCCAGCTCGATGAAGCGCACCGACGGCAGCAGGTGGTTGGGCAGCCGCGTGAAGTCGGGCCACGAAGCGTCGTTGAACAGGTTGCGCCGCAGGGCGTAGATGGTCGCCTTGGAGGCGTACAGGTCGATCGCCTCGCGCCGGCTGCCGAACACGTTCTCGACGAAGAACGGGATCGAGTTGGTGTGGTCGAGGTGGGAGTGGGTGAGGACGATGGCGTCGACCTCGCGCTGGCGCTCGAGGCTCAGCCCCTGGGTCAGCGAGCCGGCGTCGAGGGCGATCGACTCGTTGATCAGCAGACAGGTCAGCCGGCGGCCCGGGCTCTCGCCACCGTAGGCTCCCAGCACCTCGATCTTCATCGTCCGATCCCGACCAACGGCCGGCGGCACCGCGCGCGCCGGCCGCGCGTTAGAACCGCCGCCCGATCCAGAACGACGACTCGAAGCCGCCGCTCGAGTCCTTGAGGTCCGTCCGCTTGGCGAAGTCGAAGTTCAGGTCGAGCCCGCCCAGCCGAAGGGTGAAGCCGTAGCCGTAGGCCGCCACCGCGTCCTGGAGCCGGTTGTTGTCGCTGTCCCAGACGTCGAAGTCCTGCAGCTCGTCGAACCAGGCGCCGCCGATGTCGAGGAACAGCACGCCGCGCACGCCCTGGAAGCGCAGCACCGGCGTCGTCAGCTGGTCGATCAGAGGGAAGCGTAGCTCGATGTTGGTGTAGAAGCCGCGGTCGCCGATCAGCGAGCGGAAGTCGAAGCCGCGCACGGTGTCGAGCCCGCCGAAGTAGATCGGGGTCGTGAAGTTGCCGTCACGCGCCAGGCCGACCAGCCGGAACGCCAGGTTGGAGCGCCGGGTGAGGGTGAGGTACTGCCTGAAGTCGAGGTAGAAGGTCGAGGTGAGGGTGCCGGTGTCGTCCAGGTCGGGCGCCCAGTCGCCGCCGATCCGCCACCGCCGGCCGCTCACCGGACCCCAGGGCGAGAACACCGTGGTGTCGCCGATCAGCGCCGCCTGCAACACCGGGAACTCGTCCTTGCGCGGCGAGATCACCTGGATCGGCACGCCGAACGGAAAGACGTCGGTCTGCAGGATCTGGAGGATCTCCTCGTCGGTGAACTCGTCACGCGGGAAGAACGGCTCGAGCTCGGGGAACAGCGCGAAGATCTCGTCCACTGAGAAGCCCTGGAACGGCACCGGCACGAACGCCGAGAAGTCGATGTCGCGCACGATCAAGCCGAGCCCGAACTCGACGCGGTGGTTGACGTTGAACGGGTAGACGATCGACCCCACCAGCCCGGTCTCGGAGATCGCGGTGCCCTCGCGGCGCAGCCGGCCGGTGATGTCGCGGCTGATGAAGAAGTCGCGGTCGTCGTACACCCGCGCCTGCCACTGCCAGCGGCGCGACAGATCGGCGTACAGGATGTTGAAGTTCTGGAAGCTCTCGATCGACTGGAACGCCGCCAGGATGCGGCGATCGCCCAGGTAGTCGGAGAAGCTGATGAAGCTCTGGGCGATGAAGGTCTGGTCGTCGGACACCCCCACCGTGCCGCCGGCGTCCTCGAGGAAGAACTTGAAGCCGCCGTACCTGTCCTTGCTGCCCTCGTCGATCGCCACCTCGATGGTGGGCTCGAAGCGCGCCAGCTCCTCGGCGCGCACCGCCTCGACCTCGGCCTGCGCGGCGTCGGCCACCACCGTCGGCTCGGTGATCGGCTCCTCGATATCGAGCCGGTAGATGTCGAAGCGCCCCTTCCAGAAGGCGGTGAACACCAGGCTCTCGCTGCCGTCCGGCCGCGCCAACACCGACGGCTGCGAGCAGCCGGTGACCGAGTTGGTGTAGCGGGTCAGGGCACCGCTCTCGAGGTTCAGGCCGTAGATGTTGTCGGCACCGGTGCGGTCCGAGGTGAGGTAGATCCGCTCACCGTTGGGCGAGTAGATCGGGTCGGTCTCGTTCGACTGGCCGCGCGTCAGCTGGTACCGCTCGCTGGGGTTGTCGCGCTCGATGCGGAACAGCTTCGAGTAGCCGCCGACCACCGAGGCGAAGACCAGCGACTCGCCGTCGGGCGAGTAGGTCGGCGCCTCGTCGAAGACGTCATCCTGGGTCAGGTTGGTGACCTCGCCGGTGGCCAGTTCGATCTCGAAGATGTCGAACCGGCCCTTGCGGTGGCCGGCGAAGGCGATGCGCGAGCCGTCCGGGCTCCACGCCAGCCCGACCTGCTGCTCGACGTCCATCGCCAGGGTGCGGCGGATCTTGCCCTTGAGCACGTCGATCAGCACCAGCACGCGGCCCTTGTCCTTGCGCGCGAACAGCGCCACGGTGTTGCCGTCGGGCGAGAACGCCAGGTCGCGGCCGCCCTTGCGCGCCAGGGTCAGCTCCTGCACCACGAAGTACTGGAAGTCGGCCGACCAGCCCTTGGTGAGGTTGCGCAGGAAGGTACGGTTCTTGGTATCGAACAGCACCACGTCGACGTCGCCCTTGATGGTCGACACCGCCGCCAGCAGGTCGCCTGACGGCGACGCCGCCGGCGACAGCTCGAGGCTGGTGCTGGGACCGCGGGGGCTGGCGCGGAACGGGCGGCCGAAGTCGGTCGGCTCGCCCGTGGCCAGCAGCTCGGGCAGGTACTTCTTGCGTAGCCAGCGCCGGAACTCGCTGTCGAAGTCCTCGGGCGACATGCGGAAGGTGCGCTCCACCGCCCGCCCGACCCGCGCGCCGATGGTGTTGCGCATCTCGATCAGGAAGTCGCGCAAGGTCTCCTTGCCCCACCGCTCCTCGATGAAGTCGAACACCGCGTGGCCGAAGCGGTAGGCGAAGAAGCCGGTGACGTTGGTCTGGGTGACCGGCGGGATGCGGTCGTTGACCACCGCGTCGCGCAGGAACATCTTGTCGCGCGCCGACTCGTCCTTCGCCATGTAGCTGGCCATGCCCTCGATGAACCAGGTGGGCGGCTGGGAGGCGACGCACTTGCCGGTGTTGCCCTGGCAGAGGATGTGGTACTGGAAGATGTGGGTCAGCTCGTGGAGGATCAGCTCCATCAGCTCGGGATCGGGCATGTCGACCGGCAACACCATGCGGTTGCGCACCGGCGAGGCGAACGCCCCGACGCCCTCGGGGATGAAGTTGAGGATGATGTTGTTCTGCTCGAACGCCGAGTGGGTCTCGTAGAAGATGAGCGGCGTCGGCTCCTTGATCTGGTAGTCGAACTCCTGCGACAGATGGTCGTAAGCGCTCTCCGCGAACGACACCACCTTTTGCAGCAGCTCCGCCTCCTGCTCGTAGTAGTAGACGTCGAAATGCGGCGAGTGGTAGATCTTCCAGTCGAAATCGCGGTACTGGATCTTGTTCTTGCCAAACTGCGCGTCGGCGGGCGACGGCAACAGGAAAACGAGGACGGCGAGCGCCGCGGTCAGCGCCAGGCTCTGGCTTCGACCCTTCACGGAATCCTCCTTGCGCCTCATGGGGTGAACAGGATGCGGCTGGTCTCGACCTGCTTCTGGACGAAGATGCCGGCGATCCGGCCCTCGAGGGCGTACAGGTTCTCGAACATGCCGGTCAGCGGGTCGGTGCGCTCGCCCTCGAACTGCTTGAAGTCCTTGAAGTTGTCGCTGTACAGCTGGTCGCCGGTGCGGCCGTCGTAGACCTGCATCACGATGTCGAACTCGAAGCCGGTCTCCTCGACCAGCACCTGCCGGTAGTAGGTCCGCCCGTCGTACGGCGAGGTGTAGCCCTCGGAGCGGTAGCCGGAGCGGTCCTGAACGTCGAAGTCGAGGCTGCCGGTGAGAATCAGATCGGCCTGCAGGCGCTCGCCGAGCACCCGCCAGAAGTCCTGCTGGCGCGACAGATCGGCCAGGTCGTAGCTCGGAAAGTCCACCGGTCCGGTCTCGATCAGGTCGAGACGGGTGTTGCGCTTGAGCAGCCGCTCAAGGTAGCTGTTGAACTCCTTCTGCAGGTCCAGCCCGCTGCGGGCGAGCGACTCGTCGCCCTCGTCGCGCACCACCAGGAACGGCGCCACCGCGATCGACTCGCGGCCGGTGAGGTCGAGCCGCGCCCGCACCGGCAGCGTGAGGCGTACCTCGACGGTGCCGGCATCGAGCGGCGCCATCGGCAGCAGCAGGCCGGCGGCCAGCACCGCGGCGCGCATCCGATGGCTGGAGATGATGGCTGAGCACATGGTCGGCGCTCCTGACGGCGACCGCCGGCCTCAGGTGCCGGCAGCGTCCCCGGTCGGTGACTCGGGTGCCGCATCCGGAGGGCGGTCGCCCTCGGATGCGTCGAGGCTCTCGGCGTCGGGCTTGAACGCCTGGTAGAACTCGATGAACCGCGCGTAGTTGCGGCGCAGCTCGCGGTTGGAGGGACTCGCCTTGAGCGCCCGCCGGTAGGTGTCGAGCGCTTGCTCGAACAGCCCGACCGCCTCGTAGGCGACGGCCAGATTGTTCAGCACCCGCACGTCTCCCGGGTTGGCCCTTTCCGCCTGGCGGAACCGGAACAGCGCCTCGTTCCACAGCCCACGGCGGGCCATGTCGACGCCGAACTTGAGCTGGTCGGCGGCGGCGTTTGCCGCCGGAGCGAAGCCGGCGAGCAGCAGCGCGACGAGGCTCAAGCGGCCCAGAGTGCGGTGCGGCCTGCGGCTGGTAGCGACGATCTCTCCCTCCTCGAGCCCGTGCAGCGTGCAACCGGCGTGCCGTATCGTCTTGTGGGCTGCTCGCAAGCTCGGCAGGAGTATATACGAGCCCCAACGGCGGCGGATCGCTGAACGCGGCGCCCGCGAGCGCCAGATCGGAGTGCCCGATTCCGTCTGCCCGGGCGTGGTGGCTCGCACCGAACCGCACCATCCGGACCGTCTCGCCCTGGTGGCGCTCAACCGCTGTGAGGGGCTGTCGCGGGCCGCCGTCTGCCGGCTGGCCGGCGAGCTCGGCGCGCTGCGTGGGCGGCGGCCCGCCGGACCGGCCGAGCTGGGCGTGCCGCGCGAGGCTCTCGAGCGGGCACGCGCCGCCGTCGCCGCCGCGCCGCGGCTGGCGGCGGACGAGCTCGACCGCGGCGCCACCGTGGTCACGCTGCGCGATGCCGGCTACCCGCCGGCGCTGCGCGAGCTCGAGCTGCCGCCGCCGGTGCTCTACGTCGCCGGCGAGCTGCCGCGCGCCCCGGCGGTGGCGGTGGTCGGCTCGCGCGCCGCCGACGCCTACGGCCGCGAGGCCGCCACGTTGTTCGGCCGCGAGCTGGCCGCCGCCGGGCTCACCGTGGTGTCGGGCATGGCGCGCGGCGTCGACACCGCCGCCCACCGCGGCGCGCTGTCGGCCGAAGGCGGCCGCACCGTCGCCGTGCTCGGCTGCGGCATCGACGTCGACTACCCGCGCGGCAGCGGCGCGCTCAAGCAGTCGATCGCGGGCAGCGGGGCGGTGGTCAGCGAGTTCCCTTTCGGCACGCCGCCCTGGGCCGGCAACTTCCCGATCCGCAACCGCATCATCGCGGCGCTCGCCGCCGGCACCCTGGTGGTGCAGGGCGAGACGCGCAGCGGCTCGCTGATCACCGCCCGCCAGGCGCTCGAGCTGGGGCGCGAGGTGTGGGCGGTGCCGGGCAGGATCTTCGACTCGCGCTCGGCGGGGCCCAACGACCTGATCCGCGACGGCGCGCAACCTGTGCAGCGGCCGCGCGACGTCCTCGAGAGCCTGCCGGTGGCGGTGCGCGAGCTGCTGCCGGCCGCCGCCACCGAGCAGCCGCCCGCCGAGCGCCTGCCGGCGGGCG
>JBFGNS010000097.1:0-16681 GCA_041574955.1 Thermoanaerobaculia bacterium | reverse complement strand
GCGGAACGACCGGTGGGTGAGAGCCCCCGACACGCTGGCCGCCAGGCCCTGGACCACGGTCAGCCCGGCCACCTGCCGCATGGCGAGCGGCTCGAAGCCCAGCGCCGGCGGCAGGTAGAGCAGCAGCGGCGCCATCACGATACCGCCGCCGATTCCCAGCAGCCCGGAGAGAAACCCGGTCAGGACGCCGAGTGCCGCGATCAGCAGGAGTAGCTCCATCGTCGGATCCCCCGATCGCCTGTTGGCGGCGGCGGGGCCCTCAGACCAGCGTCAGGCCGGGCTTTCCCGCGACCAGCTCGGCGATGCGCGCCGCCGCCGTCACCCCGGCCGCCCGCAGCGCCGCCACCAGCGCCTCGGCCTCGGCGGCCGGCACCGCCAGCAGCAGCCCGCCCGAGGTCTGCGGGTCGAACAGCAGCTCCTCGCGCTCGGCGGGCAGCGATGTCCGGCTGTCGAGGTGGGTGGCGACCTGCGACCGGTTGGCGGCGTTGCTGCCGGTGGTGACGCCCTTTCTGTACATCTCGACCGCGCCGGGATAGACCGGGACGCGCCCCGGCTCGAGCCGCACCGCCGCACCCGAGCCGCGCGCCATCTCGAGCAGGTGGCCGGCGAGGCCAAAGCCGGTGACGTCGGTGGCGGCGTGCAGCTCGAAGCCGAGGGCGACGGACATCGCCGGGCCGTTCAGGGCGGCCACCGACGGCAGCACCTCGCGCTCGAGCTCGGCGGCCGGCAGCTTGCCGGCGCGGGCGGCGTTGAACAGCACGCCGGTGCCGACCGGCTTGGTCAGCACCAGCGCATCGCCGGGGCGGGCGCCGGCGTTGGTGACGATGCGCTCGGGGTGCACCGTGCCGTGAACGCACAGGCCGTACTTGGGCTCGTCGTCGTCCACCGAGTGGCCGCCGGCCAGCACCGCGCCCGCCTCGGTCACCTTGTCGTGGCCGCCGCGCAGGATCTCGCGCAGCAGCCCGAGGTCGAGCTGGCGCGCCGGGAACATCACCAGGTTGAGCGCCGTCAGCGGCCGGCCGCCCATCGAGTAGACGTCCGACAGCGAGTTGGCCGCCGCGATCTGGCCGAACCAGTACGGATCGTCCACCGGCGGGGTGATGAAGTCGACCGTGCTGACCACGGCCAGCTCGTCGGTCAGCCGGTAGACCGCGGCGTCGTCAGAGGTCTCGATGCCGACCAGCAGGTTGGGGTCGGCCGGCGGCGCCAGCCCGCCAAGCGCGTCCGACAGAGCCGCCGGACCGATCTTGGCGGCTCAGCCGCAGGTGCGGGCGAGCCCGGTGAGGGTCTTCTTCTTGCGAAACGGCATGGTCCTGGACAGAGGATCGGTCCCGCGAAGCGACGGGACCGCGCGCCTACGGCAGCACGTGATCATCGCATCTTTGGAGCGTCCTGTCGCCGCCCGTTCGACTCTGCTGACCACCCGGCGCGCGCGGCGCGCACTTGACCTGAGAATCCCCGCTGGCAACAATGGGCCCAGGAGCCCCAGGTGAGCCAGGAAGAAGCCAGCAAGCCCGTCGTCGGATGGGAGCGGCGGCTACGCGAGGAACGCCGGCAGGGAGACGACCGGCGGCAGACGCCCGCGGACGAAGCGAAGGTGCCGGAGGACGGCGACCGGCGCGAGATTCCGGAGCGGCGCGGCCGCCATGATCGGCGCGTGAGGCGCCCGTAGCGCACCACCGGCGTGCCGCCGTGAGCGCCGGCCTGTTCCGGGTCGGCTGCCGGTGGTTGCGGGCGCGGACGGTGGGCGGCGTCCTGAATGGGGCGTTTCTGCACCCACCGCTCGGCCGCCGGGGACGGCTCTTCCGAGCGCCTGGGAGGGTGCAGTACGCTCGACGCCCATGGGGCTCCAGGAGGCGGGCGGCGCGAGGTTTCGGTGGTATTCGGAGCGCGGTTCAGGCAGGGCTTCCGCCCCGCCAGCCGCGCGGCTCGGGCGAGTTCGTCAGCGGTCGGGACATGGCGTGCGGTATCGCACCTGCCATGCGCCATGGTTGGCGCGGTTGGCGACCGCCGGCTGCCTGATGCTGGCGGCCGCCGGGCTGTGGGCGACAGAGCCGGTGGACCGTGTGGACCCGTTCATCGGCACCGGTGGCCACGGTCACACCTACCCGGGCGCCACCTTGCCGTTCGGCATGGTGCAGCTCAGCCCCGACACCCGGCTCACCGGCTGGGACGGCTGCTCGGGCTACCACTGGACCGACCGGGTGGTGTACGGCTTCTCGCACACCCACCTGAGCGGCACCGGGGTGTCGGACTACGGCGACATCTTGCTGATGCCGGTGACCGGCGAGCCGCGGCTCGCGAGCGGCTACGGCGGGGATCCCAACGCCGGTTACGGCTCGCGCTTCGACAAGCGCACCGAGCGCGCCGGCGCCGGCTGGTACGCGGTGGAGCTGGCCGACTACGGCATCGCGGTCGAGCTCACCGCCACCGAGCGCGCCGGCTTCCACCGCTACCGCCTGCCCGCCGGGCGGCCGGCTCACGTCATCGTCGACCTCGAGCACCGCGACGAGGTGCTCGACTCCGAGCTCATCGTGGCCGGCGAGCGCGAGATCGCCGGCTTCCGCCGCTCGACCGGTTGGGCGCGCGATCAGATCGTCTACTTCGTGGCGCGTTTCTCGCGGCCGTTCCGGCAGGCGCGGCTGGCTCTCGACGGCGAGCTGCGTCGGACCGGCCGCACGGCGCCGTCCGGTGTCCGCGGCAGGAGCGTCAAGGGCGTCCTGTCGTTCGGCGACGGCGGCGGCGAGCTGATGGTCAAGGTAGGGATCTCGGCGGTCGACGTCGAAGGGGCGCGGCGCAACCTCGACGCCGAGCTGCCCGGCTGGTCGTTCGACGCGACGCGGGCGGCGGCGCGCCAGCGCTGGGCCGAGGCGCTCGAGCGGGTGGCGGTCAGCGGCGGCACGCCCGAGCAGCGCACCGTCTTCTACACCGCGCTCTACCACAGCCTGCTGGCCCCGAACCTGTTCTCGGACGTCGACGGCCGCTACCGGGGCATGGACCGCGCCGTCCACCGCGCCCAGGGGCGCCGGCACTACACGGTGTTCTCTTTGTGGGACACCTTCCGGGCGACTCACCCGCTGTTCACCCTGATCGAGCCGGAGCGCACCCGCGAGATGGTCGAGACCTTCCTGGCGCAGTACGACCAGGGTGGCCGGCTGCCGGTGTGGGAGCTGGCCGGCAACGAGACCGACACCATGATCGGCTACCACGCGGTGTCGGTGATCGCCGAGGCCTGGCTCAAGGGAATCCGCGGCTTCGACGCCGAGCGCGCCCTCGAAGCCATGGTGGCCAGCGCGGACGGCGACCGCTTCGGCCTCGAAGCCTACCGCCGGCAGGGGTTCATCGGCGCCGAGGACGACGGCGAGTCGGTGTCCAAGACGCTCGAGTACGCCTACGACGACGCCTGCATCGCGGCGATGGCCGAGGGGCTCGGCAAGCGGGCGATCGCCGAGCGGTTCGCGCGCCGCAGCCAGGCGTGGCGCCACCTGCTCGACCCCGAGACCGGCTTCATGCGTCCGCGCCGCAACCAGGGCTGGCTCGAGCCGTTCGATCCGCGGCGGGTCGACAACCACTACACCGAGGCCAACGCCTGGCAGTACAGCTTCTTCGTGCCGCAGGACGTCGCGGGGCTGATTGCCGCGCTCGGCGGCGACCAGCGGTTCGTCGAACGGCTGGACGCGCTGTTCGCCGCGCCCTCAGCGACCACCGGCCGCGACCAGGCCGACATCACCGGGCTGATTGGCCAGTACGCCCACGGCAACGAGCCCAGCCACCACATGGCCTGGCTGTACCACTACGCCGGGCAGCCGGGCAGGAGCGCCGAGCGGGTGCGCCAGATCCTCGACACCCTCTACGCCGCCGCGCCCGACGGGCTGAGCGGTAACGAAGACTGCGGCCAGATGTCGAGCTGGTTCGTGCTGGCGGCGATCGGGCTGTACCCGGTCTGCCCGTGCAGCGACGAGTACCTGATCGGAGCGCCGCTGTTCGAGCGCGTCGATCTCGCGCTGGCCGGCGGGCGGCGGTTCACGGTGCGGACCGAAGGCGCGGCGGAGGGCCATCTCTACGTCCAGTCGGCGACCCTCGACGGCCGCCGGCTCGGCCGGAGCTTCCTGCGCTACGGCGAGATCGCGGCCGGCGGCGAGCTGGTGCTGCGGCTCGGCCCGAGTCCGGCCCCGGACTGGGGTGTCGCCACCGCAGATCGGCCGCGCTCGCGCGTCGAGGGTGACCCGGTGGTGCCGGCGCCGTTCGTGGTCGCCGCCGGCGAGGTGTTCCGCGACAGCCTGACCGTCGAGCTGGGGAGCGCCGACCGCGCAGCCGAGATCCGCTACCGGCTGACGCCGCTCGCCGACGGCGCCGGGGCGCCGGCCGGCCGCCGCGGCTGGCAACGCTACGAGGCGCCGCTCGTCGTGCGCTCGAGCGCGCGGCTCGAGATGCTGGCCGAGCGGGACGGCCGCTCGAGTCCGCTGGTGGCGGCGCGCTTCCACCGCATCCCGCACGACTGGCGGGTGGAGGTGAGCTCGCCGGTCCATCCGCAGTACACCGCCGGCGGCCCGGAGGCGCTGATCGACGCTCTGCGCGGCAGCCGCAACTGGCGCACCGGCGGGTGGCAGGGCTACCAGGGCACCGACTTCGAGGCGGTGGTGGACCTCGGCGAGGTGCGGCAGCTGCGGCGCGCCGGCGCGGGGTTCCTGCAGGACGCGCGCTCCTGGATCTGGATGCCGGCCGAGGTGGTGGTGGCGGTGTCGACCGACGGTGAGAGCTTTCGCGAGCTGGCGCGGCTCGACAGCGGCGTGCCCGACGATCTGGCCGGCGTCGTGACGCGCGACCTGGTGGCCGATCTGGCCGGCGTCGCGGCCCGCTGGATTCGGCTGTCGGCCCGCAACTACGGCACCGTCCCCGACTGGCATCCCGGCCGCGGCGGCGCGGCGTACATCTTCGTCGACGAGATCCTGGTCGAGCCGCTGTCCCGAGGCGAAGCCGAGGGACCAAGGCACGACCCCTGAGCGCCGAGCGTGTAGTCTTGACCGGCTAGGCGGCCGCCGGCGGTACCCCGGAGCCAGCGCCCATGACCACCCCGGACTCGATCGGAGACTTCTCTTCCGAGGCCCTGACCCGCGGCATCCGGGTGCGGGTGGAGCCGCAGTACGATCCGAACCGCTCGGACCCCGCCCGCGGCCACTGGTTCTTCCTCTACACGGTGACGATCGAGAACCGCGGCAAGGAGACGGTACAGCTGATGACCCGCCACTGGGTTATCCGGGACGGAGCCGGGCGGGTGGAGGAGGTGCGCGGCCCGGGGGTGGTGGGCGAGCAGCCGGTGCTGGCACCGGGCGAGTCGTTCACCTACACCTCGGGCTGCCCGCTGACCACCGACGTCGGCACCATGGAGGGCAGCTACCGGATGGTCGCCGCCTCGGGCGAGAGCTTCGACGCGGTGATCGCGCCGTTCACCCTGTGCGGCGCCGGCGTCGTGCACTGAAGCGCTCGGTCGGTCCGCCGAGCCGTGGCCTGCCTACCCTTTTGGGTGGGATGAGGCCCTACCCATTGGGGTGTTTAATCTTAAGAATCCTAAGAAGATGATCTCCGTCATTCTGGCGGCGAAGTTCGAGTAGAAGGTCCCTGCAGGCGGCTTACCAGCCGTTGAGCGCGGTCCTGCCGGCCGTCGGTGGACCCGGCCGAGTCCGGAGCGGCCATGCCGCCCTGCCGAGCCCGCTGCCCTTGCAGGAAGGAGGTAGCCGATGAGCAGTATCCGAGTCTCGGTGGTGGCGGTGCTGTGCCTGCTGGTCGCGGGGCAGGCGGCAGCCGCGAACGGCGACCTGAAGGTCAGCTCTTTCCCTTCGGGCGCCGAGGTCTGGGTGGACGGGGTGTTTACCGGCAAGTTCACACCGATGAGCGTCTCGCTGCCCGAGGGAGAGCACGGGATCACGGTGCAGATCCCGGGCAGCGGCTGGCAGCCCGACACTCGAACGGTGACGATCACTGCCGGCAAGAACGACCTCAGCGTGACCCTGCTGCCGGTGCTGACGGTGGGGCCGCCGGGGCCCCAGGGCGATCCGGGCCCGGCGGGCGAGCAGGGTCCGGCAGGTCCGGCAGGTGCTCAGGGTCCGGCAGGCCCGGCGGGCGAGCAGGGTCCGGCAGGCCCGGCGGGCGAGCAGGGTCCGGCGGGTCCGGCGGGTGCTCAGGGTCCGGCAGGTCCGGCGGGCGAGCAGGGTCCGGCAGGTCCGGCAGGTGCTCAGGGTCCGGCGGGTCCGGCGGGCGAGCAGGGTCCGGCGGGTCCGGCAGGTGCTCAGGGTCCGGTGGGTCCGGCGGGCGAGCAGGGTCCGGCGGGTCCGGCAGGTGCTCAGGGTCCGGCAGGTCCGGCGGGCGAGCAGGGTCCGGCAGGTCCAGCGGGCGAGCAGGGTCCTCCGGGACCGCCGGCCGGCGATCTGGTCGCAATCCAGTACGACGACTTCGGCTACTGGCTGCTGCACCCGGAGGATTGGGACGTCTACTTCAACGCGGGCGCCAACGTCGCCGTCGACGAGACCCACGACTACCTGTTGATGGAGACCGTTCCCAATATCGGAGTCGGCGTAGCCCGGATCGCGGGCCGTCGGCGCGCCTCGGTGCTCGACGGCACATTGGTCTTCATCGCCCGCATCCTCGATGCCTACGTCGATCACACGGTCTACGGTGACGCCCAGCCGCGGGGGCTGGTGAACGGCACGGATCGCAGCAATGCAATCGAGTTCATCAACACCTACCCGGTGGGCTCGAGCACGAGCCCCAGCTCGGTGGCCTGTCGCACGGTCGACAACGGCAACGTGACGCAAACCGTGGTGAGCATCGGGCAGTGGGTTCGCAGTCCCGGGGTGTATCAGATCGTGGCGCGCGCCGACGAGGTGCGCTTCTATTTCAACGGCAAGCTGCTGGCCGTGCACAACTCGAACATCCCGACGGAGGACCTGAACATCTACTTCAGCACCAGCGACAGCGGTGCAGGCACCGTACCGGTGGTGGTGGACCACGTGTCCTTCTCCAGGTCGCCTTGAGGTGGTATCCCGGCTGATCGGTCCCGAACCAGCGGCGCGTTCGCCTGGAGTCTGTTGGCGACGGGCCACTGGCGTCAGCTGCCGTCGGCCCGGGTAGATCAGGGCGTCGCGCGGCGCCGGTCCCCCCGGGCGCAAAGAAGAAGGCCGCTCCACGAGGGAGCGGCCCGGTCGAGCATCCCCGGGCCGCTGCCCGGGAACGCGCACGCGTTTACTGGCTGGCGAACCGGCGGGCGTTCTCCAGCGTCCAGGTGACGTGGGTGACGACCTTGAAGCCGTTGCCGAAGTCCTGCTCGAAGATCGCCTGACCTCCGTCGCGGGAGATGGCGACCAGGCGGCCCCACTGTGCGGGGCCCGGCAGCTCCATGTCGTTGAACGCCGGCGGTGCGGCGTTGCACTTGGGGCTCCTCGGGTTGCAGCCGCTGCCGCCGCCGTCGTCGAGGTGCGCGTAGATCGCCTCGAGCTGCTCGTAGTCGTGGGCGTTGGGGGCGCGGTTGGCCGGCGGACCGTCCGGGTTGGACGTGTAGTCCATGCAGGTGCCCAGGTTGCCGTTGTTGAAGTTCTCGTCCTGGTGGCCGAGACCGAAGGTGTGGCCGACCTCCTGGCACATCACGTTGTCGCGCCAGCCGTCGGTGTTGTAGGGCGCGCTGTTGTGGTAGGTGTCGTTGAGCTTGGCGACGGCGCGGGTGATGTGGTCGCCGTCGACCCAGATCTGGGCGATGCCCAGCCAGCCGGTGGGGCCGTAGGTGTCGTTGCAGACCTCGATGTTGCCGTTGCGCGCGCCGCAGTTGCCGCGCGCCTTGCCGGCGACGACCGGCGTGTCGAGGACGGTCGAGGCGCTCCAGTCGGCCGCGGCTTCGTCGAGCCACTGCTGCCAGGTGGAGTCGACGTTGTCACCGAGACCCAGGGTGACCGGGTTCGACGAGCGCTCCCAGTGGTAGTTGCCCCAGGCGTGGTCGGCCTGCGACGGCGCCGGCACGAGCGCCAGCGCGAGCGCCACGCAGCCGATCAGCGAGCACAGTTTCAGGGTTCTCATCACTTCGGTTTCCTCCAGGAGTGCCGACACCTCATCCGAACCGGCCGTTAGGCGGGGCGCACGACGAGTCGGGGGGGAGTGGGTTGCAGCTTGCTTCCAAAACGAGACGAGAAAGATACCCTTTTTCTTGTAAGCCTGTCAAGGCTATCGACGCACTTCTATAGAAACCGCCGTAAGGACGGTTGCGCGTCGCTGTTGCCCTCCTCAGGGGAGCGCGGGTGCCACCTGGATCGTGTTGCTCTCGACCGCGCCCGCGGTGGCCCGGTACTCCGCCGGCTCGGCCAGGTGCGCGACGCTCACCACCGCGACTCCGGCGAGGTCGGTGACGGCGGCGAACGACTCGGTGGAGCCGCCGGCCGAGGTGCGGACCAGCTCGACGCCGGCACCGGCCAGCGGCTGCTGGTCGGCGTCCCAGGCGCGCACCACGAACAGCTCGACGGCGCCCACCTGTGCCGCGCTCAGCAGCAGCGGATCGAGCATCAGGGTCGAGGCGGCTCCACCGCCGCCCGTGGACTCGTCGCCGGCGCGGTGGACCTGGACGTTGCCGCCGTCGAGACCGTCGTCGGCGGCGCGGTCCGCCGTCGAGTAGCCGCAGCCGGCGACGCACTCGAGGTGGAAGCGGTCCGGCACCAGGCTGGAGCCGCTCCCCGGCTCGCCGTTGTCGACCACGCACGCCCGGAAGCTCGCCGTGCCGTCCTTGTTGAACCGGCCGGTGCCGCGCAGCTCGAGGGCGTAGTCGGCCGCCGTGATGGCGCCGCAGGTGCCCTCGACCGAGCGGATCAGGGTCACCTCGTCGAGGTGGATCTTGACCCCGGCCGCCTGGTCGTTGAGCTGCAGGCTGCCGTGCGGACCCGAAGGCTTCTGCCTGGCGTTGAAGCCGAAGTTGATCTTGCCGCCGCTGGTGCCGGCCAGCCAGCCGCCGCCGGTGGCCTTGGCGCCGTCGCCGTCCCCGCCGCCGTCGTCGTCCGGCAGGTGCGGCCGCAGCACGAACAGCTCGCCGCCGTCGATCTGGCTGACGACGATGACCCCGCTGTCGAAGAAGAAGTAGCCGCTCCACAGGCCGGCGAAGGCGGGTACGTCGGCGTTGGGCGGGAAGGTGTCGAAGAAGGCGACCTGCTCGAGGTTGGCGTTGGCGATGTCGGCGGCGTCGAGCACCCGGTAGCCGGCGGTGTAGTTGGCCTGGTGCAGGAAGCGGCCGTTGAAGTAGTGGTTGTGATCGATGGCGCCGGTCGGCCCGACGTAGGTGCCGGTGTGGACCGCATTGTCGAGGTCGCGCACGTCCCAGATGTAGGTGTGGGTGTTGTGTGGCGTGCCGGCCAGCGTGGCGTCGAGCTCATCGGTCTCGTCGTTGCTGGCCAGGTAGGCGTGGTCCTCGGTCAGCCAGCCCTGGTGGGCGTAGCTGCGACCTTCGTAGTCGCCCACCCACAGCACCCGGGGCCCGGTGAGCTGGCTCTTGGGGCCCGACAGGTCGCTCATGTCGACGATCGCGATCCGGTCCTCGTTGAACGACAGGCAGATCTGCTTGCCCTGATGCTCGGTGTCGGGCCCGTGGTAGACGGTGCACTGGGCGTCGTGCACCGCCCCGGGCACCCCGCTGTCGAAACAGCCGACGAAGAAGTCGGGGTCCGAGGGGTCCTTGTTGAGGTCGAGCAGGTGGTACTCGTGCTCGCAGGTATCGCTCGCCACCACCGCGCCGAAGCCGGTGTGCTCGTCGATGGCGATGTTGTGGGCCTCGTCGAAGCCGGTGTAGAGGGCGTCCTCGGTGAACACCTCGAGCGGCCCGGCGCCGCGCAGCCGCGTCAGGTCGAAGATCTGCAGCCCGTGGGTGCCCTGGTTCGAGGGGTCGGGCAGCGGGCTGAAGTCGCCGACGATGTACGCCTTGTTGTCGTAGACCTTGAGGTCGCGCCACAGGAAGTTGGTCACCGGCGCCGGCAGGTGGCCGACGAAGACCGGCTCGGTCGGCACCGTGACGTCGATGAAGGCGACCGCGTCGCTCAGTCCCTGGACGGCGTACTCGCGCCCGGTCTGGGGATCGGTCCAGCCCCACATGTCGGAGCCCGAGCTGGGGTTGGCGCTCGAGCCGACGATCTCACCGCTCGGAACGATCGCCAGCAGGTCGACGTTGTCGCACGGATACGGCCCGGCGAAGCCGGCGATGCACGGCACGCCCTGCGCCGCCAGCGGCGCGGCGGCGAGCGCGGCGATGGCGAGCGCGGCACGCGCCGTTCGCGCGGTGCGGCTCGAGCAGGAGTGGAACGAACGGCACACCTCGAGCTTCTCGGTTCTGTCCATCGGGTCACCTCCAAGGGTCTGGCCTCACCCTAGGCATCCCGGCGGACGGCTCAATGAGGAGATCTCCTCAGGCGGGCCCGGGAAAACACCGCAGGCGTGCGCACGCGCCAGCGGCTCGTGCGGCGCGGGGGTAGCGGCGGGCGATCCCCCGGTAGCGGCCGTCGCGGCCGTCGCCCCGTCGCCGGAGGACCGCTCTAGCCGCCGGCTGACCAGTCGATCGGGCCGTCGGCGACGCGGCGCAGCAGGTTGCCGAGGAACCAGGCGTTCGACTTCCTGGTCTCGGCGACCACCCGGTCCCACTCGCCGCCCTCGCGGTGGCCGTAGGAGAACAGCGTCACCCGGGTGGTGTCCTCGGACTCGGGCTCGAACCGCACCGTCGTGTAGACGTCGTCGCCGTCGCGCTCCAGCTCGTCGAGAAACGCCTGCGGGAACAGGTCGAGCCAGTCGTAGGCGCCGCCCATAGTCAGCAGGCTCACCAGGTCGTCGACCAGCGTGATCTCGTGCCCCGGGATCACGGCGACGATGCGCGAGGTGACGGTGCCCGCTCCGCCGAGCTCGCCGCCCACCTTGAAGCTCGAGCGGATCATGCCGCCTACCCGCGGGTCGACCTCAGCCGCCGGCGCCGCCCAGGAGGCCAGGCCGTCGGAGGTGGTGTACAGCTTCCAGACTTCGCCGAGCGGCGCCGGCACCGTCACCGACTGCCGGATGACCCGCTCGCCCGAAGGAGCGGTGTAGGACTCGTCGCTCACCGCGGGCTGCTGGCCGGCGCCCGGTGACGCGGCCAGCAGCGGCAGGATTGCAAGAAGCGGTGCAACGAAGCTCGGCGATCGGTGATCCATGGCTACCCCTCCGCAGTCTCGGTCACGGCCTCTGCCACACGACGCGGCCCCCGACGACCGTCGTCACGACGTTCAGCTCGCGCAGCTCCGCCGTCGCCACGCGGAACGGATCGCGGTCGAGGACCACCAGGTCGGCCAGCTTGCCGGCGGCCAGGCTGCCCTTGATCGCTTCCTCGCCGGCGGCCCAGGCGTTGTTGACGGTGTAGGCACGCAGCGCCGTCTCTACGTCCACCCGCTCGTCGGGGAACCAGCCGCCGGCCGGCTCGCCGGACAGCGTCTGGCGGGTCACCGCCGCGTAGATGCCGAGGATCGGGTTGGCCGGGTACCAGGAGGCGTTGGTGCCCGGCCAGTCGCTGCCGAACGACAGCGTGACGCCGGCGTCGCGGAGCGTCTTGAAGGCGTAGGCCCAGCGGGCGCGTTCGCCGATCCGCTCCTCCATCCAGCGCATGTCGTCGATGGCGTGGTAGGGCTGGACCTCGGCGACCACGCCCATCGCCGCCATCCGCCGGGCGACCTCGGGGCCGCGCAGCACCTGGGCGTGGATCACACGCAACCGGCGCGGCCGCTCACCGTTGCTCTCGATGACCTTCTGGTAGAGGTCCAGCAGGGTGTCGATCGCCTCGTCGCCGATGGCGTGCACCTGCGGCCAGAGCCCGGCGGCGTCGGCTCCCACCAGCAGCGTCTCCATGTTGCCCGGCGGCTCCATCATGGCTCGCCAGCGGCCGCGTTCGCCGGTGGTCAGGTACGGCTCGTAGAAGCGGGCCGACGAGTTGCCCATGATGCCGTCGACGAACCCCTTGAGGCCTCCGATCCGGATCCAGTCGTCGCCGAAGCCGTGGCGGATACCGAGCGCCGCCAGGTGCTGCCAGCGGTCGAGGGTGTGCCGGGCGTAGACGCGCACCGTCAGCTCGCCCCGTCTGCGCAGCTCCTGGAAGACGGCGAGCTGCTCGGGCGGCGTGATGTCGTGGATCGTGGTGACGCCGTGGCCGCGCAGCCTGGCGAGCGCGGCGCGCGCCTCGGCGAGCCGCTGCTCGAGGCTGGTTTCCGGCACCGCCGCGCGCACCCGCTCGGCGGCCGCGGGTTGCAGGCGGCCGGTGGGCACGCCCGCCTCGCACTCGACCCCCGGCCAGTCGCAGGTGGCGCCGGCCGCCGCCAGCGCGTCGGCGTTGGCCAGGTAGAGGCTGCGGTCCCACTTCGACAGCAGCACCGGGTTGCGGCCGCGGGTGAACGGGTCGATCAGCCGCCGGTGGGGCAGGAACGCCGCGCCGGCTTCGGCCGCGCCCGCGCCGCCCGCCGATCCGCGACCCCAGGCCTCGTAGGCGCCCCAGTCGCCGCCGGCGATCCAGCTGCCGGGTGGCAGCCGCGCCTGCGCCTCCTGCACGCGCCGCACCAGCGAGTCGGCGTCCGCCACGTCGAGCAGGTTGACGCCCACCAGCAGCTCCCCGGCGCGGTCGAAGTGGGTGTGGTTGTCGATGAAGCCGGGGCAGACGAAGCGGCCGGTGGCGTCGACGACCCGCGTTTCGGGGCCGCGGTGCGCGGCCACCTCGGAGGCGCCGCCGACCGCCAGGATCCGCTCGCCGGCCACCGCCACCGCCTCCGCCCACGGCCGGTCGGCGTCGCCGGTCCAGACGCGGCCGCCGGTCACGATCAGGTCCGCGTCCGGTGCCGCGGCCGGTGCCGCCGCCGGCGCCGCCGCCAGCAGCGCCACTAGAGCCAGGATGCGCATGGGGGCCATTGTAGACAAGCGGCGGCTCGCGGCGGCGACCGACGGCCGGTTCGGCGAGGTGTAGGATCTTCCCGATGCGGCACCGAGCGCGGACTGCGCTGGTCGCCGGCGTGCTGCTGCTCACGCCGGCCACGCTGGCGTGTGGAGACGGCGCGCTGGCGACGGCCGACGCCGGCCCACGGCAGGCCGAGCGCGACGCGATGGTGCGCCGTCAGATCGAGGCGCGTGGCGTCAGGGACACGCGGGTGCTGGCGGCGATGCGCAGCGTGCCGCGCCACGAGCTGGTACCGGCGGATGTGCGTGGGCGCGCCTACGCCGACCACCCCCTGCCGATCGGCCACCGGCAGACCATCTCGCAGCCGTACATCGTCGCCCTGATGACCGAGCTGCTGGCGCCCGAGCCCGGCGACAAGGTGCTCGAGATCGGCACCGGCAGCGGCTACCAGGCGGCGGTGCTGTCGCTGCTGGTCGAGCGGGTGTTCTCGATCGAGATCGTCGAGCCGCTGGCCCGCCGCGCCGCCGCCGATCTCGAGCGGCTGGGCTACGCCAACGTCACGGTCATCGCCGGCGACGGCTACCGGGGTCTGCCCGACCAGGCGCCGTTCGACGGCATCATCGTCACGGCCGCGCCGCCGTACGTGCCGCAACCGCTGGTCGAGCAGCTGGCGGTCGGCGGCCGCATGGTCATCCCCGTGGGCGAGGACTACCAGGAGCTCAAGCTGCTCGAGAAGACCGCACGGCGGGTGGTCACCAGGCGCGTCCTCGCCGTACGGTTCGTGCCGATGACCGGCGAGGTCCAGGAGCGGCGGCCGGACGGCTAGCGGCTAGACGGTGTAGAGCACGCCCAGCACCGCCAGCGCGTAGGCAGCGGCCGCGGCCGCCCCGTGGGCGTCGAAAACGGCGTAGCCGATCCAGACCAGGCCGAGCCCGATCAGCACCCAGACCACCCAGCAGAGGCGCGACAGCCACGAGGCCCAGCCGAGCGGGCCGTTGCGCCGGTCCTCGGCGTACCGGTTCTCGCCCTTGATCAGGAAGCGGGCCACCGGCTCGTGGTTGGACTCCTTGGTGCCGGCGCCGTGGCCGCCGGGCAGATAGGCCTGCAGCTCGTCCGCCACGTCGTCGGCGAAGCCGTTGAAGCCGGCGCTGCCGATGTCGCTCGGCAGTCCCTGCCGGAAGATCTCGTTGAACAGCTCGAACAGCCGCGGGAAGATGCCCACCACCACGTCGCGGTCACCCATGTCGTTGCGCAGCGCGGTCACCCTGCCGCTGCCGTCCGCCCGCAGGTACTTGCGCCACGGGAAGGAGCGCGGCACCACGCTGCCGGCGAAAGCCACCCGCTGGAACTCCATGGTGGCGTAGCGCCGCAGCGCGCTCGCCAGCAGGTAGGTGCCGTTGCTGTGACCGAAGAAACTGAAGCGGGCGCGCGGGAAGCGGGCCAGCATCTCGGTGTACTGGTCCATGAACCACCGCACGTTGCGCTGACGGTCGCGACCGAGCAGGAAGCGCGCCATCGGAAACCAGCCGTAGCTCGAGGTCACCACGACCGCCTCGGGATCGAGCTTGCGGATCTGCTCTTCGACCTTCTGCCGCCAGTGCCCGTAATCGCGGATGCCGTGCATCACGAACACCACGCGGCGGTCGTCGGCGCCGGTGGCCACCTCCTGCTGCTCGCGCAGCGAGTGGCCGATCTCGCCCCACCGCTCGCGCAGCGCTTGCGGGCTGTCGAGCAGAGCCTGACTGAACCGCCGCCGGCGCGTGCGTCCGTACTGGCTGTCGTCGAACTGCCTGATGCTGCGGTGGTCGGTACCCGGCACCGGAACGAACAGGAAGTTGGTGGCCACCAGTGCGTCCTTGTTGTCCTCTCGATCGACGACGTCGTCGACGTCGCCCAGCAGCTGGATCACGGGTGGCAGCTCGTCCCTTCTGGCGCGCGCCAGCCGCACCCACTGCACCCGGAGGTCGGCGACGAACGGCGCTCCGCGCGCCACACTGCGGATCAGCCCGCCGACGCCGACCAGGCCGGCGGCGGCGCTGGCGAGCGCCCGCAGAAGCTGCTCGTAGCGAGGCATGTGGCGCGGCCTGGGAGACAACGACCAGCCGCGGTTCACACCCGCCAGCAGGATGACGCGGTCGACCCGCGCCACCCACGGTTTTGGACTGCTGGGCGCCTGGTAGAGCGGATGATCCTCGGTGCTGCCGAACCCCCAGACCAGGCACTTGCGCAGGACCAGCGCGCCGATCGAGTGCCCGATCAGGTAGATCTTCCGGTAGCCGGCCCCGGTCTCCTGGCGCTCGCGGAACAGCTCGTCGATCCAGTCCTCGAGCTGGCTCGCCACCAGATAGATGTCGGTGTTCGCCAGCACGCCGGCGCGCATCTGTGGCGCCAGCAGGTCGGCGTCGGCGAACGCCTTGCCGTCGTCGGCCCGTTCGATGACCTGGCGCAGATCGGCCAGGTCGTCGGGCCCGCTGTTGATGGCGTGCAGCAGCACGACCAGGTCGGCCGACGCCCCGCGTCGCTCCACCTCGAGGTGGCTGAATACCTCGCCCGGGTTCATAGCAGAGGATCTCTGCGGGCGGAGTCTACCGCGGTGGCCCCCGGCGACGTCCCGGCGCGGCGCCGGCGCGCCGCCGTTGGGCTATCCTGTTGGGCGGAGGATCGAGCCATGCTGCCGCCCTACGTCCGACCCCCGGGGGACCCGGTCTACTCGCCGCCCTACTACTTCGGCACCGCCGACCGGCCGTGGGTGGCCTGCTTCCTGCGCCTGACCGCGAGCGACAAGCGGCTCCACGAGCTGTGCAACAGCTGCCTCAACGGGCCGGCAGGCAACGAGGCCACCTTCGAGCCGGTGAACCCGTACGTCTGGCTGGTGGTCAACGACTACTGCCGGGCCGGCCTCGAGCAGTTCCCCGACACCGGCTGGCTGCGCTACCGCGAGATCACCTTCCAGTTCGCGGTCGCCATGCGGCGGCCTGACCAGCAGGCCAGCGAGCTGCGCTGGTTCGTGGCGGCTCTGTACCTCGACGGCACCGACGCCACCGGCGGGCTGCGCGTCGCGGTGCTGCCGATCCTGGCCGGGCGCGAGATCTCGGGCCTGCCCAAGACCGCCGGTGCCATCGAGTTCCGGCGCAGCGGCTTCTACGACCTTTCCTATGCCCGGCTGCAGGTGCTCGGTCTGCCCCCCGGCGGCCAGGGGCCGCTCGAGCTGCAGAACGCGCTAGAGGTGACCGTCCACAGCCGCGCTCCGAGTCCGCAACCGGGAGGCGCGCTGAAGGACGACTCCAGCCTCATCGCCAAGCTGCTCGACATCGCCCCGGGCGACATCGAGCCGCCACGGGACGACGAGCCGTTCGGCTTCATTCCGACCTACGGCCTGCGCGTCGACCTGAGCGAGGCCTACGGCGGCCGCCTGCTCGGACTCAAGCAGCTGCACGACGCCGCCGACTTTCGGGCGGCCGCCTACCAGGCGGTGGTCGACACCTCGTTCCGCATCGACCAGGAGTACAAGCGGCGCGACTACCTGTACTCCGCCCACCGGGTGCAGTTCTACCCGCTCGACGATCTCGACCTGCCGTCCTACTTCGGGCTCGAGCTGGACGGCCAGGGCGGCGTGGTGGTGCCCGACGACCACGGCATCTATCTCGAGGCCCGTGCGCTCCTCGGGCGGGGTGAGACCGTGGTCGACCGGCCGCCGCAGGGCGCCGACCCGCGGGTCGAGGGGCGCTAGCCGGACCCTCTCCCCGAGCCGCTGCTGCGCGTCGC